>JBIKVI010000380.1:0-3884 GCA_044356935.1 Silvanigrellaceae bacterium | reverse complement strand
GGGACGTTGCGCGCGCTGCACTCGATGGAATGGGAGACCTCAAGCGACCACGGCACTCACGCCAAGCTGCGTAACGGGGAGGCGGGCGGCCTCAAGACATAGGCCGGATTTCTGGTGCGAGAACATGTCGGCCGTGGAGCTGGCAAAGGCTCTAGTCGAAGTGCGCGAAGGGATGGATGGCAATTCGAAGTTCTTCCAGACCACGGGCCGAAGTGTTCTCGCTTCCCTTCTGCGCGTTGCGAAAAGCCAGGAGCAACTCTGGGCCCTCGCCAATCTCCCTGCAGAGGATCTGGAACTCGTCCTGAAAACGAGCAATGAGCTGTCCCATCGTTACCTCGGGCAGGGGGAGAGTGGGCAGGCATCCGGGGTCATCGCCACGGCACTCATGAACCTCTCGTTCCTGAAGTTTTTGAACCACCACGTGCGCGAAAGGGAAACGCGGTCGGGCGTGAAAGAGGTGCCATTCTCGATTCGAGAATGGGTCATGAGCGACGATGACAAGCGTTGGGTGTTCCTCGTCGCAACCGACTCCCATTGGGAAGACAATCGCTCGCTCATTCGATTGTGGTTCGACATCGCATCGACAGCAGTTCTCGAACGGAACAAGGGGCAGAACACGAGTCCGATTTGGCTTGTCTGCGATGAGATTTCCACCATCGGAAACCTGCCCACTCTGCCGAAGGTTCTGGACCGGGGTTACAAATATGATGGAACCTTGGTTATAGGCTTTCAGTCGCTCGCTCAGATCGAGCAAATCTACGGGGCCGAGGGTGCGAGGAACATTATTCAGGGCCTGCAAAACATCGTCGTTTTCGCCTGCAATGAGAACCAGCTTTCCCGCGATCTCGCGGAACGGATCGGCCGCTTCGAAGTGGAGGAAGCGGAATCGACGCACTCGACGGGCGACGGGAAAGCTGGCTCGCGTTTCTCCGTGAGCGTGAAATCCAAAGACAGGCTTTCCGTCACGCCGGATGAGATCAAATGCCTGCGCGAAAACCATGGCATCCTGAAACTTGCTCGCTTCCCGCCGACACGCATCTCCTTCAACTACATCCGTTTTCCAGAGATCATGGCCCGCTCCGCGACACAGAGCGATATTCCCGCCCAGTCCTGGGTTGAACTTCGCACGCAATCGCACGCCAAGGAAACAGAAACCTCGAAGACCATCGGCGGCGAGACGGAAGTCGCGAAGACAAGCGAGTCTCCTATCAACGTTCCTGAGATTGATTCTAGCCCAGTGCAACGATCCAACCCGTTCCTGACTCTCGAGAAAGGCGCATCGCGTAAAGAATGAAAAGCATGAGGTGAGTGAAGATGTTGTCATTGGCAGCCGTCACGCCTCATCACGGGCGGACATACTATCAGCAGGAAAATTACTACACGAAAGAGGAGTCGACCGAGTTCTCGAATTGGGCCGGATCGGGCGCAAAAGCGGCAGGCCTTGAAGGTTCGGTCGAGCCCCAAAGATTCGAGAAATTTCTCTACGGAAAAGATTCCAACCTAGCCTTTCCCGAGAGCACAGGCGGCAAGCGCCGCGCGGGAATCGACCTAACGTTCTCCGCCCCGAAGTCGGTCTCGATTCAAGGGCTTGTTTACGGGGATGAGCGGCTCATACGAGCACACCGGGAAGCCGTGCAGGAGGCGTTGGAGTTCGTCGAGAAGAAATATGCGGCATATCGTATTGGGCCAAAGAAAGCCCGCGAAGTTCGAATTGGAAGCGGTCTCATCGTCGCACAATTCGAGCACGACACCTCCCGGCTAAAAGACCCCCAACTCCACACCCACAACGTTGTGTTGAATCGTGTCGTCGACAGCGATGGGAAGCCACGCGCCATGCACAACGACCTCTTGTTCCGGGACAGCAAACTCACCGGCCTCGTGTACCAAAATAGCCTGGCAATGAAGGTGAGACGATTGGGGTACGACATCCGCCAGAACCGCAACGGAACGTTCGAACTCGAAGGATACTCGGACGACTCGCTGCGCGTGTTCTCCAAGCGTAGGGAGCAGCTTGAGAAGCTCGGCGTCACGACCCAAAAGTCAGCGAGGGATCTGGTCTACAAGAACCGCAAAGCGAAGGAAGGCCCGCAGACGAGAAGGGCCCTTGTCAGTGGCTGGAGAAAGGAGGCGAGTGACGCTGGCCTGACGAAGATCACCGCAACGAAGTCTCGAGTCAGAAAGTACCAATCTGATGTGCGCGAAGTAATCGACGTGTCCATCAAGATGGCCTCCGAGCGGGATGTCACTTTCCGCACTCAGAAGGTGATGGAAGCCGCGCTCTCCTCCACACTCGGTCTTCACGCACTTCCTGATGTTGAGGCGGCGATTCGTGCGCAGGTCGGCAAGGAACTCGTCTCTACGAAGAGCGGTGATTGGACAACGAAGTCGGCATTGGCAGGCGAAGCCGAGGTGCGGAGTCTGGTGGCAGACGGCATCGGAAAACACGCGCCGTTGGCCCTGAATTCGGAGATTCTTCAGCGCGTCGGTCGACTTAAGGCGCTCAATCCCGAGTCCGCAGGCAAGGCGGCGGATGTCTTTCGTGCGAGCGCGGAGTCTGGGCTTCCAGGAGCCTCAAGTTTGCGGGAGCACCTCGACCTGTTGGACAGCGCCTTGAAGGTGGGAAAGCGAATTCAGCCCAGCGAACTCCATCGCATTCGCGACGACATTTCCGCTTCACTTCAGAGTCTAGCAAGACCACAGAAGCAGACCCGAATCGCCGAGCTGATGGGGCCGATTGAGCGCGAGTTTCAATCCGCGACACGCGGTCAGACGGACGCCATCGCCAGGACACTTTCTTCAAGGGATCAGGTGATCATTTGGGAGGGTGTCGCTGGCGCTGGCAAGACGTTTTCGATGAGCCAGATCGTGGAAGCATCAGCGCAGGCTGGCTTCGAAGTGAGGGGCCTCGCACCTTCCGCGACAGCGGCAATCCAGCTTTCAAAGGATGCGGGAATTCCAGCCGCGACCCTTCAGTCCCACTTGCTCGCGCGTGAAAAGGTGACGGCTGGCGCAAAAGGAAAGCTTTGGATCGTCGATGAGGCCGGCATGGTGTCCTCCAAAGACATGCTCGCCCTGCTGCGCAGTGCACACCTGCGCAATGCACGCGTTCTACTCGTCGGCGACACGCGCCAGCTTTCGCCCGTCGAACAGGGCAATCCGTTTCTCGATCTCCAGCGAAATACGACCACGACACGGGCTGTGTTGAACGAGAGCGTCCGCCAGAAAGACAGACAGCTTCGAAAAGCAGTCGCAGTGATGAACTTGGGCAAAGTCGAAGCGGCGCTCGAACATCTCTCGGACTCGACCACATTCCGCTCGACCGCGAAAGGTCGACTGACTTTCGCCCTGTCAAAGTATCTGACGCTCTCCGAAAACGATCGGAAAGCGACACTCGTTCTCGCGAGGACGAATGCCGAACGTGGAGAGGCGACAGGCCTCATTCGTGAGGCACTCAAGATGCGCGGCGCGCTGCGCAACGAAACCACACTCGAGACTTTCAGCCGGGTTGATCTTCCCGCCGAGAAACTGAAGTTCACGTCCGCCTATGCAGTCGGAGATCTCGTCGTGCCCAACCGCACGTACCGAACTCTGGGACTGGTGAAGGACGAAGCCTACGAGGTTCTCGGCAAGGACGGTAGGACGATCTCGCTCAAGAATGCCAAGGGCGTCACTCGTGTGAGGGTGAGAACGCACAATGGCTTTTCCGTGCATAGACCACTGCAGATTGCAGTGGCTGAGGGTGACCGCATGGTCTGGAACCGCAACGTCAACACCAAGGGCCGTAACCCCTCCTTTTCGGCACATCCGCTCAAATCGCGGTCATGGCCTGGGGGCGTTCAGGCCCGCGACGCCCTGGCGAACGCGAGGGGGGTGAACTCCTCGGG
>JBIKVI010000108.1:0-13685 GCA_044356935.1 Silvanigrellaceae bacterium | reverse complement strand
CGACTCTGCATTGGCACGCGCGTCAGTAGAGGAAAAGCGCGGCCGTGACATCGCTCATGCAGCCATGCGGGCGGCGAAAGACGCCGCCGCAAAGTCACTGGAGCTCCAAAGGGCCCACGATGCTCTGCACAAGCGCGCCGAAACCCTCGCACGTGAGCTAGGTGTCGTGAGCCGGAGCGGGGAACATCGAGCCGCGCTCTCTGCGAACGCGCACGAAGTCTCCCAAGAAACCATCTCTTCACGGCTCGAGGCCCCGCACGATGACGCTCGCCAGGACCTTCGGAGCAAGGCGGGTCAACGGAGCCACAGAATCGACCTCTCCTCGGCTTTTCGGACCCCGCGTGTCATTTCCGACGATCTCGCGGAGAGCCACTCGCACTTCGCCATGCGCGACACGAAGGTCACCGAGTACGAGGACCTGCCTAGGCGCGCCTCGCGCGCGGGGTAGTCAAAGGCCAAGAACGAGCCTGAGCATCCCCACGCTCCACCGCGCCGAGCGGCAGGCCTCGCCGCCCCGTTCGCGCACGCAGATGTCAACCATCTTCTGTGGGAACGGGCCGAAGGCGTCGGTACCTTCGGTGCAGTAACGGGTTTGCCTGTCGAGCGCGGACCCGGCAGGGCACACTTCGGTGCCCCGTGCGGAGATCGCCAGCGAGAGCGCCCAGCGATCGCCATCGCAGGCGCTCAAACCACCCCACGACTTGCACTTCGCGATCATGCCTTTGGTAAACGGCCCGTATGCGTTCACCCCATCGCTGCAGATGCGCCCGCCGCGGGTGCCCACCGCTTCGATGGAGTATCCCGCGGGGCACTCGATGTCGGCGGGAGTCACGGGGCGCGACTCATCCTTGATGTTGGCAAAGGCGCCCTTGATGGCCGCATCGCGTCTCCAGTTCACGTTGGCGGCCAGCGACGTGGCCGACGCGGACGAGAACGATGCCGAGCCGCCGTTGGTCGCAACGGGGATGATCTGCACCTGTTTGATAGCGAGGGAGGAGGGGTCGATGAGAACACGGCCGATGAGGTTCTTCGATTGGGCGGCGAGCCCTGGATGGATGAAATTGCCGAGGCTCTCGAACATCACGCCACGGCGTCCATCTTTTTTCTCTACGACGCGCACGGGCGCCCAGACGTGCGGGCCATGCCCGAACACGACATCGCCATCGAAGTCTTTGAGGAATCGGATGCCTAAGTCCACGAGGGCTCCCTGCGAACCCTGCGAGTGAATAGACAACACGCGCAGGTCGGCCGCGGCGTTGCGCAAGTTCGTGAACACTGTGGTCGCGTCGTTGGCGCACACGGCGGTCGGGCAATCGGCTCGCCCGTTGTAGAGGCTCGCGAATGCCACGCGAACGTCGCGCCCCTTGATACGGAACGTGCGCACCGCGGCCTCGTTCTTGCGGGAACGCGCTTCGATGCCATGCCACAACCAGGCTTGCGCGGAGTCGAGGGGCTTGAGCAAGCGAAGGCTCATGCCTACCCCGTCCTCAGACCCTTGGGCCACAGCGCAGTCGCGCGAGTGGTTGTTAGACAAACCAACGAGATTGAATCCCTTGGCATAGGCTTGCGAGAGGTTTTCCACGCGCGAAACGAAGGCATACGAACGCCCCGGAGAGTAGGCGGCCGAAAACCGCGCGCAGCGGTCGCCGACAACTGATTCCCAGTTGATGAAGGAAAGATCGCCGCGGTACGATCGCCCGGTGGGATCAAGGCCATCGAGTGCGGCGCCAAACCGAGCCGACATAGGCGAGGACTGGTGCGTGCCACTCCACGCCGCGTCTCCCACTCCACGCAAATCGATGTAACCGGTCGCGTCTTTATCGAGTCCAACCGCCGCCAGTGAGGATGCCGCGTCGGTCTCGTTGGGTTCGCGCGAAACATCGATAGCCTGGATCCCGGCACCTGTTTCGTTTTCGCCAAGGGAACAACCGGCCACGACCGCCAACGCAGAGAGGACGGTCAATCCGCCTGCGACGAGGGTCCGAGGGAAGCGACGCGCGTGGGGAAGCTGGGTCATGGAAGAATCTCCTGGCGAGAAGGGGCGGCAACCCGATGGTCAAGCGGTGGTCCGGGCGGTGGTCCGGGCGGTCCCCGGGTGTGACCACACCGGGCGAGCGCGCTGGCTATGCAAGGCACGTGCCCTATCGTGAAACACCTTCTAGCGCGTTTTTCAAGGAGCCGCGGCTGCCAGCGTGGTGTCCAAGAAGTGGGCGGAACACCCTGGCGTGACCACCAGGAACCCTCCTTTCACCAGTGCCCCCCCTTGTTTTGAGGAGGCGTTTTTGTTCCATGTGGATGGCCTTCCACTTGCGCTTTTGTTCGGCCTGCGCGCGGGCGTCCGTGCGGCGCGCCTGGTATTCCAGCTCCCGGCGCATCTTCTCGTACCCCATCAACCTTTCAGGGCCGAGGGTCCCTGCCTCAAGCGCTTCGCGCACGGCGCAACCGGGTTCGTGCGCATGGGTGCAATCGGACCACCGACAGGAACGTTGAAGCGAAACGACATCTTGGAACACGAGCGCGAGGGGATCGTCGTCATCCTTCCCCGAAGCGAGCGTTGCCGCACTCAGAGTGAGAGCATCTTCCGCCAATCCAAAGGCATCCGGGGCATCGAGGCCGGCGCCGCGAGGTGATTCGCGCATCTCGTCGAGCTGGAGTTCGCGGATGCCGGGTGCGTCCACGAGGAGGAATCCCCCTGGACAACGGAACAGCTGGCGGTGCGTGGTCGTATGTCGTCCACGCTCTTTGAACGCACCGACAGAGTTGGTAGCCATGGCTTCAGTCTCGAGAAGCGCATTGGTGAGCGTGGACTTCCCCACGCCCGAGGATCCAAGCAGGGCCACCGTCTCACCGGGCAAAAAGGACGAGCGCACGTCCGCGATGCCCTCACCTGTGAATGCGGAAACCGCCACAATCTCCGCCCAGGACGCCCTACGCGTAACATCGGCAACGAGAGCGCGCACGTCATCCTTTGGTAGGGTGTCGGTCTTGGTGAGCAGCACCACGACGCGCGCGACGGCCTGGCGCGCGGCGACGAGGAATCGATCGAGGCGGGCGGGGTTGTAACGTCAAGCGCGTTCATCGCCAGGGGACGGCAACGCGAAGGCGGCCTCGAGCGCGCGCTGGAGAAGCGCGGGAGCGAAAGCGCCACGCCCCGCGAGGCATTGGGCCAGTGTTCCTTGCGCGAGCGCCTCAGCCCGCCGGGCATCCCGTGCCGAAAGAGCGCCCTGCCGCACGGCCTCGGAGAGTTCGTCGGCGTCCACGATTTCGGGCGCGTAGACTTCCGCCACATCGGGAAAACCACCATGGCAAAGCGGGATCTCCCTCTCCAGAAGTCCACGCGCGAAAAGATCTGCACGGACGGCAGCCTCCTCCTCCGTGAGGGTCACGCTGCGGGCGATGACCACGCGCACGACGTCGACATACCAGTCGCGCAGGAACAGGTGCCCCGTGGCCCGGTCGAACCGTGCGAAATCGGGATCGCAGACGTTCACATAGAAGGATGTGGGAAAGCAGTCCACGGCTTCCCAGGAGCGACGCCACGGATGGGCGAGATCGTCGCTCAGGGCTTCGGGGATGAGGTCGTAAACACGCCACTTCTTCATGACGTAACCCGCGGTCCGCGTGCGCAGATCGATGAACCCCGCGCACGGTAACGTGCAAGGGCGAATGAAGCCGCGCTTGGGATAATGGAACGCCATGCCCATGCCATGCCCGAAGTAAACGACGTCCTCCTCCTCGAACAGGAAGGAGGCGTCGCTCCAATAGCTTACCCGCCCTCCGGGCTTCTCGAACCCCAATCCCTTCATGCGGCGCGCGGCTTCGCCGAGCTCCTCTCGATTCATGAACCGTCCCCTCCGGTGGCCCCCGTCGACGCCGCTTTGCCTGCTGCCTTCAAGGCGCGCGCATCCGCAACCTGAGCCAAGAACCCGGCCACGGCCGACTCGATTTTTCGGAAATCCCCTCCCGCCGGGTCCCAAATCACCTGCGCTAATTCCTTGCGATTCCAGGTGAGCTGCCTGCGGGCGTACCGCCACGTGAGCGTTGCGATGTCCGCCGCGAGAGCCTCCTCGTCCCACGTGCGCGCGCCTTCGAGGGCATCCAAAATCAGCGGATAGCCGATGGCCCGCATGCTCTGGAATTCCCGGAGAGCCGCCCCGTGGGCCGCCCGCAGAGACGCCACTTCGTCGCGCCAAGCGGGCCCCACGAGAACGCACGTACGCCGTGAAATGCGTTCCTTGAGCCAATCGGCCCTGGGCTCCACGCGCACGACGAAGGCATCCATACGCGTGGGTTGCTTCGCGAGCGAGACGGTGCGCTCGCGAAGGGTACTCATGGGCACGCCCGTGAGAGCGTGGATCTCCAAGGCACGCTCGATGCGGGTGGCATCGTTGGGATGGAGTTCTGCCGCACGGACGGGATCCACCTGTGCAAGGCGCGCATGGAGGGCGGGCCAGCCTTGCGCCAAGGCCTCCGCGCGCAAATGGGCTCGCAGCGCAGCGTCGGCCGACGGAAGATCGTCGAGCCCATGCAGGAGGGAACGCAAGTAAAGTCCGCTTCCTCCCACGCACAACGGAACACGTCCGCACGCGAAAAGCTCACCACAAACCGCTGCGGCGCGCTCCCCATAATCACGGGCGTCGATGCGATCGGGGGCTTCGAGGAAATCGATGAGGGCATACTCATAACGGGCGATCTCCTGCCGTGAGGGCTTGGCCGTGCCCGCGCTCACGCCACGGTAGAACTGGAAGGCATCCAGATTCACGCAAGCGAGCGATGGGAAGCGTTCGGCAAGTGCGTGCGCGAGGGCGGTCTTGCCGCTTGCCGTGGGCCCGATGACGAAGACAGCCGAAATCAGATCCTCATGAACCACTCGGCGACGTCCTTTTCGGTGAGCCTCCGATAGACGGGGCGCCCATGCGGGCAGTGGGCGAAGAAATCCACGTCCGACCCCCGAGCCACCAAGCGGCGCACGAGTTCCTCGCCCAGGGGATCGCCCGCGCGAACCGCCGCGTGACAGGCCATGGTCGCATGAAGGAGATGATACACTGCGGGCGCCTCGAGGGAACGCTCGTGGACCCCCAAAGAGGCGAACTCGGCCTTAGCCCCGCGGGCACGGAGCACCAAGGGGTGAACCTCCGATTCCGGAAGATCGGTGAGGGCCACGACGCGCGCGAGGATTTCGTCGAACACCGCGGCCGCGCGGCTTGCCGGGAGGAAGGCCGGGAAAGCATGCACGGCGAGGTGTCCGTCGTTGAGCGCCTCCACGGTGAATCCGAGCCGATGGAAGGCGGGCAGCGCTTCGAGCGCGGGCCCCACCAAGGTGCGCGGCACGGGCACGAGGATGGGGGCGAGGAGCTGCTGACGCGCGATGGCCTCAGTGCGTGATGCGTCACTGAGCTCTTCATAGAGGATGCGCTCATGGAAGGCGTGTTGATCGACGACCAGGAGATCACCTTCCGACTGGAAAAGAAGGTAACAGTTGAGGTATTGCCCAAGGTAATGAGCATTGCCAAGGGCGCCCGAGTTCACATTAGCGGTCATTCCCGCTCGACCGCCCGACCGGCCACCCGCAAATGGGGTGGGCCGCGAGATTTCGAGAAGCGTATCCTGGGGCTGGCTGCCGGTCGACGCGATGACCGAAGATGTGGCCTTATAGGTCTCCTTTTGCGCAATGGCGCGGGGCTGGTGATGGGAATTCGAGCGAGCGTCGAATGCCGGGCTTTCGGTTCCCGACGGGTCCAACGCCACGCCTTCGAAACGCGACGCCGAGGCGCCTTTGCGCGTCGAGCCCAAAGAGGAAGCCGGCGGCGAAGAGGCACCCGCGCGCAGCGACGCCTGCTCGATGATATTGGCACCCCTGTCAAACTTCGCACCCGCAAACGATGCGGCGGCCACTGCACCGCTGCCGCTGGGCGTCTCAGGACCCTTGAGCATGCGGCGCGAAACATGATCCTTTAGGGCGCTCTGGATGCCCACGGTGACCAGGTCCTCCACCACGAGGGGATCCTCGAATCGGATTTCGGTCTTGGCGGGATGGGCGTTCACGTCGACGCGAGAGGGATCCAAGGTTACGAAGACCACAGCGGAGGGCAGCAACCCTTTGAGGACCAAACCGCTGTAGGCTCCGAGCACCCCGGCGCGCACGGTCTTGTCCTTCACCAGCCGTCCGTTGACGAACGTCAGGAACACTCGCGGCACCGGCCGAGCGGTTTCAGGAAGCCCTGCGAATCCCTCAACGCGGAAGCTTCCCCGTTCAAACCGGAACGCAACGAACTCCGAGGCCGTCTCCTTGTGCATCGCTTTAAACCGTGCTGCCAGATCAGCCACCGCAGGGAAACGGAACGCTTCGCGTCCGTTGTGGGACAGCCGCACGCCCACTCGCGGGTAGGCGAGAGCCATCGCGAGGAGGTAGTCCTGAGCGTGAGAGAACTCGGTCGCGGTGGATTTGAGGAACTTCTGCCGAACGGGCACGGCATGGAACAAGTCCTTGAGCGTGAGACACGTTCCTACGGGCGCGGCCACAGACTTGACGTCGGAAGCGACGCCGTTTTCCACCGCGATCTCCCGACCTAGCTCCTCTTCGGCGATGCGGGAGCGCAACGTGAGACGACCCACCGACGCGATGCTCGCGAGGGCCTCGCCTCGAAACCCGAAGGATCCGATTTCGAGGAGGTCTTCGGGCGTGCGCAGCTTGCTTGTCGCGTGACGTTGCAGCGCCATGGCCAATTCACCTGGGGGAATTCCTCCTCCGTCGTCGATGACGCGGACGAGGGCTCGGCCGCCATCGAGGAGCTCCACGGCGACGTCGGTGGCCCCGGCGTCCACTGCGTTCTCGAAGAGTTCTTTCACCACGCTGGAGGGGCGTTCGATAACCTCGCCGGCTTTTATCATGTCAACGACGTGGTCGGGCAATCGCTCGATGCTCCACTCTCGCGGCTTGGACCCGGCCATGCTTCCTCCCGTCGTTGCTTTGTCTCGTCGACCGTTGTCTGATACGCTGCACCCGTTTGTCAAAAAAAGTTTTCCGATGGAACACCCCCTTGGAGGTACAGGGTATGAGCGCAGCGCACGCAGCCGCCTATGAAGCGAAACCATGGCTCTCGTCCTATGTCACCGGCACGCCTCCCATGCTGAGCGAACCCAAGTATGCCAACCTCGCGGATTTGGTCACCGCATGCTCCCGGACGTTCTCAAGCCAGGTGGCCTTCACCTGCTGCCTTCCAAACGGGATGCAAGGGCACCTCACATACGCGGAAGTGGACGCCCTCTCCTCGCGTTTCGCCGCATACCTGCGCAACGTCTTGGGCCTCGTCAAAGGCGATCGCGTGGCCGTCCAAACCCCGAATTGCCTCGCTCAGCCCATCGCCATGTTCGCGATCTTCAAAGCCGGCCTCGTGCTCGTCAACGTAAATCCGCTCTACACCGCACCGGAGATGGAGCATCAGTTCAACGACTCCGGCGCGAAGGCACTGGTCATCATCGATCTTTTCGGCGACAAGTTGACGGAAGTCATTCCCAAAACCTCCGTGCGCCACGTCGTCACGGTGAGCCTTGCGGACTTCTTCCCTCAGCCGCTGCGCGCCATCATTAAACTCAAGCTTAAACTCGAGAAAAAAGTCCCCAAACTCGAAGTCCACGCCGTTCCGTTCGCCACGGCCATGGCCGAGGGCGCGCGTTCCCTCGCGGGTGGCCAGGTTTCCTGGCGGCCCGGCGAGACTCCGGCCGGCGAGACTCCCGTTTCCCAAGACGACATCGCCGTCCTCCAGTACACGGGCGGCACCACCGGCGTAAGCAAAGGCGCCATGCTCACGCACCGCAACCTTCTCAACCAGGTGCAGCAGATCCAGTGCATGGCGGGTGGCGACACGCTCAAGGCAGGGCAGGAAACGTTCCTCACGGCGCTGCCGCTCTATCATATCTTCGCCTTGGCCGCGAACCTCCTCTTTTGTTACGTCTTGGGGAGCCGTAACGTCCTCATCCCAAGTCCCCGTCCCCTCTCGAACCTCAAGAAGCCCTTCGAGAAGTTCAACTTCACGGTGGTCACCGGCGTCAACACCCTTTACGCGGGCCTCATGAACGAACCTTGGTTCGACGCGAGCAAAACCTCGTCGATCAAGGCCGCCATCGCAGGCGGCACGGCACTCCTTTCCGCCACAGCCGAGCGCTGGACGAAAATCACCGGTAAAGTCATCTACGAAGGCTATGGTCTCACGGAATCAAGCCCCGTCATTTGCGTGAACCCGGTGGGTGGCCGCGCCAAACGCGACCACATCGGCATTCCCGTGCCGAGCACCGAAGTTCGGATCGTCGACGACAACGGCCACTGCGTGGCGCAGGGAGAGCCAGGAGAAATCATCGCTCGTGGTCCGCAGGTCATGCTGGGATACTGGAAACGCCCCGAGGAAACAGCCAAGTGCATCAAGGACGGATGGCTCTACACGGGCGACGTCGCATTCATGGATCCGGAAGGCTACTTCCGCATCGTCGATCGCAAGAAAGACCTTATCCTCGTGAGCGGCTTCAACGTCTATCCTAACGAGGTCGAGGACGCCATCGCCAAGCATCCCGACGTCGCTTTCGTCGGCGTCATCGGGGTACCCGATGATCAAACGGGCGAAGCGGTGCGAGCCTACGTCGTTCCGAAATCCGAGAAGCTCACCCCCGAGGACGTGCGCGAGCACTGCAAGACGCTCCTGACGAACTACAAGGTCCCGCGCAAGGTGGAATTCCGCAAGGAAATCCCCATGACTCCCGTAGGCAAGGTGCTTCGCAAGGATCTGCGCACCGAATACCTCAAGGGGCAAGAGGCTGCAGCAGGCGGCGCGGCGGGGTCATCCAAGCGCGCCTGAGTCAAGGCGCGCCTAAGTCAAGGCACGCCTGAGTCCCACGAACCGAATCCCACAGACTGTAGCGGCTCGAGGAGCATCCCATCGACGTGCGCGTGAAGTCATTTATTGCCGACACACTCTTCCTCAACGAGCACGCCGCCCTCGCCGAGTTCGCCACACTCGTCGCCGCAACCCCCGTGGCCGATGGCGACGCCTCGCGGTTCGTCGTCATCTGCGAGCGAAAAGAAGACCTACTCGGCGTGCGCGCCGTGCTCGCGAGGCGGGTGCGCGAGGCTCGCGCTGGAGGCGCCCTCCTCGCGGGCGTTACCATGTTCACGCTCGACTCCTTCGCCGAAACCCTCATGAAGGCCCTCGCGCTTTCGCCCTCTACCGGGGAAGGGGGACTCCTCGACGACGATGTCCGAACGGCTTTTCGCAAACCCTTCCTCGACGTCGTCACCCAGGAGAAACTCCTGCGGGTCCTGCTCCTCCGCCTGCGATTCCCGGCGACCGACGCCCTTTCAACGGCCAAGCAGATCCTCACGCTCGTCGACGTCGAGTTCCCGCAGGACGAGAACCTCTACGATCTCCTCCTCGAAACCCAGCGCATCGAGAAGGGCACGCGCGAAAAGGAACGCAAGCTCACCGAAGCGGCCTTCAAACAGATCCTTTGCGCCTACCAGGGAGCGCGCTCCCTCTTGCCGGCGTTCTCCCGCCTCCAACGCCTCGTTTACGACTACCTCGATACCCCCGCTTTCCGATCGCACGTGGCCGACCTCGCCTCTCAGGCCACCGGAGGGGTAACGCGGCTCCAGTTTCCGCCCAAAGCTCTGCGCTCGCATCTCCTTTGGTTCGCGGCTCCGGAGTACGGAGACCCCGACGCGCGTCCGCAGGGTTACAGGCCAGGGAATTTCCAGGCGTCGGTCGTCGATCTTTTCCGCGACGCCCTTTTCCACGCGCGCGCCAAGCTCTCGGGCGAAGGCGATTTGACCCTGCACGCCCGATGTTACCTTTCCACGGCGCAGGGCGACGCGACGCCCCTTTCCCATGTGGAGGCGCGCGTGGTGGCGCCTAGGAGGCATCTCTGGGAGGAGGCATCTGCCCGCGTCGCGCGCGCGGACTCATCGGAGCTCGTGCTCCTGGCCGACTTCCCGCTCGATGAGGAACGCGTCTTTTGTCCAAGGGCGTCAGGCCCGCACCCACTTCATGAGGAAGTTCTCGAGCGCTTCGCGCGGGGTGAGGACTCCTTCGCGCGGGGTGAACTTGCCGTCGATTCTCCCGAAGCGTGGGCGGCCGTCACTCGCACGCTCGAAGGTCACTGGGAAGAGCTCTGCGAGGCGGTCTCGCTCCTCGACCTCTTTGCCGGCGACCTCCGCGAAACGGCACGCAAGTACGGCCTCTCTTACGTGGGCGGAGGCGATCAGGAGTTCCTCGAGCTTTGGAAAAGCCATTGCCTTGGCGAATCCGTGCGCGTGGGCGAGCCCCATCCCCTTTCCCTCTTGCCGCGAGCGCTTTCGTACGTGGCGGCCGCTCGCCTCCCCGAGCGCATCGTCGCCCTAGGACCGCCGCACGCTCCGCGCAGCCCGAGTTTCGTCGTGAAAATCCTCAACGACGCCATGGCGGCCCTCGCGCGCAAGGACGTAGCCATCGAATTACCGGCCACCGACGAATCCTATCGCGGCTTCTACCTGTGGCTCGCGCGCCTCGGGGTGCCCTTACAATTCTGGATAGGCGGGCTCGACGAGTTCGAGGGATTTCCCGATCATCTTTCCCACAAGCGTGGCGTTCGCGTCACGAGTGAAACCGTGGCACCGACGTGGCGTGGCGACGGTGCGCTCGCCCGCATCGTCACAGGACGAGGCATGGCGGGCCAAGAAGGGCTTCGTGACTCCTCTTGGATGGAAAGGCTCCACCGCGCTGAGAGTTCCGGCGGCGTGGCGAGCAAAACTCTTTCCATGACGCAGTTCGAACGATACGTCGATTGCCCCATGAGGTTCTACCTCCTCGATGTGCTGCGCATCGACCAGGAGCGTGAGGACTTCACGACCGCGCCGCCCCGCGAGACGGGCACGGCCGTGCACCGCGTGGCCGAACTTTTCGTCTCCCTTTACAAGCGCGTGGGCGAGGAGGAGCCTGATGTGCCACGGCGCAACGCACGACGCGTTCGTTACCTCGCGTCTTTGAGGGAGCGGGTCTCCGATCCGCGTTTCCTCGTGGAGGCGCCGCGGGAGGATTGGTGCGACGTCATCGCGTCGCTCACTGTGGCGCATGGCGGCGACGGGCTCGGAACCATCGCGCGGGCCGTTGCCGACGACATCGCGTGCGTCCTGTTCGATCCGGGATACGAGGGCCCCTCGCGCCTGCGCCGGCTCCTAGCCGAGGAAACTGTCAAACGCACTTTCTTGCGCTTGGTCATCACCGAGAAAGCGCGACTCGAGGCCGACCCCGACCTCCAGCCTGGCGGCTTCCCGGAGTTCCGGACCGGCGTTTCCTTGGGCGGACTGCAGCTCACGGGTCGCGTGGACCGGGTCGATTTCTCGCCTCTGGGCTACCACATTATCGACTACAAAACCTCCAAGGTGCGAAAGCAGGAAGGGAGGCTCGTGCTGTTCCCTTCCGACGCGCCCAATGATCGCTCGCGCCTCACCGTGCAGGGCGCCCTCTACGCGTTGGCTTGGGCGCGCGACCACGACGAGCATCCGGTGGCGAGCTTCACGCTCTACCGTTTGAAGAACCTTGACGAGGACACCGACGTCTTCTTGGGAGCCGATTTCGAGGGCCGTGTCGTGCAAAAAAACGGACCGCTATACTCTCGTCTCGAGGAGGTCTACGGGCGGCTCGCTGAACGCCTAGCCGACGGCGAATTCCAGGCCACACCCCGGACGGCGTCGGTGTGCGCCACTTGCGCAGGCTTCCATGTCTGTCCTCGTCCGCGCGCCAAGGAGGCCACCGCTCCATGACTCAGGTTGCGCGCCCAAAGGCACACATCACGACCGACGACGCGAAGCGTCGCTCCCTCCAGGGTCTTCTCGAAGGTTTGACCCCCGATCAGCGCGAGGCCGTCGAGTTCCCTACCGCATCCCAGCCTTCGCACAAGGGACGCAAGCACCTGGTCATCGAGGCCGGCGCGGGGGCCGGGAAAACCCACGTCCTGTCGCGGCGGGCGGCACGCCTGTGCCTCGACGAGAGCTTAGGTGTCTCTCCTTCCCGGCTTTTCCTTGTTACTTTTTCTCGCGCCGCCGATCGGGAACTTCGCGAACGCGTGCAGCGCGGACTCTCCCAGGTCGGGCTGGAGACGGCCGCACGCCTCGTCCACGTGAGCACCATCGACTCGCTCATCCTGTCGCTGGTTGAGACGCGCTTCCCGCACTTCTGGGAAGACGCCGTGCGCGGGCTTTGGGCCGACCCGAGCGCCATCCACCGGTATTCCCCTCCCACTGTGAGCATCCTCGACGAGGAGCTCGTCAAGGAGAAGCTCGCACGACGTCTCGAGGGCGTCCTCGAGACCCTGGCTTCCGACGCGAGCCTCGCTCGGATTGTGTGCGACTTCCTGCTTTCGGGAGCGCTTTCGCGAGGCAGGGGAGCGTTGGTACCCGGTGGTGCCCGCAACGACGGGGTCCTTGGTGGCCTGCTCTCGGCCATGCTCTCGGAGCACATGCTCTGCCTCGACGCGCCCATACCGTCGTTAGCGGCCGGCGCGTTCCATCCCGCGCTCCCGCGAGTGCTCGGCGAAATACGCGCCCTTGCTAGGCAAGCGTACGCTGAGCGTCTCCTCAAGGGAACACTCACCTACACCGACGCATCGGTGTTCCTTTACAATCTCTACTGCGCACCCACTGAGGCGCGCGCCGGCAGCGTGTTCGACACATCCGTGCCCGCCGACTTCCCCGTCGCGCCGGAGGAACTGGTGGTTGACGAGTACCAGGACACGAGCCGCATCCAACACGAGATCCTCCTGCGTCTGGCCACGCACAAGGGCGGCCGCATGGTGGTGGTGGGCGACCCCAAGCAAAGCATCTACGGTTTTCGTAACGCGCATGTGGAAGTCATGGAGGGGCTCAAGCGCGATCCCCTCTGGAGACACGTGGAGCTCAAGCAGAATTTCCGCTCGGACCCACGGCTCCTGGAGGAAATCAACGTGCTCTCCGAACTGGCTTTCGGATGGCGCGACCGCGATCTCCCGCCCGATTTCGCCGGCAGTCCCTTCGAAACGAGCGCCCAATCGCGACGCGTCGAGCACAATCCCCTTTCCGCGGGCCGTCCGGAGCAGGGCCATCCCGAGCGCGCGCGGGTGGAGATCCTCAGTGCATCGTTGGGCAACAAGGAGAGACCCGGGCCCGAAAAAGCCCCGACGGGAGCATTGAGAGAGTATCTTTGGAAGGTGTTTTGCGACCACGTCAGCTCGCGGGGACAGGTGAGCGATCCCATCTGGTCCGACGTCGCCATTCTTTGCGAGAGGAATGAGCACGTCCGCGAAACCGCGCGGCGTCTGCGCGAAGCGGGTGTTCCTGCCACCGCATTGGTGTCTAGCTCCGGGCGCGACGACGATCTCCGAAGGGTCGGGCATCTGCGCGCCACCCTCTTCCTGTTGCAGGCCTTGCATCGCGACCTTGGCTCTGTGGAACTCTTCGAGGTCTTCTGCTCGGCCTACGCCGACGTCCCGTGGGACGAGTGCGTCGCCTTCTTCTCCGAGCATGGCTCCCTAGCCCCGCGCGCATTCTTCTCTACGGCTCCTGAGTCCTTCGCCGAAGGTCCCGCCGGCACGGCCGGCGCCCAGAAGTGGCCTTGCCTTCGCGCCTTCCATGCGCGTGTGCATTCCGCGCGCGCATGCGCTCCGGTGTTTTCGTTCCAAGCCTG
>JBIKVI010000379.1:0-3912 GCA_044356935.1 Silvanigrellaceae bacterium | reverse complement strand
TTTCCACATCCACATGTGCGTCCTTAATGCCAAGGAGCCTGGTGTCCTCGAAAAGGCTCGTGAGTTGTACGATGCCCTCACACGGAAAGGCGTTGAAGTCCTGCTCGACGACCGCGACGAAAAGCCCGGCAGCCAGTTCGCTGACGCCGACCTCTTCGGAATTCCCCTGCGAGTTATCGTCTCTCCCAAGACCCTCGCCGAGGGCAGCTTCGAGTTCAAGTTCCGCGACAATCGCGAACCTGCCAAGCTCGTGAAGCTCGACGGAGGTCTCGAATTCCTCAACGGCGCACTCTCCACCGAGTGGAAGCGTTACGACGTCGACTGAGTCGACCTCCCCTTCCCATGGCTGTATTTCCGAAGGCATTGTGCCGATTTCCCAGCAGGGCGCTCCGGTGCGTCGAAAATCTTCTCAAGTTCCTCCGCATGCACCCGAACTTGCTTCCATTGCCCAATGGGAGGAGAAGAAATGCAAAAGGCTCGCGGAAGTAACCCCTTTGTCATTCTTGCCATCGTGGCAATTGCAGGTACGGCAACGTTGGGGGGATGCGCCCAACAGCAGGACGCCGGCGCCTCGGCGGCCGGAAGTCCGCGTCCCTCAGTTGCGACTTCCCCAAGTCCCACGAGTCGCCAGTACATCTGCCCGCGGGGCGCTACCTATGCGCCGGTTCGAACCAATGTTGCCAGCGCACCTCTGTCTCGTGGCCTCGCTACAGGCGCCATCGTACAATTGATAAAGCGAGAGGGTCCCTACTACTACGTTTCGATCGTCAGCGGCTCATCGTACTCGTCCGGCAGCACCTTTTACGTGAACGCCGATCACCTCAGTCCGACGTACCCCTGTCCGGAGCGGTCACCGAATCCATCGCGCTGAGTTTTCTCGCTTCACCGCCCGTGGCGAACGACGAGCTCTCCGGGCCGAATGCAGTGCTCACCGTCGACGCCCGTGGGCCCAAACCCGGGGCCACCCTCGAGGTGCAGGGCGCGCCAACTAGGAGAAGGCACGCCGAAACGGCGCGCGTCGAAGGTGTAATGGCAGCCCATGCAGCTATCGGGTGTGAACTTGATGGCCGCCTTGGCGTGTCCACCAGGGAAATAGCCGTGGTCGACCCGTGCGCCCTCGTGATTGTACGAAGCGAACGAAGTGCGCCCCGCAGCCCGCTCCCAGACGACTTCGGTCTCCACGGGGAGGCATCTTTCATCGAGCGTCTCAGCCACGCGGACTTTGCGATCGGCGCTCCTGAAGATGCGACGCCCCATGTTCTTGGCCCTGCCGGCGGGATGAAACTCTGTTTCCCATCCCGCGTGGTAATCGCCGACCTTGCCTTTGAAGCCCTCCAGTTGCGTTGGGATGCGCTCGAGGCGCTGCGAACAACCCGCGAACCACACCTTGAGACCCTGGAGACGATACCCATCTGACGCAGGCGCCAAACCCTCAGACTCGCCGGAAAACGCGCGCTCGCGCAGCTCGTCGCGCAGCCGGCCCGCTCGCGCGGCCTTCCTCAATCCCTCCCGCTCAGCTTCTCCGAGCCCGTCCCAGGCAGGAAGGGTCGCGAAGGGGAGCGCAAGCGCTCGGCAGCAGCGTGCCACGTTGGCCGCACCCTCCCCGCAGGCCCGCCGCTGCGCGGCAAGGTGTGCCAACCGACGCGCGAGGTCGTGAGGTGGAGGATAGGAAACGCCCATCTCGGGCGGGAGAGCGAGTTTGCCCACGAAAGCGTCGACCGACGCCGCATCAGCCTCGCTCGCATAGGCCATCAAGAGGGCTTCGTCAGTCAGGTTCCCTTGGCCGGCGGCAAGCGCCTCGAACACTTCGAGAGGCGTTTCGGGCGCGGTAACGACGCGCCGCTCATCGGCAGGCTGGGCTAGGATATCGGCGGCCTGCCTCGCATACGCATACCCATTGCTCACTGCGGGGCGAAAAGTGCGAGCATCGAGTGCGTCTTTGGTGCGATCCTCGACATGAACCTGCGGACTCACCGGATAAGGCGAAGCCGCCATCGCGGTGCCTCGTCCACGCAATCCCCAGACCAGTTCACACAGCGCTAAGACCCCCAAAAAGGCCCTCGAATTCGCTCGCCCTAGAAGGAAACGCGCGTCTTTCATTTGCCCAGGAGTCCCTTCAGGAGCTTGTCGGCTTCGGGATTCTTCTTCCGCGCTCGCTCGAGTTCGGCTTTGGCCTTTTCTTGGAGCTTCTTCTTTTCGCCCTCGGCTTTGCCCTTGAGGTCCGACAGCGCTTTGTTCGCGTTTCCTTTGAGCAGCTTGTTGAGTTCTTCCTCCGCTCGCTTGCGCAGCTCGGCTTCGGCCAGCGATCTCGCCTTCGCGGTGAAGCGCGCCTGAAGCGGAGCGAAATCGATTCCCACGTTGGGTGCCTTCACGCTCCCGCCCAACGTCATGGGCAACACGAGGTTGCCAGCGTCGTCGAGCAGGAGGGTGGCGTACTTGCTTTGCTTAAGCATCTTCTGCTCAAGCGCCTCGCCGGCGGTGAACGTCGCGTTCCCTTGCAGGGAGAGGTCGAGCCCGACGCTTCCCTTGAAGTCGAGTTCACCGTCGCGTCCTCCGTTCCGTGAAGCCAAGAACACGCGGCCCTTTTCGATGGCGAGCGTTCCCTTCACGTCCTTGAGAGTACGCTCAACGTTGCCGCGGTCGGCGATGCTGATGTTGCGCACGGTTTCGTAGTCGGCTTTGGCCTTCGCGACGTCGATTTCCTTGAGGGCTCCCGAAGCTTTCACGATGGGGTTGGCGAGGATTTTCTCGGCAGCGCCGATGACGTCGTCGGCGGCCTTGACCACGGAAAGTCCGCCGACGAAGGCATCGAACTTTTCTTGGGCCACTAATGCCACGCTCTCGGTTTTGAGCTGGCCGTCGGAAAACGCGAATGTCCCTTTGCCATCGAGCGTTTTGCTCACGTTCTCGTAGGTGCTGCCCCGTCCTTCCAAGTCAACGTTGAGCGACAGTCCGCCTTCGAGCAAGTCCTTGTGTTGAGGAACGGCGAACGCCAGCACCTGTTCGGCGCGCACACGGTCGAGGTCGAGCTTCGCGCGGAAAGCCAGGGGAGTCGTGGAAAGGTTTACCGTTCCATCGACGCGTGCTGAGCCTCCGAATGCGCCGAGCGAAAGTTCTCGCAAGCGCGCCACGAGCCCCTGCATTCCTGCATCGATTTTCAATGTCTCGATTTTGAAGTCGCGGTAAAGCAGTTGGTCGATGCTCAACCGAGCCTCGACGTCGCTCCCGGCAAGCAGCGTCTTCTGTTCGGCCGTGAGTTCGAACTCTGGCGTGGGCGCTGGAGCCTTCGCCTTCGTGTCAGCTCCGCCCCCCAATCCGCCAGGGCCTTCAGGCGCAGGGCGTCCTGCGATGGTTGCAGCATCGGCGGGAGCCGACGAACTCTCAGCGCCAGCCGCTGTTCCCTTGGTGAACGGCCCAAGCAAAGACACGAGGTCAAGCCTGCGGCTAGTCACATCCAACCGTCCGTGGAGGGGTTTGATGCGGTCGGACGACCACCCGAGTTCGATATCCGAGCCCGTGAGGATGGACTTGAGCTTGACCCGTGTCTTCACGCCATCGAGCTCGGTGAGGGCACCCTCCAAGCCCGCGTCGAGTTCCAGGGATGCGTTGACGAGGAAGGACTTGTGCTGCGGCAGCACATCGCCCAAGCGCGAGAGATCAGCGTTCTTCGCCTTCACGCTGAGCGTGGTCTGCTTGCGCGCAAACCCATCGATGCGCGCGGCTACGTCGACGTCAAGATTGTGCAGGCGCGCCTTGAGCATCGAGAGCTCAAAGGCGTCGGGGAACACGTTTCCACCGAACTCCGCGTGGAGCGGGACACCCTCTGGTTTGTTGAACGCGCCGTCTGCGGCCACGATAAACATTTTGTCGAACGAGGCACGCCCGTCGAAAGTGAGTTCACGCCAGCCCGCC
>JBIKVI010000378.1:0-3954 GCA_044356935.1 Silvanigrellaceae bacterium | reverse complement strand
AGGTTAATGAGGGGTGGCTTTGAGACAGGATCCGCCGGCGTTGTTCCCGGAAGCGAAGGCTTCACGTCGACCTTGTGGTGCGCGAAATCGACGGCGGGAACTCCCGAAGCGGTGAGCTGCCCGCCGACCCAATCGGTGGGCTCAGTGAGGCAAACGACCCTCTTGCTCGCCCCTTTGGATTTGAAGTACTGCGCCGCGGCGATGGCGGTGGCCGCCGCCGCCGTGGTGCCCCCGGCGACGATGACGTCGCACTCGACGGTTTCCTCACCCGCGGCTTGCGAGAGAGTGGTTTCCTCCGGTTCGGTGGGATTGAACTTGCGACTAGCGCATGCGGACGTGGTGAAGGTCAGCGCCGAGATCAGTCCGAGCGTGGAGGCTGTCGAGGGTGCGAGACGCATGGGTTCCCTTTCGTTTTTTCCCGTGTTCCACCGCGAGGATACCGTATGTTATGCTGGGGTGGAATCGGGTTGAAACAGACGCGCATTGGACGCGCACTGGACGCGCGGCGGAAAGGGAATCCACCTCATGAATGAGACGACCATCCATCCGCGCATCCTCGTTGTCGACGATGTTCCGGAGGTCCGCGCGCTGGTGGAGGCGATCCTCACGCGGCAAGGTTACGTCACGCGGACGGTGGGGTCCGGGAAGGAGGCACTCGCTCTCATGCGCAGCGGCTTGACCTTCGACCTCGTTCTGCTCGACATCAACATGCCGGGCCTCGACGGTTTCGCCACGTTCCGTGAACTCCAGCAGTTCCGATCGGTACGCCCTTTCGCCATTGCCTTCCTCACGGGCCGCAAAGACAAAGACGAAGTCCAAGAGGCTATGCCGTTCCATCCAGATGCCTATTTGGTAAAGCCCGTTGAGGCTTCGTTGCTCAAGCGAAAGGTGCGCGAGCTCCTGCAACTTGCCTTCCGCGGGCGCTTCTTGCCGCGCACGCGCGTCGACTTCCCCGCCGAGATCACGGGCGTGCCACTCAAGTACACCTTCCTTCTCAAGGAGATCTCCGAGCTGGAGCTCCGCGTGGAAGGCATGCTGGAGTTCGTCAAGGGTGCCCTCGTCACGTTCCGTTCCGATGAGCTCGCGCTCCGCATCGGGGTGGACGCCGAGTTCTCGTTTCGCGTGCGCAGGGTCGAGAGCGAATCCTCGGGCTTCTACATTTCGGAAGGCACCTTCGAGGGCATGAGTGAGGCAACGGCGCTCAAGATGCGCGATGCCCTCTATGAACTGCCTCAGGCGGAGCGTCCTGCCTGACGAGGGGAGCCCGCGCGCGTCCATGCGCGCAAGGCCTCCTCCACGCGCGGGATTGCGGCGACGATGTCGGCGACTTGGTGGCTCAGATCCGATGGTCGGGCGCATGCCTCTTCGAGACCATCGAGCGCCGCGGAAAGGTTCCTAGCACCCGCGCTGCCGTAACTCGCCTTGAAGCGATGGGCGATGGCGGCGCATTCCGCGCGCCCTTGGGCGTCCGAACGCGCGCTCGCCGCGGACAACCGGGCGAGCGCCGGCCCTCCCTCCTGGAGGAGGAGGTCGACGAAGGCTTCAATATCGGCCCGCGAGCTGTCGTCGGCGAGCTCGTCAAGGGTGTGCACGTCGACAAGCCCGAGGTCTGTGCGTCGCTCGACTTTCGCCGTTTCGTTGAATTTGGCGTGTTCCGCGGGTTCAGCATGTTTGGCGTGTTCCGCGGGTGCCGAAGGTTCCGTAGGTTCCGCAGGCAACCACCGTTCGAGGACCGTTTGCAGCACGTCGCGCCGCACGGGCTTGGGCATGTAGTCGTCCATGCCCGCGGCGAGGCAGGCTTCCCGATCGCCGTTGAGGGCGTTGGCCGTCATGGCGATCACGGGCAGTCGTGGCTTACGTCCGCCGCTCAGGTGGGCCGCGGTCTCGCGCGCCCGAAGAGCGCGTGTGGCTCCGTAGCCGTCGAGCACGGGCATCTGACAATCCATGAGAACGATGTCGTAAGCGCGCTCAGATATGGCGCTGAGCGCTTCCTCGCCGTTAGACGCGATGTCGACTTCGAAGCCGAGCTTTTCGAGATTCAAGCGCGCGAGCGTCTGGTTTGCACGGTTGTCCTCCGCCACGAGCACGAGTCTGCGTGCTTGAGAACTCCTTGCCGACGCCTCTCCGGGGGCAAGCCGCGCGGCGGCGGTATCTAGAGTCTGTGCTTTGGCTGCGTGCGCCCGCGAAAGGGGCGTCCATGTTTTCTCGCGTGTGGGAGGGAGCGTTGTGTCGGTGGAGTCCGCGATGCGCGACGGGTGAGCGTTGTGAGTGGGTCGCGCAAGGGAGACGAGCGTATCGTAGAGGGCAGACTGCCGCACAGGTTGAGACACCACTGCGTGGAAAACGCCGTGCGGTTCTGCTGTGGCATGCGTGACGCTGAGGGCCACGAGCGGCAGGCCCGAAGTCGCTGGGGTTCGGGCGAGGGTGGTTGCCCATGCCATCGCATTGGCTGAACCGAGTTGGAGATCAACGAGCACCGCATGGAAGGCGTCTGCGTGCGTTCCCGTTCCCGTGGCCGTCAATGCGTCCATGGCCTCGGAGGAGGTGCGTGTCCACGTGGTCGCGATGCCCCAAGCGGCTAGTGGTTCGAGGAGAGCTTGGGCGAGTGCAACATCTTCGGTGAGGAGAAGAACGGCCCGACCGGCGAAAAGTTCTTGAGGCGGGGACTCGGACGATCGTGGCCGTAAGGCCACGGCCTGTGACAAGGGGATGCGGACGCGGAAGGTTGAGCCCTGGCCCGGCGCGCTTTCGAGATCGATGGTGCCCCCCATGAGTGTCGAAAGGTTCCTGCAAATAGCGAGTCCGAGTCCCGTGCCCCCAAACTTGCGCGCAGTGGAGTTGTCGGCTTGGGTGAACGGACGGAAGAGCTTGGCCTGCTCGTCTTTGCTCATCCCGATGCCCGTATCCTCGACCTCGATGAGGACGTCCCATCGTCCCAGACCCACTTCGTCGCCGAGGGCGTGCACGCGGACATGACCCCTTTCGGTGAACTTGATGGCATTGCTCATGAGATTGACCAGGATCTGGCCGATGCGGAAGGGGTCGCCGCGCAACAGGTTGGGGAGACCGGGTCGCACGTGGGAGACGACCTTCAGGCCCTTCTCGAAGGCCTTTACCGCCATGAGTTCGCACGCGTTCTCCACGACCTGCAGGAGCGAGAAGTCGATTTCCTCCATGCGCAACTCGCCTGCCTCGGCCTTGGAGAAGTCGAGGAGGTCATTGACCAGCAAGAGGAGCGACTGGCCGGAATCGCGGACGTTTCGCGAGAGGTGCCTCTGTTCGTGGGTGAGGGTCGTCTCGAGGAGGAGGTCGGACATGCCCACGACCACGCTGAGGGGAGTGCGGATTTCGTGGCTGATGTTCGAAAGGAACTCTGTCTTCACGCGCGCTGAGCGCAGCGCGTCGGTGCGGGCCGCATCGAGCTCGGCTCCGAGCTTTCGCTGGCGAGTCACCAGTCGCTTGAGCAGGACGACGGCGGCCGCCAAAGCCCCTAGTGAGGCGGCCAGAAGGGCCGGGATGGCGTAGCGCGCGGTAAGGGCGGCGTCGGTGGCCGCGTCTTGGATTGTCGCGACGCTCGTGGCGTTGGTTTTGAGGAGATCCTCGATGAGGGCACGGATATCGTCCTGGAGATGCATCCCGCGCAGTTCACCCACGCGATGCGCGGCGGCGTCGAGGCCGCCTGATCGGCGAGCCGCAATGACCGCTCCGGCCTCCGCGAGGCATTGGTCGACGAGATCGCGCAGGCGCGCGAGGGCGTCGGGCGCGAGATGCCCGCCGCTCACGAAAGCCTCCAAGGCGTCGAGGTCCGTGGCGAGGCGCGTCCGCGCCAATTCGTAGGGCTCGAGGAATCGGCCATCGCCCGTAATGACGAATCCACGTTGGCCGGTTTCGGCGTCGATGGCTTGGGTGAGCGTTCTCTGTAAGGCCTTGCCCAGAGACAGGGTCGCCCGCAGT
>JBIKVI010000107.1:0-13843 GCA_044356935.1 Silvanigrellaceae bacterium | reverse complement strand
GCGCCGCACGTGTCCAGTGCGCTATCGTGCGAAGCTCGCTGCCATTCAAAACCAAATCAAACGTAACAGAAATGATAAACGCCTCGTGGAGAAGATGACAGCGGTAGTTCATGGATACATGAACTACCGCTGTCATCAACGACAACATGAAGCGGGTCGGAATGTTCGTTCATGAGGTTCGCGGAATGCTGTTCAAATGGCTCAACCGTAGAAGTCAACGCAGAAGCCATTCGTGGGAGAGATTTGCGCACGTTCTCGAACGTGCAAAATTCCCCAAGGCGAAGCTCCTACACAACCTGTTCTTTACGCCGAGTGCGTTCAAACCGCAATGCTGATGAGGAAGCCGTATGCCTTAGTTGGGCACGTACGGTTTTAGAGGGGGCGGGGCCTCTCTTCGGAGAGGTTCCCGTCTACCAACGACGCAGGGAGTGCCCTCTCCCCAATTGCTCGTTACGCCATCAAGAACGCATCATTAGACTGTTACGCTGATACGTAGTTTGGTCGGCCTCGTGACACAGGCCCGTCATGGGAAAAATCCACGCGTAGCAAGTCCGATGTCCGCGACCGCCTTGCAGGGGCCGGGCTGCCTCAGCCCTCGTATGCGCGATTGAGCGATGCGGAGCAGTTGCCCGAGAACCTCTTTTCTTAGGGCCCATGCGTCGCAAAACCCGACTCCGGGATGGGAGGACGTTCGGTTCGATTCGTGAACGACCGTCAAGAGATCGTCCGTTACTTCGAGGACTTGGCTCCGCAGTGCACCCTTTTTCCTGTGCAAGGAGCGATGATCGACCTTACGAGTTACTGGGGATCTGGACACGACACAATTGTTGAAACCCACGTTCCAGGAGAAGAATTCAGCGCGGAAATCGTCGTCCGTGGAGGGTTCTTAGTCTTCGCTGCCGTGACCCGGAAGGTGACTTCGGGCGCCCCGCTGTTTCTCGAACTGGCGCATTCCACCCTGTGCGTCGATGCACTACCGCTTCCCAGGGAAACCCTCCAGGCTGACCTGACCGCCGTCGCAGCCGCGCTGAGTCTGATCGAAACCGTCGCCCACATCGAGTTCAAGGTGGTCGACGGACGTGTGTGTGTCATCGAGGTCAACCTACGACCGGCGGGCGGACACATCACTGAAATCTGGAGACGTGCAACAGGCATCGACCTTTGTGGCATCCACCTGTCCGGACGTTCCATACGGGCGGGCCAGAGCGAGCATACAAGCAACAGCATCTTCCCCGCCGTCGATGCTCACGTGGCCGTGCTTCACCCAACATTCCTTGGTGGAGGAACTTGTTCTCACGCTCCACTGAATGCCCTTTCGGATCTAGCCCGTCGCACCAGCTTAGTTTGCGAAGTCGAGCCCCTTTACCCTGAAGGAGCGCTGCTGACCCCCATCAACACTGAGTGCGGTGTCCGTTATGCCCGCGTGACAGTCATTTCCCGAGATGCAAATGGACTAGACGGATTCCTCCGCCTCTCACGAGAGGCGTTGCTGACTTCTTGACCGCCACCCCTCCGACCTCTCAAAGTCTTGCGCGTATCTTGTCCATCCGGGTGAGGCGATCCTTGATCGTCCAGCTCCTGGCATCCACAGCCATCGGCGTCCTTGGCCTTGTGGCACTGCAATGGGCTCAAGCTCGCGCGGGCTTCCTTCAAATCTTGGCGAGAGCGTGGATACGCGGGTCTCATCCTTCGATCGTCAGGAGAAACGGATCTTAGCCCTGAGATCGAAACGCTGTTCGACGGTGACTTGGGCAAGGGCGCACTTGGCTGGCCGGAGTTTCAAGCTGCGGTAAAGACAGCACGTGCTCGGCGGAAGCTGACTTGATGAAGTGCAACTCTATTCAGACTGCTTTATCACTTCTCACACACCCACGCTGTCGTCGGTATCGTCAGGGCGCGAACGATGGGGCAGAGCGTTTCTAACGAGGGTTGCGAAAGGTGGCACCGGTTTTTGCCCGCCGCACGTCTGCTCGCCTGACGTGGAAGGTGGCCCGAGTCGGGGTGGCTTGGTTTCGGCCATCGTCGCCCATATCGTGCTCAACTGCACAGCGAGCACACTGGCTTGGTTGGGATGAGGCTCGCGCGACGAGGCAGGTATCGCCTCTCAGTTTACACGGCGTCGTCTTCCTTGAGGTTCATGAGAACCATCCTAACGTAGGTCTGGTAACCCATGCCCCTTCTTGCGGCCCGTTTCGTAAGGTCTTGGATGGTCTCCTCAGGGAGGATGAGTGAGATTTTGCGGCCGATCCGCGGTCTACCGGGACCACGAGATGCGATGCCCGCCATCCCAGTCGCCTGGCCTTCCTTCACGAGCGATCCGGTGTCAGTCGACTCAAACCAACGCTCGAATTCCTCGTCGGAATCAGCCTTGGTCTTTTTCTCGTCTGCATGCTTCTTCATGAATGGCCTCCTCCATCGGCCTCGAGCGACGGCAAGTGATGACGCGCAGCGATTCGCCCCGCGGAGTTACGACAGCGGTCCAATGCAGTGCGGTCACATCATCCCGCAGGAACACCAAGTGCCGTGGCTCGGCCCAGTTCTGGTCCGGCGGAGGAGCAAGGCAGCCAGCATAGACAAAGAAGGAATCGAAGAGTCTCTCGACCCCCGTACAGTCCAATCCGTGCTTTAGCGGTTTTCGCCTATTGCCTTCGTCCCAGTCGAACTCTCCGAGCCAAGCAGCGAACCAGCGTCGGAACTCCTCGTCACGGAAGAGAGTGATGCCCATTCCGTCTGCTCCCTTATCGGATAACATGCATCTGATATCAAGCTGAAAACAAGGGCCGCCAATAACAAGTATTAGTATTTCAAAGTGTTAAACGATTCTGCGAACTCTAGGGTTCCATGAGGTTGCCGAGTGATGCCTCGCCGACTCGGTCAAGCGATGTAGCAGTCGCGGCTCAGATCCTGCGTGGGACATCCGAGCACGAGGCACGGCCTTCGCGGAGTTTCGCCCTCGACCGCTCCAGACGGGCAATGCGCTCCTCGATTTGCGTGGCGAGCGCCTTCAGGCTCGACACCCGAGAACGGAGGCTCGCACGGCCGGCTTCCTCTGTGGCTTGTGTGAGGATTGGCAGGAGCGAGCGGTCGGCGTGGATCATGGTCGACAGGGCATCGACCTGAGCGGGCAGGTACTCGGCTTCAAGTCGCGCCGCATGGAGCGAGGCGCCCTGTGTCGCTTCACGCTGCGCGTCCATGAGTCGCCGTGCGAGCTCCTCCGTGGCACTGCTCATGCGGCGCTGCGAATCGCGCACGGCACGAGAGAGTTCCTCGAAGCGTGTGTCGTCGGTGAGAACGACGTCGAGGCCTCCCTGCGGGGTGCCTTCGAGAATTTGCAGCCGTGCGCGCTGAGCAGCCGCTTCTTGGGGAGCGAAGATCCAGGCGAAGCGGCGGGTGTGTGAGCGTATGCGGTCGACGTCGGTTCGGGCGCGGGTCCCGAGGTCGGAAAGGAACGACGTCAGCCGGCCAGCCTCCCCTGACACCTTCTCGTCGAACGCGCCAAGGGCCGAGCGGCCCGCGTCCAAGGCGCGCGCGAGTGTTCCCTTGTAGGAGGCTTCAATGGAGTCGTAGACGCGTTTGGAACCTTGGGCCGATTCCGCACACGCGGCTCGAGCGTTGCCGTAGAAGGCCGAGAAAGCCCCCAGGGCGGCATGGGCGTCGCTTTCGCGGAGAGCCTTGGCTCCTCGCCCTCCGAGGATTCCGCCAATGACGCCTCCCATGACACCACCCACGGCCGTACCCACTCCCGGCGCAACCATTGAGCCCACGAATGCTCCCATTTTCGCACCCGCGGCCATGCCTCCTCCCTTGGCGACGGCGTCGACGGCGATGTTCTTCGCGGCCGTAACAACGTCGGTCTGCCCGTCTTTGAGGGTGCGGGCCTCCCGGTAGGTCGACAGGACGAGGGTGGCCACGGGAAGGCCCACGTCCGTGCTTCCGAGCGCGGCATCCATGCCGTCTTGCGCCGATTCCGCCACGTCGGCCAATTCGAACCCTTCGAGCGCGATGGCATCGAAGGGAACGTCGCCTTCCGCGAGGAGTTCCGCGAGCTCGTCGGCATCCATCGTGGGAACGCCATCGGGAATGTCCGCGGCGTCGGCGTTGAACCGAAACGAGGCGCATTCTTTCTCCTTCAGGGGCGAGTCAAGCCGAGCTGAGAGACCCGAAGCGTCGGCGGACGCGAGGGGTTGTATTTCGGCGAGTCCGACGCTGGTGCACGGATACGCCATGAATCCGTGTGCCTAGCGCCGGGCTGCCGTACCTGGCTTCTTCCCTCCAGGGGAGTTTCGAGTGTTTTCGCGTTTAGAGATCTCGATGCCTTTCTGCGAAGGCGGCCGCTTTTGATCGTCGATATATTTCTTGACGATTTCAAGCGGTGCGCCGCCACATGTGACGCTGGCGTAGCTAGGGCTCCAGAGGTGATCGCCCCAGAGTTTTTTGCGAAGCTGATGTCCGAAGTCGCGGCGCAGTACGAAGCTCGATTTTCCTTTGAGCTTCCCGACGAGATTGGCGACGGCCAGTTTCGGGGGCAAATGACCAACAAATGGACATGATCCACTTCACCATTGCATTCCAGCAGCTGGCAGTCCATTTGGAGGCATGTCTCGTGGAAGACGTCTTTCATGGCATCGAGCATCTCGTCCGTAAAGACCCCCTTGCGGTACTTTGTCACAAAGACGAGATGATAAAAATTCTGATAAACGCATGACCTTCCTGTTCTCCAATCGTATTCATCTGTCATCGACTTGACTCCTCTGTTGAGGAGCCGTAAGAAGTGGTCAACGATCGGTGGACAGATTTTACGCCGCCTTCCGCTCGAACTCATCGGGCGTAAGGTAACCCAGTGCTGAATGGTCTCTGTCGCGGTTGTAGAACACCTCAAGGTACTCGAAGATCGCCTGTCTCGCTGTCTCCCGGTCCGCGAACTTGCACCGGTACACCAGCTCCTTCTTGATCGTCGCGAAAGAGGATTCGCTCACGGCGTTATCCCGGCAGTCGCCCTTGCGGCTCATGCTCTGTCGGACCCCGCGGGACTGCAGGAGCCGAACAACCTCGATGCTCGCGTACTGCACTCCCCGATCGCTATGGAAGATGAGCCCGGGAGCTGGCTTGCGCGCGTCCAGCGCCCCTCGCAGCGCCGTCGTCACCATCTCTGCGTGCATCGTGTCGCGCATCGACCAGCCGACAATACGGCGTGAAGCCAGGTCAAGAACCACGCAGAGATAGAGCCATCCCTGGCTCGTCGGGACGTACGTGATGGCGCTTACCCACGCAGTGTTTAACGAAGCCACCGAGAACTCGCGAGCGAGCAGGTTTGGCGCCACTGGCCTCGAGTGCTTTGAGTTCGTCGTCGCGCGGAACTTGAATGTACCCACGACGCGCAGCCCAGCCTCACGCATGAGGCGCCCGACACGTCGCTCGCAGATGACGATCCCCATTTTCCGAAGCCTCCTCGTGACACGGCGACGCCCATACGTCTGCCGCGATTTCGCGAACACCTCTCGGATGGGCCCGAGAGCCGAATCGTCACTCATCGCGCGCTTGCCGCCCTTTTCTTTAAGCCTCTTGTAGTAGCCAGCTCGAGAAACCTGCATGACCTCGCACAAAAGTCCTACGGGGTAGGCCGCCTTCTTCTGCGTGATGAAGAGGAACCTCAAAGGCTCTCTTTCGCGAAGTAGGCGGCCGCCGACTTTAGGATCTCAACTTCCTTCTGCAGTCTGGCGTTCTCACGCTTCAGGCGCTGCATTTCCGTCGCATCGTTAAAGGAGACGACCTTGCCCCCGGGGCCGCGAAGCTTGCCGCGCTTGGCCTTCGCCCGCCACTCGTTGAGCGTGGGGACGCTCACGCCCAGCTCCTTGGCGATTTGAGCGATGGTGGCAGATGACGACTCCGTCAGCTTCACCGCCTCGATCTTGAACTCATCCGAATAACGTTTTCTCGTGGACATGACTCACAAACCTCTCTGGGGCTTGGCTACCCCGGATTCTGTGTCCACTCAACCGGTACCACTCCAAAGGGGCCTGGTCAGTAGTTCGGCAAACGCTCGACTTCCTCTATGGTCACAACGTCCGAAGTGCGATCACAGAGCTTCGTCGTCGTTGGAGTAGCATGGCCCGCGAGCCGCTGCGCGTAGCACTTCAGACGAGCGAAACCGTGATTTCTACCCTAGCGCCCTCTCCGGGCACGTTGCGGGCCTCGAGACGACCACCCATGGCCTCGCACACCGTGAAGGCGTGATATAGGCCCAGGCCGGTGCCGCCCTGCTCGGCCGAGAAGAACGGCTGACCAAGATTGCGCAACACGATGTCCGGGAATCCCGCGCCGGCGTCGGACACGGCGATGGTCGCACGCCTCAGTGCACCCCACTGCACCTCCAGCGCGAGGAACACTTCGCGTGAGTTTCGCGCGCGACTCGCGCGCAACGCGTTGTCGAGGACATCCATGATCATCTGCGTGAAGGCGAGGCGAGGGCCGTGGACGAACGGTGCCTCCGATGCCACGGGGAGAGCAACGCGGACAGGAGCGTGATCCGTCTGCCACGCCTCGATGGTCCGTTCGAGGCAAGGAACGAGGGCAAACGTCTCGAAATCAACGTCACCGGGGGCGAGCTGCTTGCGCAGGAGGCCACGTAGCGCCGCCTGGCAGGTCGTCGCAGCTTCGCGCGCCTCCGCGAGGTCTTCGTCGTCGGCGAGGTCTGCACGCCGGGCGAGGCGATCAAGCCGCATTCGCAGGGTCGACAAGGGAGTGGCGAACTCGTGCGAGAACCCGGTGGCGACGATGCCCAGCGCACGCAGCCTGTCGACGCGCGACTTGCCTTCGCGCGCTACTTCCAGCGCCCGCGCGGCGGCGTCACCCAAGGCGGCGATGCGCGCGAGCATGGCAACCAGGAACACGAGGGCGATGGCTTGCGCAGGAAGGAGCGCAGTGCTGGGCGTAGGTTGCACTTGCAAGGCGACGGGGAGATTCGGATCCCAGTGCAGGAAGCCGAGCAGGGCGAAAAGGAAAGCCCCGAAACCCGCCAGCCAGGGGCCGCGCAGGAGGTAGCCGCCCAACGCGCCGTGCACGAGCAGGAGCGGAGCGAAGGGGTTCCACGGTCCACCGGAGAGCCACAAAAGGACACTGAGCGCCAACGCGTCCATGCTGAGCTGGAACGAAAGGAACGCGGGGGTCACGAGCGCAGGCCGCCGTTCCACGAAGCGACGCGTGGCGACGTTGAGCGCGACAAGCCCCGCCACCGTCACCGCGTAAGGAAAGAGCGCGGCGCGCGGTAGCCAGCCAAGCACGAGGCCCGGAACCACGGCGAGGGCCTGCCCCGCGGCCGCCCACCAGCGCAGGGTGACCACGACCCGGACGGCGACGGGGATCGAATCGGGGGGGAGAGTCGGGCTGGGGGAGCTCACGGGAGCGCGCGGCAGGCAGCAGCGACGCCGGGGGAACGCGCGTCGATGGGACAGGCGGCGCGATCAAGGGGATTGGCACGGACGTCGAGATCCGTGAGCTTGGTCAGGCCGGCGACGGGTGCGAGGGAGCGGATGGCGTTGTGACCGACGTTGAGCATGAACAGCGACGACGCGGCGCCGAGCGGAGAGAGATCGGTGATGGCGTTGCCCCACAACGCCAGCACCGCGACAGTCCTGTTCCCTTCCAGCGGTGCGAGCGAGGCGACGCGGTTCTTGCCGCCGATGATGACATTGAGCATGGGGAGCTTCGCCACGGGCGCGAGGTCGGACACGCGGTTGAGCGTGAACTCCAGGATTCGCAGCGTCCGCAGGCGCGACAACGGCGCAAGGTCGTCGATGGCGTTGTCGGACACCTCGATTTTCTCGATGCGCGCAAGTCCCTCGAGGTCGCGCAAATGCGTGAGCCCGTTCTGGCGCGCGTAGAGGAAACGGAGCGCGGGCACCTTCGCGGCCAGCTTGCCCAGGCTCACAAGGCGATTGCCGGACAGGTCGAGGTCTTCGAGTTTGGGCAGGACGGGGAGGGAGGCGATGTCGACGGCATTGTTCGCGACCCACAACGTGAGCAGGCCCGAAAGGCGGGAGAGCGAGGAAAGATCACGGATGGCATTGTTGCCCAGATAGAGGTGCCGCAGCTCCGTGAGGCCGACGAGGGGCGCGACGCTCACCAGGCGCTCGTTCTGAAGGTCGAGTTCCGTAAGGCGGGAGAGCACGGTGAACGCTTTCGAGCAATCGTTCTGCATCGCGCGCGCTTTGAGGATGGCCACGGTGCGTCCGTCGTCGGACGAGGGTGCGGCCGAGCCGCATAGGGAAAGAAAGTCGCTCGCCTCCCTCGAGGCTTCGGGAGGGGTCGGCAACGGGATGCGAGAGGTTGCGTCGAACGTGTCGGATGCGTCGAGGGAGCCCGACGATGCTCCACCTGAACCACAAGCGGACAGAAGGGTGGCCGCTGAAAGGCCCGCGGAGACCAAAAGGCCGCGGACTGCGCGGCGACGAAGGGATGGCGTCATGGGGGGACACTCCAAAGACCGAATGGGTGGGGGCAGGTCGTGCTTCGAGCGGCACTTTCGCGGAGTGGTGTGAACGTGTCCAGGACCGGAACGCGGGTGCAGCATCGTGTTGCGCCACGTCCTGTTGCGCAACACGACGCTGCATTGTGGGGCTCAAGGAGCGCGGCGTGCGGACGCATCGTGCTCGTGTTCGGCCTCATTGTCGCGTTCATGGTGAACGGCCGCCACGCCTACCGCGAAAAGGCGCTGGCCAGCGCCAAGGCCCAGCAGCGCGAGAGCTCAGCGGCATGGGAGGAAGCGCGTGAAGCCGCGGCCGTCGACGAACGACTCGGCGTCGGGAAAGTAGCGCTCCCTGCCGGCCAAGCCGAGTTCACGGCGGCCTGCTCTGGATGCCATGTCGAGGACAAGGCGCTTGTAGGCCCTTCCCTCGTCGAGATCCGCGGGATTTACGCGGGCAAGCCCGAGGGCATCGTGGCCTGGGCCAAGGCCCCCGGCAAGAAGCGTCCCGGCATGGCCATGCCCGCCATGGCGCATATTTCCGACACGGAACTCAACCTGATCGCCCTCTGGATGCTGGTTAAGCCAGATCAAAAATAGCCTCCTGCGCAACAACGCGCTGCATTCACCGCGCCTCCCTTCCTCCGATATCAAAGAGGTGAACCCGTGTGAGAGGAGGACATCCGACATGGACGAGAGGACGAAGAAACAAGAACGCGCTCGCTCGGTCGAGCGCGCCACTTTGGCGGTGGTGATGGCCTTCGTGCCGCACGTCCTGCGAGCCGCACGCTCGCCCGCGGCACGCGTGTCGGCTTTCCTCTTCGCGACCGCCCTCGGGTTGAGCGCGGCCGCGTCGGCCGTGTCCTCGCGGAAGGCCGACGGTCCCGCCGCTCCGGTGCCCTCCGATGACGATTACCTGCTCGAACGCGCACGCGTCCTCCCGGCTCCTGGGCCCGCGGCCATCGCCTACGAGGTCCGCGAGCCCCTGCGCAACGGGGACACCGTGCCCGTGAAAAAACGCTGGCTTGAGGTTCCCTCCGGACGCCCCATCGTCCTCACGCGCAAACACGACGGTCAATGGGAACCGTCCGTGCCCGCCGGAACGAAGCTCTGGAAGGAGTTCTGGCTCGACGATGGGCGGGGCGTGGGCCTCGTGGAACGGAGACTCACGCTGAAGGTCGACCCCGCGCGCGCACGGGCCGTGGGGCACGACGACGCGTGGATCTTCGTCTCGGCGTTCGAGACGCCCCACGGGGAGCCGTCGCATTCGCCTTCGGGATGGGCGTCCGTCGGACCCGACGAAGAAGGCGCGCCGCCGACGCGTCTGGCGTCCCCGCTTGCGTCCCTGCCCATCCAGCGCGCCGCCGGCCCCCTCGAAGTGTTCGCCCATGACCACGACGCGCAGGGGCGTTACGTTTTCCCGGGCTCCACCGCGTGCGCGACCTGCCACGGCGGCGCGACGGCAGGATTCCGCGACGCGACCGGCGCGCCGACCCTCGCCTTCGGCATCCACCCCGACAATCTCACGGCCGTGTCGCTCGAACGGCTCGTGGCCGCCGGAGCGGTTCGCCTCGGAGAAGCGACCACGGAGAGGACCATTGCGACGGCCGAGGTGGGAGCGCGGGGCGCAGTCGATCGTGCAAGCGACGATGTGCATGCGCGCTTCCTCGCGATCCTGCGCAACAACTGCGTGTCGTGCCACAACCCCGACCCCCTGGCCGCCGCGCGCACGACGGCGTTCGTCCTAGACCCCGACGTGCGCTACACGCGCGCCGAACTCCTCGAGCGCCTGGGATCGGCGCGGGCCATGAGGCATGCAGGCGCCCTGCCGCTCGTGAGCCCGGGCTCGCCCGAAAAGAGCGAACTCGTGCTGCGGATGACCGGACACGAAGGGCGCCGGCGCATGCCACCGGTGGAAGGGGGCGTGCCGGCCGTTGACGAAGAGCTCGTGGAGTTGACCTCGCGTTGGATTCGCGGCGATACCCGCTGAAAAGGAGAGAAGGAACACATGGCCTCGCCATCGCACGCGAAATCGCTCCTCGTCGTCGACGACGATCCCGCGTTCCGCCGCGTGCTCGTCCAGGAGTTCCAGGAGAGGGGTTACGTGGTGTTCGCGGCTGGCACGCCCGCGGAAGTCCGGGTCGCGTTGGCAGAAGGGTCGCGCTTCGACTTCGCCATCCTCGACCTCAGGCTCGGCAATGACCTCGGTCTGTCGCTCATCGACGCTCTCCTCGCCGCCACCCCGGGATGCCGCGTGGTCATGCTCACGGGCTATCCCACAACGGCCACCACCGTGCAGGCCATCCGCAAGGGGGCCGTGAACTGCCTCCTCAAACCATCGCATCCCGATCTGCTCGAGCAGGCCCTCTGGATCGACGGCGTCGACCCGGCTTTCGAGCTCGAGGCGAGCGACACCCGCGAAGGCGCGCCGTCGCTCGCGCAGTACGAGCACGAGCTCATCGAGTTCGTGCTCGCGCAATGCGATTGGAACGTGACGCAGGCGGCGCGTAGACTCGGTTTGCACCGACAGAGCCTCCAGCGGAAGATGCGGAAGCTGCCTCAGCGAGTGGATCCGGGAGCCCTTGGGGCATGGGACGGCACGCGCGGCACGTCGGACCGGGGATCGGACGTCGACGACGAGGACGGCGAGGGCGCATAGAGATCGTCGGCTGGCCGAGGCGCACCAAGCGCGGCGCCGGTGCGCGTCGAACGGCCCGGCGAGAGGAGCAACGAAGTGTTGCATCCCCTCGCGGGCGCCGAGTGTGCGAACTCAGCCGAGGTGCGGTGCGTATGCCCCCGCTTCCTCTCAACTCCAGGAGAAGACGTCCATGAAGAAGATCGCCTGTTCGCTCCTCGCCGCCTTCGCGTTCGCTCCGGTGGCATTCGCCTCGGAAAGCCTTGTCGTGTCGACGACCTCCGTGAAGGGCCAGGACCTCACCTTGCGGTTTCCCCTCGCGACCCCCGTGGCGAGCGTGAGCCAGGGGACCCTTCTGTGCGGCTCCGAGCCGCTCTCCGTGAGAAGCGCCCGCGTCTGGATGGATCACGATGGCCACGGGCACGGAGGCCCCGCGGTCACTCTCCGTCCTCTCGACGGCGGCTGCGTGCAGCTCAATGCCCTGCGCTTCGAGCACGAAGGCGCGTGGGAAATCCAGGTGAAGCTCACCGGCGGCGACGAAGCGACGTTCGCCTTCGACGTTGCGCGCGCATTGCCCACGGCGACCCGACTGACGCGCGCGGCCGATGGTAGCGTCGCCGCCATCACCTTCGTCCCGGCTCGCGCGCCCACGCTCGCTACCAAGGCGGCCATCGTGTGCAGCAACAACCCGGGAGAGGTGACCAGCGCGCAGCTCTGGATGCCCGACATGGGCCATGGTAGCAGCCCCACGCGCCTCTCGCCCGCTGGTGAAGGATGCACGCGCGTCGACGACCTCGCGTTAGCCATGGACGGCCGATGGGAGCTCCGGGGCGCGTTTACGGACGCGGAGACCTTCACGTTCACCTTCGACGTGGGGCGCTGAGGCCTCTCCCGGGGCGTTCGCGGCCCACCGGCGATGCGGCCCTCAGCGCCCGTCGCCTCCCAGTGTGCGGAGGAACGCGACGAGCGCGCGCGTCTCGTCGGCGGTGATGACGAAGCCCTTGGCCACGCGTGCGTCCGTGTAAGGATTGGCGCCCGTGGCGCCGAGGCGGGAGCGGCCGCCCGCGGCGTAATGCACCACGACCGCTGGCAGATCCGCGAGCGGTCGTGGTGCATTACGCCGCGGGAGGACGCGACGTGACAACGGGCCCGAACCGCGGTGACGGTCGCAAGAACCCGAACAAGGACGGATTCGTCACGGGATTCACGCTCGCCGCCGGCGAGAGGGAGGACCTCGTGGCGTTCCTGGAGAGCCTCACCGACGAAGGCTTCCTCCGAAATCCCCGCTTCTCGAACCCGTGGTGACCAATGATGCGTACCCTGTTCGGCGCGGCGACGCCCGCCTTCGCCACCCTCGCGTGCCTCGCTCCCACGGGCGGAGCCCGCGCCCATGCGTTTGACTCCATGGACCTTCCGCCAGAGGGCGTGCACGCCCACCTCGCCGTGTCGGGCGCCTACCGTACGCGCGGACTGGTGGGGCCCGACGAGCGTTGGACCGTGCCGGGGACGCTCATGGGGGGCGAGGCTCATCCCTTTGAAGCGGGCCTGTCCCTCGACGAAGTATTCCTCTCGCCCGTCTATCGCAGCGGTGCCACGTACGCGGCGCTCAAGGTCGGACGGCACGCCAGTGCGCATGGACTGGAGCTCGATCACGCGCTCGTGGGACACCAGTTCACCGACGCGCTCGCCGTGGAAGGGGGGCGCCTGGCCTCCGCCCTCACGCCGTTCCACGGGGAGCATCCGAGTGACGGCCCGTTCTCGTCGCGACGCCTCGCCTACGACGTCCTCTGGGGAGGGGGGCTCGTCGACGAGGGCGCGCGCCTGAAGACGCGCGTCGCGGGCATCGATGCCGGCGTGGAGGCATGGCGCGGCAATGCGTTCCCGTCGCGTCACTGGGGTTTGAGTGAACCCGCGCTCGACGCCTACATCCGTTATGGCGTCGCGGACGGAGGCCTCTCCGGTCGCGTGGGCGGTTACGTGTACGGCGCGTCGCCCCAGCGGCGCGGGGATGCGCGTTACGATGACGGCCATTCCCACGGCCCGTCGCGTTCCGATGCGTCGGCGGCTCCCACCTTGGACGGCACCGTGCGCACGTTCGGCGGGTTCGGGGGACTGGCATGGGAACCGGGCACGGCGTGGAGCGCGGGCGCACAGGGAGAGGCGACGCGTTCCACGTCGAACGGACGCCTGCGCGACGCGACGCGGGAGGCCGACTTCGAGAACACGACCCTCGCGTTCTGGGGGGAGACCTGGTTGCGGTGGGAAGGCACTCGCCTCGCCGCACGCTCGGAGCGCCTCAAGGTGAACAACACGGTGCGTGGGGCCGCCGCGCCCGCGCTTTCGCGCGAACTTGGTTTCCTCGCGAGCCGCAAGGATCCCTACCGCCACACCGTGGGAGTCGAGCAGGCTCTTGATGCGAACGCGCGTCTGCGCGCGGAGTGGATGCGCGACTTCACGACGACCCGGCCTCGCCACGTCTTCGTCCTGGGGGCCGTGTGGACGGGCATGGTGTTCCACGCTGGGCCCCACGAAGATAGGAGATGACTTGGCGCAGCCAGGGGCACTTCGCACCCTTGGGTGCTCAGGAAAACGCCTCGTCCCATGACGGAGTCTACCAATCTAAGAATTGACGTCCGAAGGCAACCGAGACAGCGGTTTGCAAACGACCATGACGGTTCGAAGACATGAGCAAACCAGAGGTGCGAGACCACTCAATCGATCGACGAGCGGAAGAACTTCGCGAATTC
>JBIKVI010000377.1:0-3965 GCA_044356935.1 Silvanigrellaceae bacterium | reverse complement strand
GAGGTTCATAAAGGGCGCGAGGTCGAGGAAGAGGCATTTTTCGGCGGGTGAAGTGTACATTGACGTACATGAGCCCGCCGAAAAATGTCGATGACGACGACATCGCGTCATTTATGAAGCGAGCCTTTAATTAAGAAAACCCCGCGCTTCGCAAGACGGGCGCAGACCGGGAAGGCAACCTCAAGCGAACATCAATACGCGAAATTCGGCGGTTTCCAAAAATTACCAGGCGTCAACAGGCAACAAGTGAGCTGGAGTTCCTCGACGAACGTGTTTATCGTCGGCCTCACCACACCCCGGCGCACATTCGCGCACAAATAAGGAAACAGCATGAACAATCGATCACGTTTCGGCCGCGCCTTCACGTTCGCAGCCGCTCTCGCCCTCGCCCCCTTGGCCATGCTCACCACCGCCACGCACGGCAACGTGGCCTTGGCAAACGACGTCGCCCCGGACAGCAACGTCTCACCGGCCGGCGCCGCGCTGCCCCAAGCGATTCTCATGGAGAAAATCCTTGAGTCAGCAAAGCCCGGCAAGAACGACGTATCGCCGACGTCGAAGGTGGTCGAGCTCGTGAACGTGGAACGCCGCAGCGCTGGGCTCCAGCCTCTGCGCGAAAACGACAAACTCAACACCGCCGCCCAAGCGCACGCGGCCGACATGGCCAAGCGGAACTATTTCAGCCATGACGGTCTCGATGGAAGTACGCCCTCACAACGCGTCACGAAGGCCGGGTACGCGTGGATGATGGTGGCAGAAAACATCGCTGCCGGCTACGAAACGCCTGAAGACACCGTGCGTCAGTGGATGGAAAGCCCCCCGCACCGCGCCAACATCCTCGATCCCCAGCTCGAGGACATCGGCGTGGGCCGCGCCGCGAACGCGGGCTCCGATTTCCGTTACTACTGGGTCCAGAATTTCGCGCTGGCTCCGTAAGGGAACAGTCAGCGGTACCGGCTCGGGGGCAGGCCGGGCCGGGTGACGCTCGGCGTCGGCCCGAGTTCGTGGCGTGTGAGTGCGGGAGCGTTGGGGGAAGCACATCTATTCGAGAAAGCGGACCTGCCACTCTATTGGAAGCCAATGAGAGCTTCGACTTAGATGTTTTCGCTCTCGTATTGGGCCCAGAGGGCCGGGAAGTCGCTCTCCTCGTACTTCACCTTCGCCTCCTTGCACGTTATGGTGCTCCTCTTCGCGAACATCGACCTCGAGTCCACCAAGTTAGGAAGAGTATATTGGCTCTTCAACTCGGCAACGCTCTTGTCCAAGTTCGCGGTTGCTTCCGTCTCAGTGGAGCCCTCGCCGACGACGTAAACCGCTTCTCGGCTGTCAAAGAAAATGCCTATATTCGCTTGCGTCGCGACCTTCTTGAACCAGGCCCAAAAGCCTGTTCCTGTGAACGCGTAGAACGCGGTTTCGCTCTCTCCGTTGAGGAGAAGGTAAACCCGCCCTGTGCAGGTCTTTTTGCGCGCAGGTGAGAACCGCATGAGGTCGTTGGCGGCGTCGATGAACATGGGGACTTCGGATTTGTCTTCCTGGATGCGGTTTGAAGTCGTTTCAAACAATTCCAGGTACGCGCGCCGAGCCTGGATGACTTGAACGAAGGCTCCAAGCCGCTTTTCGCCCTTCAGTCCCAAGGGAAGAAACGTCGTCACCGCACTGTAGGGGTTCGCCAGCGCCTTATCGGCAATCAGCGCTTCCAAAGACGTGCAATACTCGACCCACTTCTTCACCTTTTCCTGCACGAACGAATCGGAAGACAGCTCCGCCGCGGCCTTTTGTTCCATCTTGGCGCAGGGTGCTGTGCGCTTATTTGCCTCATAATCGAAGGAGATCCCGGGTGTGTTCAGGAACACGTCGGCATCGATGGGCCTCCAATTCCCATAGTTCTTGGGGACGTGATGAGACTTCAATGAAAGACCCAGCACGGCCTCCGCGCTCGAACTCGATAGACCTCTCGTCTTCCATGAGTTGCTGCTCACCTCGGAGGTTTTCTCCCCATCCTGGGTGTTGAAGTCCCGGCTCTTGCAACCCACGCTAACGAGCGCGACCACCGCCAACTGACCCACAATCGACGCACGCGAGAAAACGACCGACCGCCTTGAATGACGCACCATTTCCGGACCTCCTGAGGTTTTGGTTCATCAATCAATGTAACAGGGCGGGATACGCGCCGACAGGCCCCTCCACCAAGTGGGGAAGACGCACTGGGTGGTTCTATGCCCTCGTCACCCCTCATGTTTCCGGCACGTTACAAACACGCCTACAGGAATATTGACATCGCGCCGAACCTGCACCTTGAAAGCACGCGCAAGGGGGCCTCATGCGTCAGGGTTTGGTTAAGGGCGTTTCATGCATGTTCCTTTACGCCTTCGTGGCCGCCTGCGGGCAGACTCAATTCGCCGAGCAAGGCGTCAAGAAGCCAAAGCTCAAACCCGCCCCCGTCGCCTCAGGGGCCGATGCGGGTGGCCGCGCCGAGCCGGCCGCGCCCGAGGCGGACGCCCTCGGCGAGGAAGGTTCCAGCAGCGAGGGTGACGGCAAAGCAGCGCGTCCCGTCATGACGCCCACACCCGAAGTCGAGAAGCCCTGGGAGTTCGTCATTGGGGCGGTCTCACAGAATGCCATCCGCGACGAGGTTATCGATTACGTCTTCTTGCTCGACGATAGCGTCTCCATGCAGCCCCACGCGAAGAAACTCCAGGATTCCCTTGCGGGCTTCATCGCTTCCATGAACACCGAGAACGTCAAGTTCCGGGCGCGCCTCCTTCCCTTCTCGAGTGTGGTCGCGCAGCTCGAGGGCAGCTCGGTGCGCGTCGCCGACCGCACCTTCTCTTACCGAATCCCCAAGGGTCTCGACGTTGGCTTAGACTCAGCCGACCTCAAGCCCGACTACGAAGAGCGCAACCAGTCGCAAATCGACCTCTACGCGAAGTCGGTCGTCTTAGGGAACGCGTCGAGCGCGGCGGAAGTAGCGGCGGGCATTGCCAAAGCCATGGCCGCGGGAACCACCGAACTCGAGAACGAACCCGGCGTGTGCCTTGCCATGGATTTCCTCGCCTGGCAGAAGGCGGCGACCGGATCCTTGGGCAAGCACATCCACATCGTCGCCCTTTCGACCGAGGACAACTCCCGCTCCTTCGACGACTTCGATCGCATCAGCGGCGCGGTCACGAAGTCCAACGCGCTCTTCTGCGGCGTAAAAGCCGGAATCGCGAAGGCCTGCACGACTCCCTCGAAATACACGTGGAAGCGTGCGGGCACTCCTTCCACCAAGTACGGCTACAAGGTGGATTACACCTACAACAAGTGCGGTAACGCCAACGTCGGAATGGCGCTCGTCGACCTGCGCGAGAAGAAGGCGTGGGAACAGCCGCGCTTCAGCTGCAAGGAGAACGTGGTTTCCGGATACCAATGCGTGGCGGGAGCGCACGTCGTCCAGCGCGGCGATGGAGGCCTCTCCGGGAAAATCCGGGTAAAGGCGGCCTCGCGCTTCGAGTGCGACGTGCTCATCGACAACTTCCCCGCGAAAGCTCAGTACGACTGGGCCAAGGCGGACGCCCACATGCGCGGCGGCGGCAAGTGCGTCGCCGAAGGCGAATCGCCGGCCCGCGAGTTCGACGCCTCGCCTGCCGAAGTCGACACGCAAGCCAAGCGTGACAGGCTGGGATACTTCTCTCATCTCTCGTTCGCATGCACCGCCCAGCGGTCAGACCTGACCCGCACCAACCTCACGCCCGCGCAAAAGGACGAACCCAAGTGGCTCTCGGGAAGTTGCGTCCAAACCCATAAGGATCAACGCAACACGTGGGAGCACAGCAACGGCGCCTACCAAAGAACCGCGCAACCCTCAGGATACGTCCTAGGTGACCGTGCCCAACCCTTGCGCATCGCCCAAGCCGTTTGCGCAAGCGCGGCACCCTCCGATTCCGTTGCCGCGGCCGGTTGGCTCGAAAAAGTGAACGTGGGCA
>JBIKVI010000106.1:0-13906 GCA_044356935.1 Silvanigrellaceae bacterium | reverse complement strand
TGTCAGAACGTTCCGCGAGCCAACCGGAAAGGGTGACGAAGCCACCGAGCTTGCGCGGCAGGTACGTTTCCTTGGAGGAGAGGCGCTCCGAAGGCACTTTGAGGGCTTGGTCTGGCGAGGCGAAGAAATCGTAACGCGTGCAAAGAGGGTCGACGCCCCCGAGGGTGTCGTCGGCGTCCTTGTCATCGCAGAACGGGTAGGCCTTCTCGCGCTCGGCCATTGTCCGCGCCCCGCCATTGTAAACAACGTCGATGAACTGCGCGTCGTAGGGTTGGCGCAGGCCCTTGGTGACGTCGCGCGAGGGGATAGACAAGTCGGTGAAGAGCGTGTCCTCCATGGCGAACGGATTGTAGTCCATGGTGGACGACGAGTAGACCCAGTCGGTTTCGTTGTACTTGGACACGTCGCCGGTGAGTGTTCCCTTGAAGTTATGCTGCATGCCGAGAGCGTGGCCCACCTCATGGAGGAGTGTGGAGCGGATGAGGGCCCGTCCCGCCTCGTCGGCAGTCGTGGCGGCACGGCTGTTGACCATGAAGACCGCATCGCGCATGTCGACGCCGGGGCGGTCGCAGCGGATTACCCCCTTCTCGTGGAGCTTGGCCACAAAGGCGTCGCGGTTCCCCCGCGCACGCGCGGACTTCGAGTCGTCGGCTCCATCAAGGTAACGGGCATCCGAGATGTTGTACCAAGCGAGGGGCAGGTAGATGAGGCTGTGCGTTTGGAAGCCCGTGAGCGGATCAGAGGCCTGCGACTCGTAGGCGGCAGGCGAGTCGGCCACCGCGTCGAACAGGATGACGTTGTAGCGTGCGTCGCCGACCTTGACGTTGGAGGGCAGCTTGCCCTTGAAGACCACAACCTGATCTTTGCGGAAGGAGTCGAAGTACCGGTTCCAACCTTCCACTCCCGCCTTGATTTCCGGCATGAGCGTGTCGGGTGTATTGGCGGTGACGTACCAATCGATGGTGCGGCCACCCTCGATGTTGAAGCGCGAAACGTGCGACTTTTGGACTTTGGCGAGCGCGCCGAAATCGTCGGGTTGCTCGGGTTCGGGGGCGAACCAGGCGCTCACCGGGAAGGTGCCAAGGCGCTTGAGGAGGGTTGGGAAGTGGGTGGGATCCTCTTGGCGACCGGGCTCAGGCTCGACGATTTCGAGGCCCGGCGCGCCGCCAACGACACGCGCGCGGGGCTGGACGGTTTCGATGAAGTCGAACTGCGAGCCAAACACGTCGCGCATGGTGAGCTCAAACACTAACGCACCGGAGGTCTTGTCGAATTCCATGCTGCGCACGAACACCGATGCGGATTGCTCGGGCGTTGCACCGAGCCACTCGCCAATGACACGCCCCGACTCCAAGCCAAGTGTGTCGGGCTTGAGCGAGAGGCTCTCATTCGCCGATGGCAAGATACTGAACTGCGCCAAGACGTTCTCAGCCGGGTAGTCGCTCTCGGCGTCAACGGAGTCACGAGAGAGCAGCAGCAGCTTGTCGCCGCGGCGCACAAGACGGCTCACTTTGGTGGACAGCGAGAAGACGGTGCTTACCTCGAGCTCTCCCGTCATCCGGTTGGCGGCCTTGGCGTACTGCAGCGAAGAGCTCCAAAGGAACTCCTCATTCAACACCGAGGACGGCAAAGTCACATCGCCGGACACGCGCACTTCGGAGCTTGTCCTGTTGTTGGCCTTGCCTTCCAAGGCAGCGAGTCGTTTTTGCAGCGCTTCGAACTCGGCATCCTTCTGGGTGCGCTGCCCGCGAACCGCGTCATTCTGTAGGACGCGTGGAGCAGGCGCAGTCGCAGGCGCAGGCGCAGGCGCGGGAGCGTCGCTTCCATCGGACTTCGTACATGCGACGCTTGCGAGCGCGCCCGCCCCCATGGCGGCCACGAGGCCGAGGTGGCTCATAGCTGAAACGATGCGGGGCGTGTGCGAGCGCGGAGACCGATCGGACTTCGACATGAAAGACTCCCCCAAAAACAACAAGAAGTATGCGGACTGACTCGGGGAGTCTTACCCGAGGCCGTTTTGGCTGACAAGACGAATGGCGAGCGCCTTGCGGGCAATGCGCCGCACCGACTCATCGTCTGCGCCCAATGCGACGTCCGCCAGGGGGAACCACCGGACATCAAGGGATTCGTCGTTGCCTCGAAGACGGGGCAGCGCCCTCCTCAGCTCCGCCGAATGCGGCTCCGACGGCGGATTGGCCACAACGAGGTAACGGACGTCATGATGCAGGTGAGCCGGAAAGCCTCCACGCGCGGGGAAGGTGTGGACGTCGATATCGATGGGATACACCTCCCCGACGTCAATGCCCTCCCCGACGTCAATGCTCTCCCCACCGTCACCGCCCTTCTCCTGCGCGAGCTTGGGCACCCACGGCGAAACAAGGCGCACCGCCTCCAATCCGGTTTCCTCGCGGGCCTCGCGCAGGGCGACGGCCGCGGTATCGAGATCGCCGTCGCTATGGCCACCCGGTTGCAACCAGAGGCCGAGCTTCGCATGGCGCATAAGGCATATGAACTGAAAAGACGAATCGACGAGCAGGGCCGATCCGGTGACATGCCCGGGGAGCGTCTCGCGGTGGAAGGGCTGCTTGGCGACACGCAAGAATTCAATAAGGGCATGCCCCATGTCTCGCTGGTGCACCCGCGATGCGTCAGGCTCCGAAGCAAAAGGCCCTGGCGCAAGGGCGAGGAGCTCGAGGTAACGGTTCAGCTGTTGGATCAGGCTCGCCGCAGGCAGCGGGGATGACTGCCACGATGACTGCAGCGATGACTGCAGCGATGACTGCAGCGATGACTTTTGATTGAGCGTCTCCAAGGACCGCGTTCCTTCGAGCGGGGCAAGGGGGAGCGCACTCTGGGCGGCTTGCCCGCTTCTGTGCCCGGGCGGGCTCTTCGCTCCCGCGAAACGAACAGCGCCCGCGTCAGCGAAAGTGCGCGACGCGGGCGTTTCTTAGCACGCCCCTAGGGGCAAGTCGAAGAGGGAAGGCAGACTGTCACTGCACCGTGATGGAGGTCGCCGCAGAATACTCCCACTTACCGGAAGCGCGATTGAGACCACCCAACCGTACGAAGTAACTACCCGCGCTAACTCCGGTGACGCCAACCGACGTTTGGCTGGTGGAGATGACGTGCGCGACGCTCGAGAACGCCTGATCGGTGCCGAATTCCACGCGGAAGAAGGCGACCGGACCCGAAGCGCTCCACGAGAGCTGCGTGCCTTCAGAGAGTGACGCGGGAGCGGTGAAGTCGACGCCCAGGCCGGGTGGCGGGTTCACGGTGATTTCACTCGCGCTCTGCGAACCCTGAACGCGCCAGTACACCTTACCTGGGGGTGGGTTAGGGATGCGGAAGCTCCCTGCGGCGCCCACGGAGCCAATCACGTAGGCATCGGCGAAGTCCGCGCGGCGCGCGACTTCGATGGTCGAGCCCGCGGCGGCCTGCACCATGGGACCGCCCATTTCCTCGTTGTAGTCATACGTGGACGACTGCCCCGTCATGGCCACGGCTGCGGCAGGGGCCTCGGCGGGGGCGGCCTCCATTGCGGCGTCCTCGCCCTCGGCAGCGTCTTCCGCGGCCACGTCGCCCGCCTCTGCGGCTTCCGCGCCTTCGGCCGCTCCTTCAGCGGCGGCTCCGGCTTCGGCACCAGCTTCGGCTCCTTCGGCACCCTCAGCGGCCGCAGCTCCGTCTGCAACGGGCGTTTCCAGCATGGCTTCTTCAGCGGAGTCGCCGGAGAACATCAGGTAGACACCGCCGAGCGCCAGTACGACCACCGCGAGGGCGCCGAAAATAACCATCCTCTTTTTCTTCTCGTCGCCGGCGAAGCCGCCTTCCTTGAAGATCTGGCTCACCGCGTTGGTCCCGCCGAAGCCGCTCGCGAAGTCTCCTCCGCCGCCCGCACCGAACTGGCTGTTGTTCCCCTGCTGGCCCGGTTGCCCGGGCTGCTGGCCGCCGAACTGCGTGTTACCGCCTCCGCCGAACATGGACCCGCCGAATCCCGAGTCGAACTGCGAACCCGGCTGCCCGTCTTTCTTCTGCTGATTCATGTCCTGCCTTCCCCTCACTGGCGCCAAAGGTGGTGTGCTGTCCTTCCATGGCGACGATCTCAACGAGTATCGGACGAGCGGGGCGCTCCTTGAGGGATATTTGCTGCCTACCTCAGAACGGAACATTGGCGGTGGGTTGGCAGTGGGTTGGCCGCGCGCTGGCGGCGGAGAAAAGGCGCGAATCACCTCCTTTCGAGCAATGCGCTGATTTCCGCTTCCGACTTGATCCCGAATCCGTGCTTGCCGAAGCGGTGCGACAGCGACTCGTACTGCGCGAGCATCTGGACGAGCGTTCCCTTGTAACCAAGTTCGGCCAACTCGGTGCGGATACGGTAGCGCATGGGATTTCCGGCCATGGCCTCCATCACTTCGTCGGTGGGCCGGAAAACCACAAAATCCACGTCGGGATGCACGTCCATGGAATGGCGCAGGAAGCTCTGCGCGCGCGTCTGCACTAGGCTTTTTATGGCCTGCACGGCCGTGAAGTAGCCGCCGTGTTTCATAACAGCACCGGGCTCTGAGCTGGTGTAGGCAACCATGGGGTCGATGAGGACCACCAGCCGCGCGCCCTTGCGGATGGCTGTGTTGAAGTCGGAGGAACTTGTGAGTTGGCCGTCGGAGAACCAGTGGCCGTTGATGCGCTCGGGGAGGTAGAAAGGGGGCAACGCGGTGCTTGCGCGCACGGCCGCCGAGGCGCGTACGTCGCGCCAGGGTTCCTCTCCGAACACCACGTGCTCGCCGGTGTCCTGATCGGTGGCCGAGATATAGAGTTCCTTGGGAATGGCCGTGAGGTTGTCGGCGAGTCCCGATCGCTTGAGCTGTTGCTCGATGAAGGCCTTGAGCCTCTCGCCCTTAAAGAATCCGACTGGAATGACCCTCTGGAGCCTCGCAACGGCCTCGCTCGGATCGAGGCTCGACACGCCGCGCAGGAGATCGAGCAGTCGCTTGACGATCTCTCCGCCGGCGAAATCGAAAATCGTGGAGAGCTGCAAAGGCTCGAGCTTGCCCTTGCGCTTGTAAAGTTGTCCCACGACGTCTTCGGTGGACATGCCCGAAGCCAGAGTGAGCGCCAAAATGGCTCCGCTGCTCACGCCGCAGTAAATGTCGAAATCGTTGTTCGTCCGGTTCTCGAAGCAGTCCTCGAGCGCTTGCGACACGCCCACGGCGTAGATGTAGCCTTCGAGGCCCCCACCCGAGATGCACAGGGCCGTTTTGGCGTGGGCGGCGCGGAAATCGGCCACCTGCCGGGTGGCGAAAGCGAAAAGCTCCGCCGAGGTGGGGGGCGCGATGATGACGCGCCGCACGTTGGCGATGCCGAGCTGGAACGTGCGTTGCGCCGTGTCACCGCCCTCCGGCAGCACGACGACGATGCGCCTCGTGGGAAAATGGAACCCGCGCGGCGTGAACTTCGCGAGGGTCGAGTGGAGTTCCTCGAACGTAACAGGTGGGGTTGGCCCCTGCCCGCCTCCCCCTTCCCTCGCGAGGGTCCTTGCGGCGGTCACGAGGACGTCGGGGGGCGTGTTTCCTTGTGGTGCTTCTTCGATAGGAGGCGCAGACGCCGCAGGAGCGTCGTTGGTTTCGCCGCGGGCGCTTAGCCGCGCGCGCCTCTCGTTGCCCCGGGGCGGTCGCGGGGGAAGGTCCACGCGCTCGTCGACGATGACGAGATCCGCGTCGAGGCGCGGAAGAAGAGCGGCGACCTCGAAGGCCCGCGTGTGGAAGAACACCTGCGCCCCGGGCCAGCGCGCGACGGTGGAGTCCCTTGTTTCCGCTGGAAGCAGGCGCCGCACCAGTGCCGTGGGAATGGTGAGGCAAGCGCCCGAAGGCGTCTCCTCCGGGCGCGCGCCCGCGCATGCGAGCTCGGCGGTGAGAGCTCCCACGACGTCGGCGTGCCCGAGATACACTACGCGCACGTTTCCTTGGCGCGCCGAACGCGCTAGGTCATCGTCGTCGGACGAATCCGGTCCCATCTTGTCCACAGGTGGTTTACCTCCCTATGGAAGTGATAAACACCCGACCGAAGTTCCGCAATTCTTGGACGAGACCGTTGGGTATGCCGACGAACAGACCGAGGACGAGACCGCCTCCTCCGGCGCCGGTCAGCTTCGCGCCCAATGCGCCGCGCGAGCGCAGATGTTCACACAGCGTGTCCATGCGCGCAGTCGACACACCGAGGCTCGCGAGGGCTTCGTGCGCATTATCAAGGCATTTTCCGAGCGCCAAAAGGTTGCCGCCCACAAGCGAACGACGCCCATCCTCTGCGAGGTGGCCGAGCCGGGCGAGAGCGTCTCCCGATTCCGCCGAGCACGCTTCGAGCCGGTGAGCGACCTTCGCGACCATATCTGCGGTGCTCGCGCGTTCTCCCGAATCGAGAAGCACGAGGTGGAAGGGAACGCCCGGACGCACGAGGGTGGGCGTCTCCCCGCGCCGAAACCAAATGACGCCGTCGGAACTGACCGCGGCCGCGTCAAGCCCGCTCGCCTTGCCATGGAAGAGCGCGTCGACGTCGTTGGCCGCGCGCGACACGGCGGACCTGTCCCACGTTTGGTTACGGATGGCCAAGGCGAGGCGAACGAACGCCGTGCTCATGGCAGCCGAGCCTCCCATGCCTGCACCGAGCGGTATGGCCGAGTCGATAACGAGCCTTTGGGGACGATGGGAAAAGAGTCCTTGGGCTTCTCCGCTCGCGCGCAAGGCACGATCGAGCCCTTCCAGGATGAGGCGCTTTTGTTCGGTGGGAAGGGGCGTAGCGACACCGTCCATGACGAGTGCGAGTCCGTTCTCCCAATCTGCGCGCACGTCCGAACCCCCGCACTCGAGGGGTGCCCCCAACACCAATCGCAGTTGCACGTCGGGAAGCGCGAGGGCCAGTGCGGGATGGCCGTAGACCACCGCGTGTTCGCCGAGGAGGATGGCCTTGCCGGCGGCGCGCGCTTGCGTTCCCGCAGGGGCAAGAACGCGCGAGAGTGACACCGGCGCGGCGTCAAGCGTCGGCATGCGCGGACACCCCGCTGCGCGCGACGTCGCTGAGGGAATGCGTGCGCAACAGGAGATCTGAGGCGTCAAGCAGGGTCTCGAAAGCCTGGCGACCTGCGACCAACCCCGCCGGGCCGCGCGTTCCGTTCTCGAGGAACGACCGCGGCGCGAGGTTCGCAGCCACCTCGCGCGCGTAGTCGGCGACGAACGCCACGACCGCGTCGCGCGAGGAGGGGAGGAAGAGGAGATGGGCATTGGGTCCGGCGTCGAGCGTCCAGAAGGCGTCCACGCCTCGCGCGTCGCGCCACGACACGAACGCACAGAGGAAACGAGAGGTCGCTTCGCCGAAGTAACGAGCGGCCGGCAAGGAGGTCTGCATGACCGCGTGCATGGCGAAGGCATCGGCCTCGGTGACGCGCGCGAGAGCGGCGAAATCGTCGGACGCCAGAGCCGCGCGCACGCAGGCCATGGCGGCGGGAACTCCTGCTACGCGCACGGCCTGGAATGGGGAACTCGACGCGCCCAAATGGCCCTCCGAGCTAGACACATCCTTGGCCCCTGCGTCGAAGACGACAACGCCGTGCCCGAGCCGCGAAAGCTCGGGGCCCGCGATCCACGGGGTGGTTTTGCAGGGGGGCTCGTCGTTTCCGCTTGCCGTGTTTGCGGGAGCGCGCTCCCACGCGACGTAACGTCCTTGCGATTCATCGCAGGTCGAACGCGTTGCCGATCCGCTTCCGATGCGCGCCCACTCCGCCCGCCAGTAACGCGCATCCTCGGTTCCGAGGTGCCGTTCGACATCGAGGAGCTCGCACAGGGCGCCGGTAAGGGCGGCAAGACCAGAGGCGCTCGATGCGATGCCGCACGCCGTCGGGAAGTTGTTCCATGAGGAAACGGCCAAGGGAAGATCGGGCGCGACTCCGTCGAGGAGGCGTGCGAGGAAACGAGACACCTTTTCGTCGGGGGCCTCAAAGCGCGCGCCTGCGCCAAAAGCATCGCGTCCGAACGCCATGACGTGGCGCCCTTGCGACGCGAAGTCCTCGGGAAGGGCGTCGCCATCTACGAGCGAAGCCAGGGCTTCCACGCGCGTGAACGATCGAAAGCCGCCGAGGGTATAGCTCACCGACGAATTCACCGGAACCTGCAGTTGCCCGGGCTCCTTGCCCCAGTACTTCACCAGGGCGATGTTGCTCGGTGCGGAGGCGTGACCGAGGTCACCCGCCTGGACGTGAAGGAGGCCGGCACGTCGCGCGGCACTCAACGCCTCCTGGAGGCGGGCCAACCGGGGCGGAAGGGAATGGGCCATGGATTCCTCGAGGCGAAAAAGGGGCTCATCAGTGTAAGCGAGGCGTGGGGCCGACACGGGGAGAATCGCCAGAAGGGAATCCCCATGGCCCGCTCCGGTTGTCTTGAAGCAAACGCGCGCTTCTTCCAGGACAGCGCAAATCCGCGCGAAGGGCCCTCCGGCCGCTCCGAAAAGTCCTTGCCTCCGGGCCACGGCGCGTGAGCGCGCGAACAGATCGGGGAGCGCGCGCAGCGCGAACCCCGTTGCCTCCCACGCGGCGGCGAGGTCAGCGTGGGCAGCACCCGGAGCGTGGTCGTCTTCCAAGGAAGAATTCCCCAGCGTTACCTTGGCTGCCGCGGCATCGAGAATCTCGGCGGTGGGTGCGTAGACGCGCGAAGGGAGGATCGCGAAGCCGGGTATGCCAGTGGCGAGTTCCTTTCGCCACATGTCGAAAGCCGCACTCGAAAGGTCGACACACGCGTCGGCCAACTCAAACTCACGTCCCGCGGGTCCCACGGGTCCCGCGGGTCCCACGGCCACCGCGTCACCGTGCGAGGAGTTTCCCTGTGGAGTCACCCGCCACAGACGCGGCGAAAGGGTTCCTTCGGCGGCTCGCTGCACGGCCACGTCGTAGCCGCTCCCGCGTCCCTGGAACAGCCGAACGCTCGCGAGCGCGCGGGCAAGGGACGCGGGGAGCCCCAGGCAGGCGTCGAGCGCCGCGTGGATGCCAGCGGTGATTGCCGACGAGCTCCCGAATCCCAACGAGGGCGAAAAGGCCCGCAAAACGAAGACCCGCACTGCAGAGATCCTTGCAACTCGCAAGGCGCCCCCATAAGGAAACAGAATCGAAAGGAAGAAACGCGCGTCGCGTTCTCCGGGGGCGCGTTCGCCCGCCGGGATGCCCCGTTCCACTTCGGTGCGCCATGCGCTCCACGCGGCGGCGTCGACCACGAGCGGCCCGGCGTCCCCGAAAAAGGCGCTCTCCACGCGGAGCCGGGGCATCGTGGCCTCGTCCTCGACCCTCTCCGTAGCGGAATCGAGCTCAACGCGCACAACGCAGGCGTGGTCGGGAAGTGTGAGGACGAAGCCGGCCCCGCCGGAAAGGAGTCCGTATTCCCCGAACAGCAGGACCTTCGCGGGCACGCGCGCCGTGAATGCGAGCAGAGGCTTCATCCGCTCCGGGGGCTCGGCGCTTTTGGCGGGAGCGCGCCCGGCCTCAGAAGACATGCCTCAGACCTTCCCCTCGGGCGCACCGCGCCGCTCGACGGAGGAATACGTAACAGGGGTCTGCACGGGCGCGAGGGGAGGAACGTGATCGTAGCGTCGCATCATTTCGATGTTCTTATCGTGCAACGCCATGTGCCCGCGTTGGATGCCCTCGCACGCAAGCGCGCGCAGCGCAGAGAGGTTCTGCGCGAGGCCAACGCTCGCCATGATGGCAGAGAGCCGCTCGGATGTGGGGTGTCCAAGCAACGCGATGGCGCGAGCGACCACCGGATGCAGTTTCGTCACGCCGCCCACCGTACCCACCGCTATGGGCGCGACGAGCGTGCCTTCAAGTCGGCCCTGCTCATTGACGCGCCAAGACGAGAGCGGTTTGTAGGAGCCGCGCAACGCAGCGTACGCGTGGCACCCGGCCTCCACCGCGCGCCAATCGTTGCCTGTGGCAATGACCACGGGATCAATACCGTTCATGATGCCTTTGTTGTGTGTGGCCGCGCGGAATGGGTCGAGATCGGCGAACTCCCAGGCCTCGACGATGCGGTGAGCCGCTTCGTCGCCCCGGAAACCCGCCATTTCGAGGGCCGACGGATCGACCTCGCACCGCACCGTGGTGAGCCTCTCGAGCGTGAGATTGGTGAGTATCTTGAGCCCCACGCGCACGGGGAGTCGGGTCGGAACGTAACGACCAAGCTCTTCAGCGATGGTGTTGACGATGTTGGCCCCCATGGCTTCGCGCGTGTCCACATGCACGTGGATGACGAAGTATCCGGGTTTGGAGAGGGCGCGCAGTTCAAGGCCCACCACGCCCCCGCCTCGTGCGACGAGCTTGGGGTGGCAGGACTGGGAGATGGCGACGAGGTCGTCCTTCATGGCCTCGAACGCCATGGCGACGTCGACATCCGGGGGAGCGATGAGTTGAACCTGGCACGTGGCCACGGTCCGCGTGGGCTCCGAAACGAAGCCGCCGCCGCTGCGGGCAAGCTTGGCGCCATGGCTCGCGGCTGCCACGACGCTGCTCTCCTCCACCGCCATGGGGATAAGGACTTCCTGCCCATCGACGAGGAAGTTGGTGGCAATGCCAAGGGGCAGCAGGAATCCACCGATGCAATTCTCGATGAAGCTCTCGGCGTACTCGAGCGGGAGGCCGTCGTTGGAAAGGAACAACGGGAGGTCATCGGGCTCGAGGAGCCCCCGATCGACCAGCGCGAGCAGCCGACCGCGCGAATTGAGCTTTGCAAACCCCGCAATGCGGCTGCTTTGGAGCGAAGACCCTCCCCCCGCTCCAGCGCCCACGGAACTCGCACCGGCCCCTCCTTCCGGAGGCTGCACGGTTGCTGGTTTCAAGGCGGCATCCACAGACGCGTGCGTCGCGTTCGCCTTGGGCTGGACCTCGTTTCTCATCGATGCGACTCCTAAAACGCGCGCCCAGGGAGGTCGGTGAGCGTCCTTGCTCCCGAACAGAACATGGCGATTTTGAGCGAATCTCTCAAGAAATACAGCTCTTCAAGCACGGCTTCCAGGGCCGTGCAACCTGCAGGCGGGTTCACGACCGCCCTAAAGAGCGGTAAACCAACGCCACACAGGCGTGCGCCCATTGCGACGGCCTTGGCCACCTGAAGACCATCGCGGATCCCCCCCGTGGCCACAAGGGGGAATTCTGCGCGAGAAAGGTGTTCGCGGCACACCTGCGCGCACGCCACAAGCGACTCCTCGGTGGTGAGTCCCCAATTGCGGAAAAGCTCGCCGAGGCGGCGTCCTCGGGCATCGGCTCGCAGGCCTTCGATAACGCTCCATGAAGTTCCGCCCCGGCCTCCCACGTCCACCGCTCGAGCGCCGGCATCCACGAGCCGGCGGAAGGTGCCAGCGGACATGCCTGAACCCACCTCCTTCACGAGGACGGGCACGGGCAAGGCCCTCGCCACCCGCTCGACGAACCGGAGGGCCCCCGTGAAATTGCGCTCCCCCTCGGGCTGCACGCATTCCTGCAGGGCGTTGAGGTGCAGGGCGAAAGCGTTGAGCCCTAGGTCATCCACCATGCGACGCACATGCGTCTCCGTAACACCGTAGTTGCCACTCACCACCCCGACGTTGCCGATGAGGAATATGTCGGGAGCGTGGCGGCGGACATCGAACAGAGCGCGCGTCTCAGGGCGCGAAAGCATGATTTTTTGCGACCCAAGCCCCATGGGGATTCCCAGGCTTTGAGCGGCGATCGCGAGGGTCTCGTTGATTTCCTGACCGCGCTCCACTCCCCCGGTCATGCCAGTGATGAGAAGCGGAAGGCGGCAGGTTGCCCCGAGGAACGACGTGGCGGTATCGACGTGCTCGAGGGCGAAGTCGGGCAGGGCCTCGGGCACGAGCCTCACGCGCGCAAACGGAGCTCCCGACGACTCGACGTCGGACGAGGCGCAAATGCGAATGTGATCGTTCTTGCGTGTACCCATCCGTTCGGGGGTGTCGGGGGTGTCGGGGGTGTCGGGGGTGTCGGGGGTGTCGGGAAAAGTCTCCAAGGAGTCCGTGCCTCGCGTGGGGGGGGGTGCCACTGGGAATGGCGGGGATGAGCAGAAGGCGGGGCTGCGCCAAAAACTCAGGCGCGATCCGACCCAGCTTCTTATCAAATTCTCACGTCAGTTGTCCAAGTCTGGGTGCCCACTGCCCTCGGTCACAACGCATTGTGATAGAATCGTCCAAGATTAGTTGGTTCCCCGCCCCGAAAAAGAGGAGTCGCCCATGCGCGCAAGTCGAAACCGGTTTACGCCCGCCTTCGTCGCCATTTCCTCGAGCCTCTTGGCCGCCTCCCTCCTCGCATCGGTGGGATGCGCCGACGGCAAAAAGAAACAAGGCGTCGTGCACGAGGAGAAGGGACCCGAACTTGGGTCCATCGCCTCCGCGACCCAAGGCACGGGAGTCGACCCGCGGTATCTCGTGACCGCGGCCTACGTGCAAAGCAATTTTGGGGCCGATGCAGCCCGCACCGAGGCGAGCGCGCCCGAGGGCCTGCGCGAGCCCCACTTCGGCATGGCCCTCGCGGAGCAACCGCGGGGCACTGCACCGACCCTCGAGGCGAGGGCCCGCGTCCTCGCCGGCAAGGTGAAGGCATGCGCGGCGCAGCTCGCTCCCAAGTCTCCTTTCGACTGGCTGTTATGCACAGCGCAATCCATTGTCGGCGAGGGCGAGTCCGACCCCAATGTCCGCGACTTCCAGGTACGCTTGGTTCTCCTCCAGCTCATCGACGCCTGGAACAACGGCTTCGCCGTGCTCGTGCCCGGCAGCACGGCGCGCGACGTGGTTCCGCCAGCGCCCGAGGCCCAGCGCGTCGACGTCAAGTCGCTCGACGCCGGCAGAGGACGTTACGTGAGCGGCTTCCGCATCGATCGCGACTTGGCCGCGGAGGTGTTCGTCCCAGGCAACCCTGCCGCCGAAGAGGGAGCGCGCGCCACCGGAAACTTGCCTCGCGTGATCCTCCGCCATTGCCCAGGCAATGCGCTGACCTGCTTCGACCATTTCCGGCGTTCCCGGAGCACGGCCGTCCACTTCCTCGCCTACCGGACCTCCACGGGCGGGCTCGAAATGGCGCAGTTCCACGACCTGTCCAAAGACCTCACTTGGAGGGGGCTCCCACAGGAGGACGCTATCGTCATCGCCCTGTCGGGCCCCGCGGGCGTGTCCATCGAGGCGAGCCGCGCCGATTGGTACGACTGGGAAGATTACGTAGCGCTTCGCCGCGTGGTTATCGACGTCATCACGAAAACAGCGCGGGCGCTGCGCGTCGACGTGTCGAAATCGGTGCGAGGCGCCTCGTACGATCCGCGTTTCCTTGGCGGCCTCGTGGTGGAGGCCCTGCGCGAGCCCACCGGAGCCGCCGTGCCAAAGGGCGCGCCCGCCTTCACGCTCCCCTCCACTTGGGACTCCGGACTTTTCCGCGAGATCCTCACGCTGGGCAACGAGCCGCGCCTGTTCGGGCAAATCCGCGTGGACGCACCCACCGTCGGTCAGGTGTACGAAGGGAACAAGGCGTTCTTCGCCTTCTACCCCGACACCAAAGCCGCCGAAATCCAGATGTATCAGGATGCTCCAGGGGCCGCCGGGGCTCCATGGGATCTCATCCTCAAGCGTGACTACGCGCCCGAGCAGAAGCGCGTCGACTACTCCCACGAGTTCCGCCGCAAGGGCGTCACGGGGACCAACGTGCGCGCGGTGAAGATCGTCTCGCGCGATGCCGAGGGTCGCCTGCTCGCATCCCGGATCGTGCGCTTCGCGCTCTCTGGCATCCCCGTTAAGTAACAGGTGGCGCCAAAATGGCGTGTCAATTTCTCGCCTAGGAAGGCGAGATTACCACAGCTACTCTTTGAGAGACGCGGCAGAGTAACGACCGCGTAACAGCCAT
>JBIKVI010000105.1:0-13967 GCA_044356935.1 Silvanigrellaceae bacterium | reverse complement strand
CGGCAGTCTCAAAACAGCGGGACGAGGCGGGATAACGCGGCGCGAAGAAATCCTTGTCGGGGCAACGCGCAAGCCTCAGGCGAGCAGGAACGCTAAAGCCGCGTGATTTTGAGGACGCCGAAGGGGAAATTGAGGTTCTCGGTGCGTCCCGATTCGAGGCGCTTGATGTTTGCGGCCATCTTCTCGAACTGGGCCAGGGCTTCGCCTTCCTGACCGCCCGAGGCGCGCATTTGGACCGCCATTTTGCCCGCGTTCTTGCGGAAGGATTTGATGAAGTAGTTGATAGCCCAGAGACCGGCGAAGCGCGGCAGGATGAAGTGTTGGTCGCCGGGTATCTTTTGGATTTGCGCCACCATTTCGCGGGGGAACTGGAAGCCGCGTGGGGTCATCTTCTGCCAATGGACTTCCACCCAGCGCCCCTTGCCACGGAGCCGCTTCTTTTCGATGTGCCTGTGCAGCAGAACCTTGGCTCCGATCATGGGAAGGAACGCCAGCAGGCCCCAATAACTATTGAGACCGAAACCGAAAAGGCACGCGACCACGGCGAAGAGCGCCACGTCGAGGGTCTTGAGTTTCAGGCGTTCGGACGGGACCTTCTGCCACATGTTCCCGAGCACATAGAGCACAGCGAGCAGCGTGCCGAAGACCATGAGGAGGGAGCGGACCGCGATGAGGAAGATTTCCATGCTGGTGAGAGTCCTCAAGGGGAAAGTGGAGCGAGCCCATGGGGCTTGGCGAGGGGTGACGCCGCGCAAGTGCCGCCGTGCGTAGCCACGCGGAGGATGCGTATCGTCGTTGTTGTCGTTGCGGAAAGGGGGAACTGGCTGGTAACAAGAAACGCACGTCAAGCGCCCTGATGTACCCCGTCACACACTCCACACACGTCCACACGACACACACCACACACCCCTAATGTAGGCCAGGGTCATGATGCAAGAACCCCTTTCGTTCGCCAACGTTCCGGGATTGCCCAAGTACGGCGAGGCCCTGGCGGCCCTTCGTCGGCTCGAGCACGGCTACCGGGAACTCGCGCACGCCCATGGGTTCACGGAGGTCAACCTCCCCTTGGTGGCCCCTTTGTCTAGGTTCCGCAGCCTCCTCTCGCGCGAGAACCTGCTTGCCGAAGGGCCGCGCTTTGCGGATCCCCAGGGGCTGGAGTGGGCCTTGCGCTCCGATATGACGGCCTTCGCGGTGCAGTTCGTGCTCGAGCATGGCAGCGAGATTCGCCTGCCCGCGCGTATCGCGTACGCTGGCAAGGTTTTCGGCTACGATAAAGATCGCGGGCGCTCCGTGAGCTCGGGAGCCCGCAAGGAACAGGCGGGGGCTCGCCATGGTCAATTGGGACTGCCGCTCGGACTGGGATCCGACTCGAGCCTCGAGTCGTGGGAGTTCGGAGCCGAAATCATTGGTCTGGGCGAGCTTTCGGCCGACTTGGAAATCCTCGGCCTGGCTGAGGCCACGGCCCGCGAGTTCGGACTCGGGCGGCTCACGCTAGTGGTGGGCGACGCCCGCGTGGCGCGCGCACTCTTCGATGCCGCGGAGGAAAAGGCCACCCCCGCCGACCGCGCCGCCATCGTGCAGGCTCTGCATGGAGCGTTCGCCTGCGGCGATAGGCATAGGTTCGAGGAGCTCTTCGCCACCCACGGGTATTTGGGTGAGGCCTTCCGGACCGCCTTGGCCGGCTCTCCCGTGGAATCGTTCATGACCGCGGTGCGTTCGAGCCACCCGAGCCTCGCTGTACGATTCGATCCCTGGTCGCGTCGCACCCAAGATTTTTACAGCGGCATCACCTTCGAGATTTTCGCGGAAGATGGCGTGGGCAAATTGCGCTGGCTTGGCGGTGGCGGTCGTTACGACGCCTACTTCCGTCATTTCGGCCGAGACCTCCCCGCTGTGGGGTTCATGATGAAGGACCCTTCCGTCGCTCTTGAGCGCTCCGGCGTTCGTCAAGGCGCTTCGGATCGCATCCGCATCGCGCTCCCCAAAGGACGCCTGATCAAGGAGGCGCTCGCGGCGCTGGCCGAGGTAGGCGTCGCACCCGAGACCGATCCCGACACCACGCGCCGCCTGGTGTTGCCCTCGGCCTGCGGTCGTTACGAATTCCTCCTTGTGAAAAACACCGACGTGGGCACGTACCTCGACAACGGCACGGCGGACTTCGCTATCGTCGGTAGCGACGTCCTTGACGAGAACACCCTCCAGGCCGTGCGTCCGGTGACCTTCGCTTTCGGGCGATGCCGCCTGTGCCTCGCGGGCAAGCCCGGGGGCTACGAGTCTCTCCGTTGGCGCCGGCGGCCACGCGTGGCCACAAAGTACGAACGCTTGGCCGAAGAGGCACTCTTTTTGCGCGGCCTGAGCTTCGACGTCATCCCCCTGCAGGGCAGCGTTGAACTCGCGAGCGTCATCGACCTCGCCGACGCTATCGTCGACCTCGTGGAAACAGGCAGCACCCTGCGCGAGAACGGACTGGTGGTGTACGAAGAACTCGGCACCACGCGCGTTCACTTGGCCTGCACTCGTGGCTTCCATTACCTCCACGGCGACCTCGTCGATCAGTGGCGCAAGGCGTGGATCCGCACGGGACGCGTGACGGAGCCTGGCCATCCTCGTGAACCTGGCGAACCTGGCGAGGGGGGGCGCGCATGAAACCCTCTCTCGTCATCCACGAGGGACGCGAAGCCGCCCTCCGATTCGTTTCGGGCCTGGAGTCCCGCATGCCGGGCGAGGATCCAACTGTGGTTCAAACGGTGCGCTCCATCGTCGGTGAAGTGCGAACAGGCGGGCGCGCCGCGCTTCTTTCCCTGCGTGAGAAGTACGAGGGCGTGAGCCGCGAGGCACCGCTCACGGTGGATACCCTCGCCGATGCCGACCTCAAAGCCCGCGCCGAGGGCGCTCCTCGCGAGGTGGTGGAGGCCATCGCGTTGTCGGTAGACAGGGTGCGGCGCTACCACGACATCCAACGCGACCAGACACGCGTGCTTCAAGACGGCGCGTCGAGCTTCGCATCGAGGGTGCAGCCCCTCGACGCCGTGGCGCTCTATGTGCCGGGCGGCAAGGCGTTCTACCCGTCGTCGGTGGTCATGTCGGCCATTCCCGCGCGCGTGGCGGGCGTGAAGCGCATCGCCATCTTCACGCCCGCTCGTTCCCTCGAGAATCCCGTGTTCGCCGCCACGGTGCGCACCTTGGGCATTCGGGAGGTCCACGCCGTGGGCGGCGCACAGGCCGTGGCGGCCGCGGCCTTCGGCGTGGAGGGCTTGGCGCGTGTCGACAAAATGGTGGGTCCCGGGAACGTCTACGTAGCCACGGCAAAGCAGATGCTCGCCGGGCGCATGGGCATCGACGGATTCGCTGGACCTTCGGAAATCCTCGTCCTAGGCGACGGCAGCTCGCCTGCGCGTTGGGTGGCGGCGGATCTCTTGGCCCAAGCGGAACACGATGAAGAGGCGAGCGCGGTGTTGGTCACCACGTCGCGCGAGGAGGCCGCTGCCGTGGCCGCCGAAGTCGAGGCACTCCTGCCCTCGCTTGGCGCGCGGGAACCCATCGCGCGCGCGAGCCTCGCGCGTTACGGCGCGGCACTGGTCGTGGCATCGCGCGAAGAGCTCGTGGAGGTTGCCAACGCCATTGCATCGGAACACCTGCACGTCCACACGGCCTGCGCGCTCACCCCGGAAGGACGCGCGTTCTGGTCGGAGCGTTTGCGGGGAGTGGGTGCTGTCTTCCTGGGTCGATACACTGCGGAGAGTTTCGGCGATTACCTGGCAGGGCCTTCGCACGTCCTGCCCACCGCGGGCACGGCCCGTTTCGCTTCGCCGCTTGGCGTGTACGATTTCGTGAGACGATCCTCGATCCTGCACCTGTCGGCCGAGGATGCTCACGCCCTTGCCGACGCCACCGACGCCTTCGCGCGGGCCGAGGAGTTGCCCGCTCACGCCCTGTCTGCGCGCCTGCGCAAGGGGCAGGATTGACCTGATGGACCGGCTCAACCAAATGGGCCGATTGAACAGAACTCAGACGAAACATCACCCACGGGGGGCTCCATGGCCGCCGATCCGACGTCCTATTTCCGACCCGAGGCCCTCGCGGCCAAGGCCTACACGCTCTTGGAACCCGCGCGCGCCGCGCGACTCCACCAGAACGAAGGAGCACCGCTGCCCGAGGAGCGCGCCGAAGAAATCGCCGGCGTCGTGCGGCGCGCGCTGGAGGAGGAGCGCACGCTCCACTGTTACCCCACGCTCGGTGCCGACCGGTTGCGCGACGCCTACGCACGGTTCCTCGAAGTCCCCACGTCCAACCTTGAAGTCACGGCGGGCAGTAGCATGGGGCTAGCGCTCGTGGCCCAGGGTTGTTTTGCGCCCGGCCGCAGCGTGGCCATCGTGACCCCGTCTTTTTCCATCTACGAGCACTACGCGCGCCTCGCCGGAGCGAAAGTCCATCCCGTGCGGCTCGGCGCGCGCATGGAGTACGCGCGCGAGACCCTGTTCGCGCCCGAGGTCCTCGACGCCGACGTGGTTATCGTTTGCTCCCCCAACAACCCCACGGGCGGCTTGCTTGACACCGATTGGACCCGCGAGCTCGTGGCGCGCGCGCGCGGTCTCGTGGTGGTCGACGAGGCCTACATTGAGTTCGCGCACGGATCGGCAGGATCGGCAGGATCGGCAGGATCGGCGGGCGCGCTCAGCGTGGCACGCGATGTGGTGCGAGCGCCCAATCTCGTGGTGTTGCGGACTCTTTCCAAGGCGTGGGGACTCGCCGGATTGCGCTTGGGCGCGCTTGTGGCCTCGGAGGAGGCTGTGCGCGTGTTCGCGGCCTTGAAGCCGCCCTACGCGTTTTCCTTCCTTTCGGAGGTCGTGGGCGCCCACGTTCTCGAAAACTGGCGCGCCGTGCTCGAAAAGCGTGTTGCCTACACGGCCCGCGAACGCGCGCGCATGGAGGCCGCGCTGCGCCTTCTCCCCGGCGTCGAGGTCTTCGAGGGGCATGCGAATTTCGCCTGCTTCCGCCATCCGCGCGCCGGGCAACTCGAGCGAGCGCTGCGGGAGGAACACGCGTTGCTCATCCGGGTTTACGGCGACACCGGACCGCTCGCCCACATTGCGCGCGCGAGCGTTTGGAACGAGCACGATAACAGCCGGTTCCTCACGTGCGCGAAGGAAATCTTGCGTTGAAAACACTGGATGCGCCGTGCCCAAGGGGCGCGCTACACGAAGGGGCTCCCATGAACAGGAAAGCGGACATCGTCCGGAAGACGAAAGAAACAGACATCCGTTGCGCGCTCGGGATCCTTGGCCCGGGCGAGGAGGCCACGTGCGTCGCGTCCACCGGGATCGGCTTCCTCGATCACATGCTCGATGCGTTCTCTCGGCACGGGGGCTTCTCTTTGGCTCTCACGTGCGAGGGCGACCTCCACATCGATCAGCACCACACGGTGGAAGACGTGGGCATCGCCATGGGGCAAGCATTTTCTGCCGCTCTTGGCGACATGCGCGGCATCGAGCGTTTCGGACTCATGGAATGCCCCCTCGATGAGGCTCTCGTGAAGGCCGTCGTCGACATTTCCGGTCGACCGTTCCTCCACTACGGCATCGCCTTCCGGCGTCCGAGCATCGGCGCGCTCGACAGTTCCCTCTTGCGAGAGTTTTTCGGCGGCTTCGTGCTCCACGCGCGGTGGACCGTGCACCTCGATGCCTTGCGCGGTGAGAACGATCACCACGTGGCGGAGGCCGCCTTCAAGGCTTTCGCGCGCGCCGCGCGGCGTGCCGTGAGCCTGAGCGGAGGCAATAGCGTGCCGTCCACAAAGGGAGTGCTATGAGCGCCGATTTCTCCATCCTGCCGGCCATCGATCTCCTTGGTGGGCGCAGTGTTCGCCTCCTGCAAGGGAAACGCGATTCGGCCCACGTCGTGCATGCCGATGCGCTCGCGCATTTGCGCGCACTGGAGGAGAGGGGCGCGCGCTGGGTCCACGTGGTGGATCTCGACGCGGCCTTCGGCGATGCCTTCGACGCTCCAGGGCGCCTCGCGAACCGGGAGCTGCTGTCCGCCATCGTGGGCGCGACACGCCTCAAGGTTGAGGTTGGCGGCGGTGTGCGCGGTCCAAGCGATGCCCGCGCCCTTCTCGAAGCGGGCGTTGCGCGTGTCATCGTGGGCACGTGGTGCGTGCGCGAGCCAGAAGCCGTCATGGCGCTTGCGCGTGCCCATCCGGGTCGGGTCGTGGCAGGGCTTGATGCCCTGGATGGGCGCGTGGCCGTTGCGGGCTGGACGGAAACGAGCTCCCATACGGTGGAAGAGTTCGGAGCACGCTTGGCCAAAGGCGGTGTGACCCATGCGCTCTTCACCGAAGTCGAACGCGATGGTCTGCTTTCCGGTATCGACGCTCCAAAGGCAGGCGCTCTCGCGTACGCGACGGGGCTGTCCATTATCGCCTCGGGCGGAGTGCGCGATGTGGAGGACATCCGTGCACTCGCGTCAACGGCCGGGGTTTGCGGAGTCGTGGTGGGTAAGGCGCTCGCAGCCGGTACGCTGGCGTTGGAAGATGCCTTAGCGTTCCAACGCCCCGAGGCCTGAAAAGGCTGGAATCCCTTTAATTCCATCGAGATACGTCTAGGGAGCTCGCACGCCGCAGCAGCTTCCTGTCAAGGGACGCGGTAGGTTGCCGACAAGGTCCGGAACGCGTCACTTGTGGGCGGTCGAAAGCCGCGCGCTTTCATGCGAACGCACCCCGGGGGAAGGGAATGTTTCACGTCCTGCTTGGACAAACCAATCGGCGTGCAGGGCTGGTGGAAACCGTCCACCGTTACTTCCCGCGCCTCCTAGGCATGGCTCTGGTCGCGCGCTTGGCGGTCCACGCTGTTTCCGCCGTCACCAACGCGTTCGATCCGGTTGCCGACTTCGCGGGCCGGTTCGTCCTCATGCTTGCGATCACCAGCCTTTTGTTCCCTTTGTGGGCCGCTTATCGCTACGCGCCTCGGTTCCGGCCGTGGGCCTTCCATGCCTTCCACGCATGGGCCATCGTCCAGTATCCCATAGAGGCCGCCCTGTTCGGGTCTGGGGATCGCGACGTGTGGTTGTTGTTCCTTCTCTGCCACGCCATCTCCGCGGTGGTCATAGCCTACACGGAGCGCAAGGCCGTCCTCATGGGTTTCGTGGCCACAGCCTTCCTCGCCGTTGGACTCATGCTCGATCGCACGTCGCAGGTTGGTCAGCTGCGTCACGTGTTCGTGGTTGTGGCGGGTGTTCCTTTGCTCTCGGTGGTTGAGTACCTCGTGGCGAGATTCGCGCAGATGCTATGGCACAAGGACCAGCGCATCGTGGAGCTCGCCACGCAGAACGAGAACGGGCTACGCATGCTTTCCCACGACCTGGCAAACATCCTGAGCCTCGGGCGCGACTCCATCGAGATGGCGCTCGAAGACCTCGAAGACGGCAAGGATAAGGTGAAGCCGGAGACGGTCACCTACCTCGACGAGACTCGTTTCGCCATCGTCCAAGGGGTGGGCATGCTCCAGGCGGTGCGCGACTACCTGGCCATCTTCAGCGGCAAGAAGGATCCCTTCATCGAGGAGTTCTGTCTGGCCGACGTCTTGCGCGACGTGGTCCAACTTTGGCAGCGTTCCGCGAAAAAGAAACAGATCTCGCTCGCTCTGTCGTGCCGCGTGGACAAGGATAAAAGCATCGTGCGCGGGAGTCGGCCGCTCTTCACGCACACCATCGTGGGCAATCTGGTGTCCAATGCCATCAAGTTCTCGCCCCCGAAGAGCCGCATCTTGGTAAGCCTGCACCTCGACGGCATGAACGACGAACTGGTCATCGAGGTCACCGATCAGGGCGAAGGCATCTCGAGTACCCGCCTGCATTCCATCTTTGATGCGGGCGGGCAAACCTCAAGCGTGGGCACTCGCGGCGAACTGGGAACGGGGTTCGGACTTCCCTTGGTGCGTGCCACCTTGGCGATTTTCGGGGGCCGGATCTGGGCCGACAGCGGCGCGAGCCGACTCACCTTGCCCAATGGAGAGCTCGCCGGCCTTGGGGGGTCAACCTTCACGTGCCGGATTCCCCGCCGTGGCGATGCGTCACGTGAAGGTGGGGTGCGTCCACCTCCACCCCCCGGTTCCAAAAGACCCTCCGCGGAGCCAGCCACACGCCCTCCCGGTGCCGCAGCGTGACCTGGTGGCTTAAGGCCGAGCCAAAGGGCCCGAATTGACCTCTTTGCCGCGTGCGGATAGTCGTCGACCTGCGTTCCCCCTCACGAAATTCCGTGAAAGCGAGCAGCCTCGGCCATTCCTTCGCGATGGAGTCGTCCGTCTATGTATCCTCATTTCGAAGCCCTCTTGGGCGCCGGCGTGCCCGTCGCCCCTAGGCGCGCCCTGGTCTCCGTTTCCGACAAGACCCACCTGCGTGAGCTGTGCTCTGGACTTGTCGATCTGGGCTGCGAACTTTACGCGACCTCGTCGACCCGAACGGCCATTGAGGGCTTCGGCCTTCCGGTGAAGTCGGTGGAGTCGGCCACGGGTTTTCCCGAGATTCTCGGCGGTCGCGTGAAGACCCTGCACCCCGTGGTGTTCGGGGGCATCCTTGCACGCGCCAGCGTACCTAGCGACGAGGAGGAGCTCCGCGCGCACGGCCTTGCGCCCTTCGATGTGGTCGTGTGCAATCTTTACCCTTTCCAAGAGACGCTCGCGCGCGCGGGCGGCCACCCGGACGCGCTCGCCGCGCTGGTGGAGAAGATCGACATCGGCGGCGTGACTTTGTTGCGGGCGGCCGCCAAGAACCTCGAGCGAGTGGCATGCCTTTGCGATGCGGAAGACTACCTGCCCTTTCTGGCGGAAACGCGCGCCCACGATGGACGCATGACGCCCGCTTCACGGGCGCGCCTGGCCGTAAAGGCCCTTAAAGAAACAGCCGCCTACGACGCGGTGATATCGGATGCGCTCGAGCGCCTCTTGCGGGTGGCGGGCGCCTTTCCCAACGACAAAGCGGACGTCGGTGCGCGCGGGAATGCCGAGGTGACGGCGGGCGCGCCTCGTCTCGCGGGCGTGACGGAGGGCCCCGTGCGCGCACGCGGTGCCGCTGCAGGTACCGCTGCAGGTACCGCAGGCTTAATGACAGCGGTGGCGCAAGCCGAAAGCGACCTTCCTCCAACGCTCGAGCTCGCGTTCCGCCGCGTGCAGCCTCTGCGTTACGGAGAGAATCCGCATCAACGCGCGGCCTTCTACGTGTCGGCGGACCCCTTCCTCGCGGCGCGTTCCGGTTCGCTCTCATTGCCGGCGCTCTCGTGCTTCCACGGGAAGGAACTTTCCTACAACAACGTCCTCGACGTCGAACACGCCGTGCGCTTGGTGAACGAGTTCGCGCGCCCGGGTGCGGTAGCCTCGGCGGACGTGGGAGCAGCCGCGGTCATCGTCAAGCACAACGTGCCCTGCGGTGTCGGCTTGTCCCTGGGCTCGCGCGCGAGCGCCGCTGAGGCTTACCTGCGCGCATTCGAGGGCGACAAGGTGAGCCCGTTTGGCGGTATCGTCGCCTTCACCGTGTCCGTGGATCTCGAAGCCGCGCGCGCCCTCTCGGAGACGTTTTTGGAAGTCGTCGTCGCTCCCGACTTCGCGCCCGATGCCGCCGAGCTCCTGCAGCGCAAGAAGAACCTGCGCCTTGTGAAGCTCGATACGCGGCTGCCCCTCGCGAACCACTGGCAGCTCACGCACGTCCAGGGAGGCCTCCTGGTCCAGGAGGCCGACGCCCCGCTCTGGAGCGTCGACGAGCACCGTTGCGTAACGAAACATGCCGCGCCCGCGGCCCTGGCTCCGACGCTGGCGTTGGCCTATGCGGTGGTCAAACACGTGCGAAGCAACGCCATCGTCCTGGCGCGCGGGAACCAAACCATCGCCATCGCGGGTGGATTCACCAACCGGGTGGATGCGGTTCGGAATGTGCTTGCGAAAGCCACGCCCCCCATAGAGGGCGCCGTGCTCGCGAGCGACGCCTTTTTCCCGTTCCCTGACAGCATCGAGCTGCTCGCAGGCCGGGGCCTTGCGGCCATCATTCAACCCGGGGGATCGGTGCAGGACGAGTCCGTCATCGCCGCGTGCGATGCCCTGGGGATCCCCATGGTGTTCACGGGAATGCGCCACTTCAAACACTGAACACGGCTGCGTTTTTCCGTTAAGGTGGAGCTCCCCTCAAGTCAGCGTTCATCGTGACCGATACGCTCAGGGTCGAGGGCCTCTGAGCATGATCTGCCGGCGTAGGTTGCATGATTCGTCCGCACGCGCATCCGACGTCCGTTCCTTCCGGGGAATGGCCGTTGTGATGCCCATGGCCCTCGCAATCGTTGCGTCCGCGCTGTGTTTCGTGGCGTGTAAGCCGACTCAAAACACCGAAACCATGCTGTTCAACACAGGGTACGGCGTGAAGTCGGAGTGCAGCGAGGAGGGCCGCTGGTTCGCGCTGCGTCAGCCTGGCTGCGTGGCGGAGAAGGGCGGAGAGAACGATTTCGGCTACCTCTCTGTTTACGTGCGACCCGTTACGAAGAGCGTTCCTGTCATCTGGCAGACGGTATCCGAAGTCCCGTTCCTCCGAGAACGCGTGGACTTCGCGTTCGACTTCGCCTCGGACGCCCAACGTCTTCCGGACGCCGAAGTTCGCCGCAGCGTTGCGCTTCTGGCGTACAATTACGGCAGTGAGTTGGTCGCAACCCCAAACGTACCGCGTTGGGTGGTGCCTGTGGGTGGCGGTGCGGGTTCGGTGGTGGAAGCGCCCATCGTGAGGCCACTCGTTCCTCAAGTGTATCGATTGGCGGACTTCCTTCGCCCCGGCCTCCAGGCCCTGGGGCAGGCGGCGTGGATGGGGTCTTCCGTCACGGGAACCCACCAAGGCGTGTGGGCAGCCCTTTCGGCAACGCACGACCGAGTAGAGATGCCGAGCGACTCGTTCCTCAGCGGCGCGAAGTTCCTCAGTTACCTTGCGCCGCGGGCGGGCAGCACCAATGCCGGAAAGTACGCCGTCAGCATGGCAGGAAAACCCTACGCCATGGAGGTCGTCAAGGAGTTCGCGCGCGACGAGTTCGTCCCTCTCTCGGTGACCCAGGAACTCCAAGGCGCGAACCAGCCGCGCGACGCGGAAGGGCGATTCCGGCTGCGACTGACCGAGCCGGATCAGGAAATCATCGCGCGCAGGAACAGGGGGCTGAGGCCTGGCGATATCCTCCTCGTGGTGGCGCGTCCCACGACCGCACCCATAAAGGCGAGTTCGAGGCTCGAGGAGCCCGCGGCGACGGGTGCGGTCACCTCCGGAGCGGGAGCTGGGACAGCACCAGGAGGGGCGGGAGGTTCGCAGCCGTCTGGCGGGAAGGTGAGCGCCTTGCTCGCAGGATCGACCGCCCGTGACGCGAACCCTGGGCGTTGCTTCGCAGCGACTACGCCTCCTCGTCTGGTGCACGCGGCGGTGCTCGTGGAGCGCGACGTGTGGTTCGAAACCGTCATTCCCGCACCCGGCTTCGCCTTCTTCCGCTTCGGACTCTTCGACCATCTCGTGGGGCACACGCAGTGGCGAAGCCACATCGGCGCCAATCCCCCGCGCAGCCTCTCGCTCGAGGACCTGTGTTTCGTCGTCGTGAGGATGTCCCTGAAGCCGAACGTTCCGCACGTGGCGCCGGACGGAACCATGACGATGGATCCAGGCTACGGTCTGCTTCCCCTCGCCTCAGCGCTAGGTGACAAAACCGCCAAGACCGCGCCACTGGTTTCCGCCGCGGAGCCTCCAGCCGCATCCACTGAAGCGAACCTCTCGGGACGCTTCACCAATGCGGGGCAGAAGGAGTTCATCACCCTTCGGTGATTCGCTGGCCTCAGGCGCCGACGCGTTGACTCACCAAGGCCTCGATGTCACGCAAGGCGAGTTGCGGACAGAGCACCGTCGCTTCGTTCCCTTTGACCAAGAGCGTCACGTTACGAAGCGTGTGGGCCAGCGTGGCGGCTTCGAAGACGTAGAGTCCGTCGTCGACTTTGCGGGGAGTGTACCCTTGAGCGCCCAAAGCGATCGTCATCTCGCGCAAGAGGCTCTCGGGAGCGCGCTCAGTCCAGGTGCGTTCGTGCAGTTTCCGGCCCAGAACGAGGGACAGGCCCGCCCCCAACACGATAAGGAAAATGACGAAGACAAGGAAATTGCTCAGTTGCTTCAGGTAAGGTCCCACACTGGCTACGAATTCTTCAAGGCCGGCTGTCGTATTCAACCAGTAGGGAGCCATGGCCACGAAGACAATGGCAATGATGAGGCTCGCGGTAGCCGGCGTCGGTCCGAACGCGGGGTTCCAGCGCAAGGTGTGGGTTGCGGACTTCATGTGGGGAGCCTCCGGGTCGGTTGGTCGGTTGACGGGAAACGGTGGACGGGAAACGGTGGACAGTCTCGGTCCACCGTTTCCGGAATCACTGACACCAAAAACAAGGGACGGGCGCAATCCTCAAATGCTGCCCTTGGGGCCAGCGGTGGAGCGGCCGCCGCCTCCCGACGAGGAACCCCCACCCGAGGAACCCGAGCCGCCACGGCCACCTGAGCAGTCGGATCCGGTGAGTTGGAAGCAAGAGTTGCCCGCTTGGACGAGCGCTCCGCCAATGGCACCGGCGGTGACAACGATGGCCATCGCCGCAGGATTGGGAATCTTGGTCGCGACGGCGGCTCCGGCGACAGCACCCGTGAGGAGACCACCCATCACGGCAGCCGCGCAGCGCCCCGAGTTGGGGCCATCGGTGAAGGCGTCGTGGCTGCAGTCGGCCTTGAGGACATTCTGCGCTTCGAGGGCCGCAGATGAGTATTCGATTTCAATGCCGGGCTTGTTCACGAGGGAGCGGAAGGCCTCGTCGCCGACGATGGTGAACGTGAGGCCGACTTGCGAGAGAGCGGGATTGAGTAGGATGTCGGCTTGGTTGGATGCGGGCGCAACATAAGTCGAGCGCCCCTTGTCCACGACTTGGGCGAAGCAGAGGTTTCCGTCGATGCAGTGCGCAGCGACGATACGCTCCTGCGCGCTCTCCCGCGCAGCGTCCACGCGTGCAGAGTCGAAGTGAGAGCCTTCGGAGGCACCGCCGCAGCCCTGGGCGATGGCGAGAAACGCGAAAGAGAAGGCGAGGGGAAGGGAGGCTTTACTGCGAAAATTCATGATGAAAATTCCTTATTTTACTTGTGATGAAGGCGATTTTTTCGAACGAAACGAAGGAGTTGAGCTCTTCAGTTCCAGAATCAAGACAATGCTCAAAGCGGAGAGGGTCCCCTGGGCGTGACGAGGACGCGAGGGGTTTTGACGGTGACTCCGGAATCGTTGTCTTCAGGACGCACGGGATCGCGTCTGTACCCTCGAACCTCGTGGCAGATGCGCGCGCCAATCGCCTGGTGGGCCCAATTCCAGCAAGCGGCCACGTTGAGCTCGTGCCTTGTGAGGTCGGTGGCCGTGACGACCTTGTGGACCTTGGTTCCTTCCTCGCCCGCGCGGCGCGTATCGGTGATGAGGTAATGAACGGAGTACGACGAGTTCTTTCCTCGGACGGAGCGACGCTCTTGCACGGAACCCTCGGACGCGGGCTTGTCCGCCCCGCATGCGGCGATTGCTAAATTCCCCAGGAGCACGAAAGCCAGTCGAATGTTGCGATTCATGGTCGATTCCTTTCTCTAAGTTTGAGGACCATCCTCGAAGGTCCCCATCGCAACCCGCGTGCCAACGGACGCCTCACAGCCCTGTCGTGCAATTGCGTGAGGTTGTCGTCGTAGTCGTCGCGCTTACGGATGCGGGGCTTGAGTGAACTGAGGAACTCGTCAGACAAACTGTTTCCCCTAGACGCTTGCGGAAGTCGGCCTCACGAAACAGGCCTGGAGGGCCGCTTCAAGAATTCGGCGATAGCGTCGTTGTCGCCCCCCGCCGCCTCGCTCATGTACCCACGTACACTCCGCTCGGTCGGCGGGGGGACTCCGCCTTGCTCTCACCAAATTCTTGA
>JBIKVI010000104.1:0-14014 GCA_044356935.1 Silvanigrellaceae bacterium | reverse complement strand
GATGACCGATGAAGAACTTCTCCCACCCAAAAAGTTCGGCGTACGCGCCTTCATAGAACTCGGGTTCGCGGTGGTGAGTTCGACATTGGAATCAGTCATCGGCGAGAAGCACTGGCAAAAGTTCGCGCCTTTGCTCGGCGGAACGTTCTTCTTCATTCTTATCACCAACCTCTCGGGCCTCGTGCCGGGCTTCTACCCAGCCACCGAGCACATGACCACGACGCTCGCCATGGCGTTGATCATCTTCGTGATGTTCAATTACTACGGCTTCAAGTACGCGGGCCTCGACTACCTCAAGCACATGGCCGGGCCCATCCTCGTTCTGGCCCCGATTATTTTCGCCATCGAAATCATTTCGCTCCTGGCGCGTCCCTTGTCGCTGTCGCTGCGCTTGTTCGGCAATATCAGCGGCGACCACCTCGTGTTCAAGGTGTTCTCTACCCTCGTGAACAACGCGGGTGCGCCCTTCCTCCCCGTTCCCGCGGCACTCCTCTTCTTCGGCTTGCTCGTGGCCTGCCTGCAGTCGTTCATCTTCATGACGCTCAGCGCGGTTTACATCAAGCTAGGCATCGAGAGCGCCCATCACGACGAGGCCCACTGAGGCTCCCGTCGTTTCCCTTGTCTCCTCTTCGGGCGCGACGCTCGAGGCGCTTGCCATTCAGCGCTGAGGCCGTCGAACAACGCCCGGCCCGGTTCCCCTCGCAGAGGCGGTGCCACGCGTGGCTCTCCTTGTGAAGCCCGCATGACGAAAGTCGAATGGCTCGTGTGTCCATCCCATCATTCCCCAAGAGGTTCACCCTATGAAGAAGTCCATGTTTTACGCTCTCGTCGCGGCTTCGGCCTTCGCATCGTCGACCGCTCTCGCCCAAGACGGCATGAGCGGCGGCGGAATCGGCGACGCCGGCCTCCGCTACCTCGCGGCGGGCCTCGCTATCGGCCTCGCCGTTATTGGCGGTGCTGGCGCCCAGGGCAAGGCTGCGGCCACGGCTTACGAAGGCATCGGCCGCAATCCCCAGAGCGCTGACAAGATGTTCACCCCCCTCCTCTTGGGCCTCGCGCTCATCGAGTTCCAAACGATCATGGCCTTCATCATCGCCATCCTTCTGGTGCTTGCCTAATTTTTTCAAGGGCCCTTTGCGCGTTGCTTGACAAAGGCATAACGCATGGCTAGGAAGAGCTTCCGAGTGGAGGGTTAGCTCAGTTGGTAGAGCAAGAGACTCTTAATCTCTTGGTCCGGGGTTCGAGTCCCCGACCCTTCACCATCTCTTCGTCTTGAAATTGCAGAAGCCCGCTTCGAATAAAGTTCGTGGCGGGTTTTTTCGTTGTTCCTTTTGGCAAGGGCCAACGGCAATTGTGAAAACGGCCTGCAAGAACGAGTTTTGCTGAGGCAAACCGTCAAGTTTCAGGCCACGCCTCTGTGTCGTGGCGTCTCCGTGTCCGTGTGGGGTCGTGTGGAAAAAACCATGGCCATTGCTGAACTGTCTGGTCAGTGGGCCCTTGTCATTTTACTTCCAATGCCGTAATCCCTTGGAGTGGAGTCGGTGCGGGTCTCTCCCAGATCCGTTCGAGTCCTATCTCCCGAAAGACATCACCTCCTTTTGGAAACCTGCCTATTACTGGTAGGTTTTTTTTGTCCTGAAATCGATTGTCCTCCCTACATTGCGTTGTGTGAGGTTAACGGGTTTTGTGATGAAACCTTTGAAATCTCTGAAGTCTTCTGTTGTGGGTCGGTTTGCGCCAAGTCCGACGGGTGAGCTCCATTTTGGCTCGCTTTTGGCGGCATTGGCGAGCTGGCTCGATGCCCGTTCTCGCGGTGGACGCTGGCTCGTTCGCATGGAGGATGTCGACGAGCCCCGCTGTCGGCAGGAGTGGGCTGACTCCATCCTTCGCACGTTGGACGCTCACGGACTCACTTGGGATGGTGAAGTTGTCGTTCAGTCGCAACGCACGCACATCTACCGTTCCTTTCTCGAACGACTTCGCGAAAGGGCACTCGTCTACCCGTGCAGTTGCTCACGACGGACCCTCGCGCATGAGCCGCGCAACGCCATGGGCGAGGCCATTTATCCAGGGACGTGCGCGCACGGGATGGCCGAACCGTCGGCGTCGCGACTCACCCACCGTTTTCGAGTGAACCAGGGACTCGTTGCTTTCGAGGACGTCCACCGCGGTCCCGTGGCCGAAGATGTCGCGCGCGAAGTGGGTGACTTCATCGTCCTGCGCTCGGAAGGCTACTTTGCCTATCACCTCGCCGTTGTCGTCGACGACGCCCTCCAAGGCGTGACTGACATTGTGCGAGGAGGCGACCTCCTCCTTGCCACACCTCGGCAAATCCTCCTTCAGCGTGCGCTAGGATTCCCGACACCCCGCTACCTCCACCTCCCTGTGGCGACACACGCAACCGGAGCGAAGCTCAGCAAGCAGACACACGCGACCCCTTTGGCGTCATCGTGCGCGAGCAAGAACCTCGCACGAGCATTGCTCGCGCTGGGTCAATCCCTGCCGGGCGCCATCGCCTCCACCGACGCGGCCATCGAGGCCTTGCGCGACAAGCCTCCCTGGGAAATTCTGGAAGAGGCCCAATTGCTCTGGAACCCATCGAAACTGCCGAGCGCGACGAGTTTTGTCCTGTCGGATGGGTCGTGAACCAAGCGACCCATCGCCTGTTTCGCAGATTCGCAGTCGCGAGGACTTCTCAATGTTTCCGACCGAGCCCGCGCGTCACAATGCCCACCTCGAGATGCTTCGCTCTAAGGCCAGATCGTGGCGCGAAGCTGGTGGCCCATTCCTCCCGTGGACCTTTCTTTGTTTTGGAGGACTCATAGGACTCGAGGCGGTTTTGGCTCTAACGCAAGGAGTGAGCCTCGCGTTAGGATTCCTCGTCGGTATCTTGTGGAGCCAGTTGGGTGCGCGAAGGCCCCAAGCGCTCTCTTGGGGCGCTCTCGTCGTCGTTTTGGCCTTACCGGTGGCGGCCATATTTTTCGGCTCGGTCCACCGAGGCCTCCCGTACCTGAATGTGGGGTCGTTGCGGATCCATGCCACCGAGCTTGCGTCAGCTCTTGCCGTGCCCGTGAGTGCTGCCTTTCTTGCTCGCGATGCTTACGGGCTCGGCGGTCTTGGAGCAGTGGCTCCTTTGTTGGTTTTGTCCTCGGTGGGAGGGCAAACCGGGACTTGGGCTTACGGCGTGGCCCTAGCCGCAATGTGGGTGCTCGCGGTGTTCTCGACCCGACCTATCGAAGCGCCCGGTGGACGCCCCAATGGCGGGTGGAGCCTGCTCGCGCTCGTTCCCGTTCTGCCCATCGCGGCTCTGCCCACCGTGCGTTTCGCGCAGCGCCCTCCCGCTTCTTCTCCCGAAGGCTTCGGCGTCTGGGTCCTCGAGGACGAAGCGGCGGGCGCTCACGCACGTACCGAATTCGTATTGGGGTATCTTGCACGTGAGGCGGGTTTTTCATTGGTGCTCGCTGCACTCGCGACGCTTGGAGTTGGGGCTTGGGTGGTAGGGGGACGCGCTCTGCGCTGTGCCGACTTGCACGCGCGTTTCCTCGGCATCGGAGTGGCCACGTACGTTCTCGTGCAAGCGGGGTGGAACCTCGCGGTAGCGAGGGGGTGGTTGCCTACCCCTCCGAGCGGCGTCGCATTTCCGTTCTTGAGCAACGGCGGCTCTCTGGCTTTTGGGCTAGCCGCCAGCGTCGGTTTCCTCTGGTGGCGGTTCGCTAACGAACCGGGAATTCGCCCTGCAAATCGTTGATCCGTCCGACGTTTACAATTCGTTACGTTCCGGAAAACGGCTGGTGATGCTCTTTTCAGGCATGCGAACGACAAGGGAGGTACGAGCGGAAAGCGGGGTGCCTACCGGTCGGGCGTCGGCTCTTGCCGACGCGAACGCGCCCAGAGGAGTCAAGAATGTTCGGTCGTCAAATTTCGTCGCTCGAGCGCTACGGCTTCTCGGTGCGGGTTTTCGGTGGCGCGCAGGATGCCCTGGCAGCTTTCGACGCGGCACGCCCGGCGGTGGTCGTCTCCGACGTCATGATGCCTGGCATGGATGGACTTGCCTTCCTGCGCGCCTTGCGCGCCAAGTCCGACGTGCCCGTGATCCTCCTCACCGCGCGCGGGGAGGTCGCCGACAAGGTGCTGGGGCTCGAACTGGGAGCGGACGACTACGTTCCCAAGCCCTTCGAGCCGCGCGAGCTCGTGGCGCGGTTGCAGAGCCTCTTGCGCCGCATGGGCGCTCCGCGGCCTGTGGAAAGGCTCGCATTCCGAGGGCTTCTCATCGAACCCGCGGCGCAACGCGTGACCGTTGATGGCCACGAAGTCGTTCTCACCTCCACTGAGTTCGACGTGCTCGTGCGCCTGGCTTCGCGAGCGGGAACCATCGTTTCGCGCGACACACTCATGGAGGAAGTGCGCGGAATCGAGTGGGAGAGCTACAACCGGTCCATCGATGTGATGGTCTCCAAGCTGCGGTCCAAGCTCGGCTGCGATGCGCATACACCGCGTTTCATAAAAACGATCCGAGGAGCGGGGTACCTCTTCGTGGGGGAATTGGCATGACAAGACGCCCCGGGTTTCCGGGCAGGCATAGCCTCTTTCGTCGTATCCTCGGGCTCATGCTTCTGGCTGGTTTGGCCGTTGCGCTCATCATGGGAGGGATTTTCCGCGCCGCCTTCGACTTCGAGGGCAACAAGGAGCGTTTCCGTGTGGCTGCCGTGGCCAATATACGGATGTACGCGGAAGGGGTCGTGGGGGACCTCGCACCCCTTTCGGGGCGGGAACTCACGCGCGCCCTCGATACGCTTGCGCGTGATCGCTCGCTCCTAGCCCGCGTGCGGGAATTGGCCACCGGCGAGGAGTGGGCCGCGACGCCGCTTGGAAATCATCGCGTTTCAAGCGCGCCTGCCTTCGAAGACTTCCGGCCGTGGCGTCGCTCCCAGCGCGGGAGTTTCCAGGTGGGGCGTGCGGGTCGCCAAGGCGCCGCGGTCATCGAGCGAGGGTCTAGACGTTACCTCATCGCGTTGCCGGCCACGGGTTGGGTCGAGTTCCAGGGGGAATACGTCGTGATTGCGGTCATTCTCCTGCTGGGGGTCCTTGCCTTCATCTATTGGCGGGTCCACCGGATGCTTCATCCCCTTCACGACCTTCGAGCGGGCGTCGATGCCCTGTCGCGCGGACAACTTTCTACGCGTTTACCCGTATCGGGGCGCGACGAGTTGGGTGCTCTTGCGACCGATTTCAACCGCATGGCAGCGGAACTCGAGGGCATGATCGCCGCGCGGGAAGAACTTCTCCTGGGCGTGAGCCACGAATTGCGCACTCCACTCACGCGCGCGCGCCTGGCGCTCGAGTTCCTGCCGGAGGGAGAGCGTCGCGAACAGCTCGGTGAGGATCTCTTGGAAATGGCGCGCCTAGTGGAGGAGTTGCTCGAGTTCGGGCGATTGCGCGGGCAAGCGCCTCTCGAGCTCGCACCGGTCGATGTGTCGCGTGTCGTCGCGGATGCTATCGAGGCGGGTGGCTCGAACAGTCCTGAGCCCCCGAACGAAGGGTCCGCGCAGGTGCGCCTCGTTGTCGATCCACAACTTCTCGAGGGGAATGTTCCGTGTCTGCTCGTGGCCGACGCGGCCCGGCTCCGTCGCCTCGTGCGCAACCTGGTGGAAAACGCGTTGGCGTATGGGCACGCGCCCGGAGAAAAGGCGCGTGTGGAAGTCCTCGTTGCGCGAGGGCCAACCGGCGTCTGGCGGATAAACGTGCGCGACGAAGGCCCTGGCATCCCTGGAGCCGACGCGGAGCGCGTCTTCGAACCGTTCGCCCGCTTGGAGACTTCGCGATCTCGCGCGCATGGTGGACTCGGCCTCGGACTCGCGCTGAGTCGACGCATCGCGCAGGCCCATGGGGGCTCACTGGAACTCATCCGTTTCGCACCGCGCGGCGCTGAGTTCCAACTGGAAATTCCGGAGTGAGGCATCCGCTTCAATAGGGATTTCGCCCATCGTAGTTTCCGGCGGGGGCGTAGTTGCAAACCCAGACTTCCGCGTTGCCGCAGATGGCGCGCCCGCACCCCACCGCCGTCGTCTCGCGCCACACCATTTGCGTCCAGTGGCCGCACAGAGCGCCCGATTTGCAGGTCTTGCGGGACTTGTCCCACGAGGGTTTCTCGGAGGCCCAGGCGCGTGTGACGCGCGTTCCGTCAGCACGGAACGCCCCTTCGCCCGCTCCGCCCTGCCAGTAGATGTTCTCACCCACCTGTTTGCCATCAACTTGTCGGGAAGCGGCTTCGCGGTGGGCGGGCTCACATCCGGGCTTGGTCTTAATGGCGTCAGCCCAATCCTGCGCGAGGCGGGCGAGCGACGCATCCCAGGAGAGGGGGGAGAGACGTGCCTTTTCCGACGCACGGACAGCGTTGTGGCCATCGAGGATCTCGCGTTGCCAAGGTGCGAGCTTGACGGAAGGGGTGACCCCATCGTTGGACGACGTTCCCTTGCCTTTTGAGGCCGTGCCTTCGTCGGCCCCGCAGGCGTAGGCGAGTGCCATGGCCGCAATGATCCAAGAGTGAAGGCGCGTGCGCATGGTTTTCTCCTCCGGCTCCCGGGTATCGGCAGAGCGGGAGTACAATTGAGTGAAACATGGAGCGCAACTCAAACCGCGGGTCCTCAGTATGCGTCCTGGGGCTTAGCAACGTCCCGATGCAACCGCGTCGTTTTTGGAGCCTCACGACGCTCGCAACTGCGGGCTGGGTCGAGGAGGGCCGTTGGAAAATCGTGCCAACGCGACTCTACACACGCCGCGAAGGGACGCCCTGTTTGCATCGATGCATGCACGACCTCAGCGACCGCTCCATGCGCGGCGCGCAGTGGCATACCCTTTGTGACGCACCACTCCATGACGTCGGTGGCAAGCAGGAACGGGTCGCGCGCGGCGCTCTCCATAGCCGCCACGTCGATCTCGACGCCGGCAAGCAGCGGCGGCAGGGCCTCGGCAGTCGCCTTGGCGAGGTCTGCAACCGCAAAAAGGGCGACCTTGTCGTTTTGGAGGTCCTTCATGTAGCCCATGGGAAGGCCCTTCATAAGGCCCATAAGGCCCACATAGTGACCCATGGCGAGGGCAGCGTGCCCGCGCAGCAGTTCGCAGACGTCGGGGTTACGTTTTTGTGGCATCATGCTCGAACCTGTCGTTACCGTAGGCGAAAGGGACACGAAGCCGAACTCCGCGCTCGACCAGTTGACGAGATCCTCCATGAGTCGCGACACGTCGAGCAGCCAGTGGGTAACGAGGCCGCAAAATTCCAAAAGCGGACGGCGTCCAGAGATCATTGCAAGGGCGTTGTCGGGCGGCCGTGAGAAGCCGAGTGCGGCGGCTTCCCAAGCAGGGTCAGTTGCGAGTGTGGTTCCGTTGATGGCGCCTGCTCCCATGGGGCACTCCTCAGAAACATCGACGATAAAGCGCGCGAGGCGCTCGCGAGAGGCGCGCCAAAGCGCAGAGTGCGCGGCCCAAACCCGCGCCACGCTCACAGGCTGTGCACGCCGCAGGTGGGTATAGGAGGGCATGTATGCGTTGCCTGCGGCGCGTTCCAAGCGCGCCAGACCCTCGAGGCAGGCGTCGAGGGATGTTTTGAGCGCGGTGGCCTCGTCGCGCAGCCAAAGAAACACGTCGAGCAAGACCTGTTCGTTGCGCGAACGCGCCATGTGGATGTTGGAGCCAAGCGCGCCGACGCGAGCCACGAGTTCGCGCTCTACGAATGCGTGGACGTCTTCGTCGTTGGGATCCGGCGACACGCGTCCGGCTGCGATATCCGCTTCGAGGGCGTCGAGCCCCTCGTGCAGGCGGTGCGCATCGTCCTGGGACAGGAGACCGACATGGGCGAGCATGCCCACGTGGGCCCTGGAGCCGGCGATGTCCTGTTTCCACAAGCGGAAGTCGAACCCGATGCTCGCGTTGAGCGTGTGCAGGGTAGGGTGCAGGCCGGAATTGAGTGGGCTCTTCCAGAGCTGGCTCATAGCTTCTCCTCCATATGCCGCGCCAGGTGTTGGGTATCTCCAAAGTCCTCGCGGGAGGCGGGACCTTGACACTCCCGTTTTCCGCGTGCAACAAATGCGAGAATATGCGCATATATGCATAGCTTTGTTTCAGCTGAGAACGGAGCCTTCGATGACTCTCGACGAAATGCTTCTGCAAATCCTCGAAACCGAAGAACTTTGCGAACAGAAGACGCTCCTTGCGCGCCTTGCGATGCGCGGCCACGTCGTCACACAGTCCACGCTTTCGCGGCACCTCAAGCGTCTAGGTGTCATCAAAGTGCGCGGCAGGTATTCACAACCCCGACAGGGTCGTTGGGCGCGGACAGGCGGTGGCTCGCCCGTCGAGGCTGTTCTTTTGTCTCCTCCCAATCTTGTCGTTATCCGCACCGCCCCTGGGCATGCACACGCGGTTGGCTTCCAACTAGATGCCGACGGATTCGCGCATATCGTGGGGTCGGTGGCGGGCGATGACACCCTGTTGGTTGCCGTGAGCGCTCCCGATAAACTCGAGTCGGTGCGCGACGCTATTGCGCGGGCTTACGGTGGTGCTCGCGATTGAAGCCACGAGGGGGGCGGACTTCACCCTCTCGTGGCTTCAACTTCTAGACCGCGCTGAGTGCAAAATCAGAGCGTTTTACCGCAGAAGTTGATGCCCACGAGTTCGGAACTTCCCCAACCGGAAAGCTTCGAAGCCTTGCGGTAGCAGAATTCTTCGCGGAAGCCGTCGATCCACTCTGACTTCACAAATTACAGGAGGGGTTTGGACCAAGGCCCCGCTTCCAAATGGCGGAGGCGCGTGTTTCGTTGGCAAGGCAAAAAGGCCCGATCGGCAATCAGGCCGCTCGCTCAAAAGATGAGGTTTGCAATGCTTCTCTTGGGTTGGGGGCGTTCCCACTTGAGACCAGGTTCGTCGGCCTCCGACCCTTTTGCCGTAACGCTTGTATCCATGCTTGCGTCGATTTTCGATTCTGTGACCGCTGTTCTTTCGTGGATGAAGAGTGGTTCCAGCGGAGACGTGCGTTCGGAAATCAACGGAATGTCCTCAACTTCTAAACCTGATTTCGCAGGAATGAGAGCAGGAAGATGAGTCACTTCAGATTGAACGCGGGGTCTGTTTTCATCAAGGTAACTACCTGCACCTCTTCTTCGTGCATCGAGATAGCGTGAAACCTGAGGTTTGAGATCGCCTCGGAGGTCGAAATGCTCTTGAAAAAGGGCAAGAATGACTTCCTTTACGTGCCCCTTTTTCAGCGATCGAGTTGCTTGAAAAAGTTCGAGTTCGGAAGGGATTTCAGGGTCGAGAACCGCCGTCAATCGGTGCAACTTCGCGGCGCGCTTTTCGTCTTCCATGAGTTGATCTCCAGTATTAGTTGAGAGCTTCCCATTGTCCGACGGCGTTGGCCCATTCATCGAGGAAGATGCTGCGGTCTTCATACTCCCAGAGTTGCTTGTCTATGAAGTAGACTCCGCCGCCAGCAATCACGAGCTTATCGATGGTCGCCCAAAGTTCTGGCTTAAGTCGACGAATGAGCGCGGCTTCGAACATCCGCGTGAACTCTTTTTTTGCCTCGTCGAATATGGGCTTTATGCGGTCTTCTTGGAACGTACTTGAACCATTGACGACAATGTAGCGATTGCGACGCATCATGGACACGATATCGTGATATGCGAATTCGCGATCTCCGCAACCTGGGAGGCCTTTTAGCTTTTGACGAATGATGCGCACGGCAAGATTGGTATTCAGTTCGCGATCGCTAAATGAGGCCTCAGAATTGTAGACGTGCGCTTCTTTGTCATCGTGCCACATGAGGACGGGAACATCTGTGGTGCAAGAGCCAATGTCGGCAATAGCCACGATGGGAAACGAAGGGTCGTTCTGAAGCCGTGTTTTTACCAACGCGCCAACGCCCTGCGGAACGACGTTGACCTTGCGGAAGGTGACCTTTCGTTCCTCCCCCGCAATGCGCCACTTGAACGTGTTTCGTGAACGGATTTTTTCGACGAGGTTTCGGTCGCGAGTTTCAGAAAACGGGAGCGATACGATGAGGGTGTCAGGCTTCTGAAGGTGTGCTTCAATCTTGTTGAGGAGGAAACACATATGCACGTATTGATCGTGGCTGCCATGAAAAGAAGCATCAATTCGTGGATCCAGATTTCCAAGTAGCTCGTTGCTCATGGCGTCGTGACCCACCAGGTACGGCTTTTCGTCGATCCAGATGATATCGGCTTCTTGGTCGGGGGCGATGCTGCTGGTAGCGAGGAGTTTATGGTGCGTAGGAACAGTGCATTTCGAATCCGGCCCAGAGTAAATTTTCGAGTAGCTGCTGCCACAATCAAAGCTCACAACATTCATGCGACGTCTCCCGTGCGTCAAAAGTTAACTTCTTAGGTGCACTACAAAGTGACTGTTAAGGTCACGAAACAAAGAAGGTCACCGTATCAGTGACCTTCTTTGTTTCGTTCAATACGAGAAAGTTTCACTGTTGATGTTTACCGTATCGGAGCCCGTGAGCGACTGTCAAATTGGAAGGAGGGAAAAAAGTGCTCCTCTGTTTAGTTGTCTTTTTTGGTCACCTATAAAGACAATGATGGGTGAAGGTAACTGTAACGAGGCTGGGCTCAGAGCCAGGGCGTCTCCCTGGTTCATGTGTTCCTCGATGCGTCGAGAAGCCCACTCGCCTTCGAATCTTTTCGGTAGGTGCGTCATTTCGAGGCATGACCGAGGTCGATGAAAGTCCCACCTGCGTGGGTAGAAGCGCGCGCAAGTGATCACTGTGATCCAGAAACTTCCCAGTTCCTGTGTTGTCTCCGTCGAGAGCGCATGCAGGAAGTCGTCTGGACGAACGACGCCCGAAAAAGACACCACTGATGTATCTCTTGCGGCAACGACACAGGCCAAAGGACACGTTTAAGTAGCTAACGACGCCTGGCGAATTGAAGAGTTAGGGGTTCTCTTGAAGAGTGTTCGGTCGCTGTGGTTCTTTGAAGTCTTGGGGCTCATGCCCGAAAGATTTTTGGCAAGGCGAAGGAGGTTCGGAGTTGATGAAAGCACAATTCAGTTTGGCCTGCGCCCTCGGCCTGCTGTTTGGCTGTAAACACAGAGGCTTTAATCCTTCGCGGGCGACACAAGAAAGCAGTGTAGCCATACCTCGTCGTGTTACTTTGGCTCAGGCATGGCATGGCTCGAGGCGCATCATGGAGTGCCTGGGATCTGCAAGACCGCAATGCGCGCGCTCGGTTGCGGAAACGGCGGATTGCCCTGGGACGCGGTGCGTCCGCTCATGGAAACGCAGTTGGGCGGGCTCCACGGCATCGAGGTGTGCATCTACCTAAACCGTCCGGGGCGGCCTCGGCAGGTGCCGACGGGGAGGAGGGCGAAACGCCTGCGCCCAGTTGAGCGACGAAAGTACCGCACCGTTGCGCCGCCACGTCTTGAGTTTTCCAGAGCGAAGCCTTTTGTGCAAACACCAAATCCCTTGTCCATCCCAGACGCGGAGCTTCAACGAAGTGAATGATCGACTCCGAAATACGAACACAGCGCCAGACAGGGGATCTTTGAACCCCCGCATCCAGCTCATCCAGACTCGTAGCGCTCATGAACAATCCTATTGATGAGCGTTCATGAACATCTTCTGGATGGGCGCACTGTCATGCGCGGCTGCTGCGTGTACGCAAGGAATGTATTTCGTGCAAACTTCTACCGAGAAAATGCCGTCAAGGGGGAATACAGCTTACCACTGATCGCACATGGTGCGGAAGATGGGTTTGCCATTTACCACCAAATCAACAGGTTTCGTGACACCGGTCTCTGGATTTATGGTCAAATAAACGTCGTTGATCCCTTGTTCGCGTGCAATCTCGTTCAGATTGTCAATAACGATTCTGTCACTTGAAGCCGATTGAATTGTTGCAGTGCCCAAGAGTTTGTCGTTGGTGCCACCGGCGCGATAAACTCCGTACAAACGTGCCGTTACAGAGCCACTATCGTTCTTGGAACCATCAACAATAACTGCGTATTCAGATTTAGCATCCCAGGAATCGCAGCGTACGCTTACAGGAGTACTCTTAACCTCACGGCAATTGAGATTCGGAATCCTTTCGTTCAAAAAATAGAGATATTTTGGTTTCCTAAATCCATCTCCTTGCTCTAAATGCAGCCATGCTGGCTCCAATGCTCGCGAGTTAGGGATAGTGTAAACATCGAAGTATTCAGTGAAACCAGAGGATTTTTCCGCAATATTTGCGATTTCTACTCCATTGCGCCAGAGGGTGGCCTGAAGAAGTGGTATGTACATCCCCCCAGCAATGCGTGTGGTTGTTTTAAGTTTAAAGGAATCTTCTGTTGTACCGGCTGTGCACTCGAAACTGACAGCATAAGCTTGACCTGCGGCGAGTGTTGAGACTGAAGCGAGCAATGCGTTGAAAAGATATCTCATATCACAATCTCCAAATTATTAAGTAATTCTGAACCAAAGCCAACCTGCTGGTCGTGCTCAATGCGTGTTTCGCACGATGGTGGCGTGTTCTCAAGAGAGGTGGACAGATACCATTTGCAGACATTTGCTAGCCGGTGGTCGTGAGTGGATATAGCTGCATACCAAGGTGATACACTTCGCTATGACGCGCATCCTCAGCAACGGAATGGAGACTTAAAACAAAACTGCGCATCATCTCTTTCAATCTTGGTAGATTCTCTTCAGAAATCGAAAACGTGATGCCTAGAAACTCTCGCCGCTCAAGAGTCACACTGTCGAGAGATTTGGCAGCCTGTTCGAAATGCTGTTTGTGAAAACTGCGCACAGCCGCAGATGCATTTTGGGGCCAGTACGCTTGTTTTTCTTTTTGGCGCGCGTATGACACGTAACCATTTTTTGACACATCTTTACTTAAAAATCCCACTTTTGTCAGCCTATGAATAGACGATTCGACCAAAAATGAGTCAAGCGCAAGACGTTTGGCTATCCACGCTGTATCGGCTACAAAGTTTTCACAAGTCACTAATGCTAGAATAGCGTAGTCGTACCATTGGGAAGTTGCATGGAATGCCAACTCATCCATGCTCTCGACCTCTTGTGTTTCAAGCAAATGACCAATCTCTTGGATTAGGTCTGAGTGCTTGCCAAGAGGTATCTTTCCGGATGCTTCAATCAATTTTAGAAATAGTACCTTTTTTTGATGAGGCCAAGCTAATCTCGCTAAAATGGCGATTGCTTTTGCCTTGCTCAAATTGCGCTTCCCATTCAGAATCTGGCAAACAAAAGGAGTTGATGCACCCAGAGAACCCGCAAAAGCATTCAAGGAATATGCTGGATTTCTGGCTGTTCGCCTCTCATATTCGTGCACAAGCAACAAGCGATAATCAGGAAAGGAGTGCTTATGAGAATCGACGGGATTACATTGAATACCTTTTTGATGCATGTTAGATCCCTCAAGATGCCTATGTAAAAGTTGTCTAGAGTATGGTCAATTGCTTTTCGCCACATAGAGTTGGTAGGAGATGAAATGCTTAATTTCTTCAAGCGTCATTGGCAAATGAATGTTGTTTTGGTGGGGGTGCTGATGCTTTATCGCACCGCACACGCATCATCGACAATTGTTGGCAACGGCGGTGACTTGGTGGAGTGTGGCGCGCCACAATCTTATCACGATACTAGCGTGAAATCGGGATTGTATGTTCTGGATTATTTGGTCGCCCGAGTTCTGAGACTCGAGCCGATGCCAGATGTCACTCCCCATAAAATTGCCGTGCGACTCCACGCAGTGAACGGAGCTATGGGGTTTAGTTTGACGGAATTTTTGGAGTCATACGGCAGTCGGGATTTGAGCCAGCGATATATCTGGCTCGATGTAGAGAGTAGACTTGTTGATGTGCAAGACGAGCAATTGGCTGAACAACTCCCCGCAAATTGTTACGCAAATCGGAGTGGTCAAGCCCATTTAAATATTCACCAAGCGGTTATCCGCAACACAGAACCTCAACGAGGCCGCACACTCTTCAATTACGA
>JBIKVI010000375.1:0-4024 GCA_044356935.1 Silvanigrellaceae bacterium | reverse complement strand
CGCGGAACCGTGGTCACGGGCCGTATCGAGCAGGGCATCGTCAAGGTCGGCGAAGAAATCGAAATCGTGGGCATCCGTCCTACGACCAAAACGACCTGTACCGGCGTCGAAATGTTCCGCAAGCTCCTCGACCAGGGCCAAGCAGGCGACAACGTCGGCGTGCTCCTCCGTGGTACGAAGCGCGAAGACGTGGAGCGCGGCCAGGTCCTTGCCAAGCCCGGCTCCATCAAGCCGTTCAAGAAGTTCAAGGCTTCGGTGTACGTCCTCAACAAGGAAGAAGGCGGCCGCCACAAGCCCTTCTTCAAGGGCTACCGTCCCCAGTTCTACTTCCGCACGACTGACGTGACGGGCGTCGTGGAACTGCCTGCGAACGTTGAAATGGTCATGCCTGGCGACAACGTGGAAATCGAGGTGGAACTCATCACCCCGGTCGCCATGGAAAAGGGCCTCCGCTTCGCTATCCGCGAAGGCGGCCGTACGGTTGGCGCTGGTACCGTTTCCGACGTGATCTCGTAAGGTCCCCGCACGCGGGCGTGATTGTCGTATCGACAGGCGCTCAGTGTGAATACCCCGCAGGGCGCTCGCCGCTCTGCGGGGTTTTTTTTTGACTACGGGGCCACCTTAAACTCCGAGTCGCGTTCTCTTTTGGTCTTCAGGGAAGCGTGGACATCCTGCCGAGGTTCCCGCCCAAGGCCGCTGGAAGCGCGAGAGGCCTTACAGGGAGGGCCTTGCTCACGTTGGGAGTCGAGTCAACCAGCGTCCAGGATGCTCCGGTAGAACGGAATGTCTTTGAACGGATGGTCACCATCGCTGAAGTTGCGTTGCACGAGACTCCGAATCCTCCATTCGCTTCGCTGCTTTCCACACCAGGGAGGGTAGTCCAGGTTGCTCCGTTGTTGGTGGAACTCTTTACGATGGCGGGCGGCCCAAACTCAGCAGAGTAGAGAACCCCGCGGCATGCCATGACGTCGAAGGCCGGGAATGTGGGAAGGAGTGTGGAGGTTCCAGCTGAGTGCGAATACCAGTTTGTAACCCCCCCATCATAACTCGAGTAGATTAAGGCCGCATTGCCAGCGAGCAAGTTCCCCACGTTCGCCACCGGAAGGGAAATCGTCGTCAATCCAGACGCTGCACCTGCATTGAGATCCAGGGATGCGACCTCGTTGCCATTTGACGCGTATGCGATGTTGTTGAGTTCATCTACAGCCGGTTGGTAATGGTTCGATGGACCGGCTCGCTGTGTCCAACTTTGGCCGCCGTTTTCAGACACGTTCCAACCATGCTCCTGTCTCAACAGCATGACTCCGTTTCCAGAGTCGCGCAGGAAGGAAATCCAGCCCTGCGGCAGTGGAGCTCCTTGAGGATCCCGTAGCCCGAGTCGCGCCCACGTTACCCCGCCATTGGTGCTTCGAAAAAGGTGACGCGTCATCATGTCAAATGACTGGGCTTCTGAAGCGAGAACGACGATGTTTTGTCCGGACACGGCGTATTCTGCATTGGAAGGTGTAAATGGAACATCGATGCCAACGAGCTTTTCCGTCGCGGATCCGTTTGGTGCGATGAATTTCGCGGCTGCGTCGAACCCACCGAAACCAAATGCAAGTCCCTCACCGAATCGAGTCACCGAGAACCACTGGCTACGGATTTCCTGGTTCTTGCAGCTTCCCTTCTGCCATCCGCTGAGAAGCAGAACCGACGTCTTGGCAGCTGATGAAGAGACGTCCACAGCTCTTAGCACCGACCCTGCCGGTCCGAGATGCGCAAGCCAGGTGTTTCCGAGGATGTAGGGAGTCCCTTGGCAGTTGGGACCATCGAAGAGCAATGCCGGCTCTTTAGGATCCAATTGGTGCTCGAATACCGTGCTCACGGAGTGACCGACCACGTAGGTGTCGGGGCTGAGGTCAGGCCGCAGTGGCACATGAACCCCGTCGATGACCCCATAAACACGCGGGCCATTGTTCACGAATCGGCCAAGCTCGATTCCGTTCTGGTAGATTTTGGGAATCGAGGCGACAGGGGCAGCGGCAATGGTGCACACGTAGGAAACCGCGAGATCGCTCGAGCCCGAAGTGGCGCTGAAAGTGGCCGATGCTGTTCCTGGGGCTTGCCTCCAGCGGCTGATACGCGTGCCCCCCAGAGCGCAGTTGGGGCCAGCGGGCTCGCTTTCCACCAACAGGCCGGATCCGAATCCACCCGCTCCAGGATCTCCCTTGTCTCCCTTGTCTCCCTTCGCGCCCTTGAGCAAATTGAAGTCGATGGCAAACGGGCTTTGGAGCGCTTTTCCCTGGAGGTTCACGAAGGGGAGGGGAATGTGTCCCTCCTGGGCCTTGGCGGAGAGCGGCAAGACGAGGTCACGAGTTACGTTAGATCCCTTGACCCTCAAGCGCACATTTTCGCCTCCGAGGAATTCCTTGAGGGCAAACACGCCGCGTGCGTCTGTGCGAGCGCCCGCATCCTGCGGCAGGGTCAGCTCTGCTCCGGAGTGCGGGTCTACGAACGCCAACTCGTAACCATCTGCCGGCACCGTGTCGTTGAGGTAAATGAGACCGAAAATAGGACGGGGATCGACGCGGCGATAGCTCCCGAAACGAACTTCGAGTTCATCCGTCGCGGATCCGACTTCGACGTTCGAGGTCGCACGAGCCAAGTAAGCATCCGGGCCGTCGAAGGAAATCAGAGTTGCACGGAGGTCGATTGCGCCTGTCGGAACGAGAAGTTCGTTCGTGCCTGGTGCCAGATTGAGGGCGACTTCGGGCTTGCCGTCCCTCCAGGCTCCGAAGCCGATGAAGGCGTGAGAAAGGGCCGAGCCCTGCAGGGACATTGCGTCGTCCCCTGCGTCGAAGTGGATGCGTACTTTTTTGTGCCCAACGGGCTGCGAAGCGGCGGCTGCCGGCACACGCTCCTCTTTCGCACAGCCATAACTCCCGAGAAGCGGAGCCAAGACCCCCACAAAGAGCAACATGATCGGCAAAGTCATTTGGAACTCCCCTGATTGGCTATCTGGTGGAATCGGAACATTGGGGAGAAACCCGAGAGTTTCTCGGATACATGCTCTGATTTCAGGAGCTTACCTAGTCTGACTCCTCGTGCAGATGGCCTCTCCTCGAAGGGATGTAGGGCTTGCCACCGCCTCGACCGCCTCGACCTGGCGGATCGACGAACGACGCCTAAAGAGATTCATCGTAAGAACTGGTCCTGCTGCCTTCACCTGGCCTGCTACAGCCTACGGGAATCATGAGAGTATCCCGCTAACTCAAGAAACCGGTAAGCAGGGGGAAAGATTCCCTTGGAAACTGCCGGGGATACGATGGGACTAGGTGACGCCAACAGGGCCAGTTTTAAGCATTTCCGCCCAGGGAGGCGCGAGTGGCGTGACTATTCGTGTCGCCGCCAAGCTCGCGCAGAAGAACTTTGAGGCGTTCCAGATGCATGTCGTCATCGGGGATGCGCTGTGGGAAGGGGTGGAATCTCTCACCCCCGGTCACATCGCGGCGCGCGCGCTGATGGGGAGCCTCCCTGTTGCCACGGAGGGGGTAGACGCTATCCGCGCCGCGCAGCACTTCGCCGAGAAGCTCCACGCCTATGCGATCCCGCGGGACAAAGAGAACACTCGGGACAAGGACCTCATTGACATGGTGCTCTTCATCCGGCGCCATAGTGTTGCGCCAGCAGACGCACTCGCGGCCGCAACGCACGTCTTCGACTTTCGCAAAACCCACGCGCTGCCAGCTGACCTCGAGCTGCCACCCATGAGCCGGGAAATTCGATTCGCGGGCCGGGCGAAGGAATGTGGCATGGAATTAAGACTGCAGCAGGCTTACAACGTCGTGCGGAAGCCATCGTGCATCCCGGGCGCGAGCCGTCCAACACTCCGAACCTCCGGTGGTGAGACAACGTGTTTCCTCTGAGCGCCGAGATCCTGCCTAACATTTTCTTCACTGTGATCCAGCTGTCGTGGGCGGTTCAGTAAAGCAGACAATTTTTTGCGGCCAAGAGGTGCGCCTGCTTTATCCAAATAGCGGTA
>JBIKVI010000376.1:0-4024 GCA_044356935.1 Silvanigrellaceae bacterium | reverse complement strand
CGGCTTCCGAACTTCTCCGGAGATTCAACCGCACGCAGCGTTCCGACGGAACGGGTGGCTGGTGGATCAACACGAACGTGCATGTCGAATTCGGTCAGGACGTACTTTGCCCCGACATCCTTGGATGGCGCCGCGATCGCGTCCCCCAGAGGCCTTCGGGCTTTCCCGTGCGCATTCGCCCTGACTGGGTTTGCGAGGTGACGGTGTCGACGTTGCGTAAGGATACCGTCGACGTGCCTCGCATCCTGCATGCGGCCGAGGTGCCCTGGTACTGGCGCATCGATGTTCCAAGTTCCAACGTGCTCGTGTTCGAGTGGACGGACAAAGGTTATGTGCTGAAGCACAGCCTGTTTCGTGAAGACGGAAAGGTCCGGATCCCGCCGTTCGGAGCAACGGAGGTCGAAGTCGCAGTGTTGCTTGGAGACGATCCCTCCGACGACGAACCCGTTTCCGATCTAGGGGATTCGTCCGCGAAAGCAGCACCACGTCGTTGAGCGCGGAATGCCTTCGTCACGAGCTCGGAATCAGCGGCAACACCCAGCCATGAGCCGGTGAATCACCACATCCGATTGAAAATCTCGGCCTCAGATTCAGCCCTCTTTTGTTTCACAGCGCTGATCGCTGGTAAATGAAGATAGTACCCAAACTGCCTCATGTTAAACAGGTCGAGGACTGGATAGACACCGGAAGCGGCTTTGCCTCGCCATCCATTCTTCGCCATTAGCAGGCGCAGGTATAACTTGTTCAGCGCGTATGACGTTGCGATATGGCAAGAGACGCAGTCGGTGCCACCAACCTTGTGCTTCAAGTCAGTCACACCCTGGCGTCGTTCGCAGAGCCGCCAATTCTTCGTTGGTCTTCAGGGGCGCCCTCCTCACATACCCTTGAGTATGCTGCGTCGGGTCGCCCCCTCGACCGCCTCGACTTGGCGGCTCTACGACCGACGCCCACACCCTCGATCCGTTTCCAAAGATCATCGGGGGGAAGGTGGGAGTGGGTTGTCCGGCCCGCCTTCAAGACTGAACGGCGAACGTGATCAACCAAACTCTCCGCGGGCGCAAGCGGAACCAGCCGAATGTCCGATACGTTCGGATCATGTCTCAGAGACAGAGCCCACGCCGTCGTTCGATCGAAACGGGGCAGTCTCGTCTGCAGGACTTCCTTTTCACTCTCATCGAGCCATTTTTCCAGTCCTCCATAAGTCGGGTCGGACTCGGGCAAGCGATCCATCAAGAGTTCTCTCTCGTCCATTTCGGTGCCCCATAGTCTTAGCGATGAAGAGCAAAGACGCGCCGATGCAACCCAATACCAAGCTCGATTTCATTCGAAACTCTCTTTGCAGAAGAAGGTCAACGAGGACGCGTGAGTCTTGGTGCGTGCCCTTGTTGGCACCCGGCGCGCTGGTCAATTGCCGATACCTTTGAGGTTCGATTTTTCCCCTCGCCTCAACATCTCCTCTAGGCCGAGGGCGATGCTCGAAGTTTCCGGGTTCGCTTTTTGAAGTGTGGCAGGGCCACCGTCGTGCATGAACTTGAATAGCTTTTTGTAAAGTTCCACGCGTGTGGACCATGAGTTGTCTTGCTTCATGGCCGCCACGCGCATCTTCATGATGCCGGCGGGATCCTTGTCGTAGGCGTCCAGTGCGCTGCCAATCATCTCGGCGACGTTGGCACGCGTTGCATCGATGTCGGTGGTGACCAGGTCGGGTTCCACGGCGATGTCGGCGAGGAAGCCCGTAACCTTGTGCTCCACGAAGTCCGCTAAGCCGCCCACGCGCGATACGATGGGGATGGTGCCGTTCTTCATGGCGAACAGTTGGTTGGTGCCGCTCGGCTCATACCAAGGTGTGTTGATGAAGAAGTCGGAGTAGGCCGTGAGGGTCTTCTCCAGGTCGGCGTCGAAAGCCTTGTGAACGACTTTGCCAGGAAAGTTCTTAGCCAACTCTTCGACCTTCGCAAGATAACGCGGCTCGCCGTCTCCAAGGATGACGAATTGGACATCACGCCTCTGCGCAACGGTGGCGAGGGCTTCGGTGAGGTAGGCATAGCCTTTCTGGTCGGCAATGCGTGATGTCATGCAGACGAGCGGAGTGCGCTCAGAGATCCTCAAGCCGAGTTCAGCTTGAAGCAGTGCTTTTCCTTTCGCCTTCCCAGAAAGGTCCTCGGGATGGAATGTGTGCACGATGCTTTTGTGGAATTGCCGCTGTGGATTCCAACTCTCCACGTCGGTTCCGTTGAGGATGGCGGAGATTCGGAACTCGCGAGCGGTTTGCTGGACAAGGCCTTCAAGGCCGCTGCCGAAGCGGGCTGTGGCGATCTCGCGGAGGTAGTTGGGCGCAACAGTAAGGACCATGTCGGAGGTCGTAATGCCGTGCTTCAGGAAATTGAACTTCCCGTAGAACTCTGTCGTCTTCAGAAAGTCATCTGGCCCCATTCCGGCGCGCCCGGCAAGGCTGCCCTCAAAAAGCCCCTGATAACCCATGTTGCTGATGGTCAGCAGGAATCGTTTTGTGCGATCCTTTACGCCATTTCTGACGAATCCAGCATGCCAGTCGTGGATATTGACGATGGTGTGTTCATGCTTGTCAACGAACTGCGCTGCGGCTTCATTGAATGCCAAGAAGGCTTCGCCTTCGTCTTGATTCGTGTACCGCCTCGCTTCGCCCGGCCGTGGCGTGTTGTCGAACAGCCCACCTTGCGTTCCATTGCCCTCGTGCTTGAGAAGCCAGGTGCGCACGCCGGATTGCGGATTGTCGTGGGCGTAGAGGTCGAAGGTGAACGTCGCTTCTCCCTGGCGACCCGGCAAGGCGTTGAGCGTCACTGTGAAAGACTGAGAAGTTCTATGCGCTGTGTTTCGAATGGTCGGCGTGATTTCTGAGTAAAATGGCATCAGGACGTCGGTATCGATTCCTCCTTGCTCCAGGGCCTGCGCCAGACTTGCCACCGTGTGTCCTAGGCCGCCGGTGTTGAAGACTCCCGTTTGCTCCGCGCTCACCAAGAGGACTTTTTCGCGAGAGGTTTGATTATAATTGAGCTTCTGAGAGTCGACTTTGGACTTGATGCAGCCGCAGAATGCGAATGCGATGGCCAAGAAGAAAGGAAACAACAGCGAAGAAAATGTCATCGTGGTCCACTTTCAATTGAGTTCCATCGTCTCCTTTCCCACGAAGACGACTTCGAATCCCCAGTCTAAGGTACCAAACTGTCCTTTGCGGACTTTGGCCCCCTCTCAACCCATTGACAGCGTTCCGTCGGTCGGCAGATTCCGCCCACCGACGGAACGCAGTCCGGTGATCTGCACACTGGCCGCGATTTGTTTGGCGATGCTAAACTCCTAGCCCCAATCGCGGACTGCAGCTCCTTCCGGGAATTTCAGCGGGGGCGTGGAGCTCCGAGACGCGACCGGCGCCCCCGCCAGGCCCCCCACGCCAACAACGTCACGTGCATTATTTTGACGACGATCCAGATGCTCAGCACGGTGCGCCCGGTGGCGGCTTGGCCGAGGGGCCCTCCCGGCGAGAGGAGCAGCGCGGCCGCGCTCGAGACGGCGGTGGCCACCAGGCTCCAGCATGGCGGGCCCTCGGGGTTGGCGCAGCGGCCGACTGGCGCCCATGGCGCGCGGGCATCTGATGTTCTAAGCTCCCGGAGACAAGTCCGTCGGAATTGTTCTTTAATACGCTTAAATTTATGGCAGGTAGTGACGCAGTCGCCACCGCCACCGCCACCGTTCGACGTCGAGGTCCACACGCAATGGGATTGATGGAATTTGCGCTTATCGCGGCTTTGGGGCTCCTCGTGGCCGCCCTGGTTTTCATGGCCGTGTACCTCATGAACATGCGCGCCAAGACGCGCGAGTTCGAGGCGCAGAAGCAAGAGGCCGAGCGTCGTTTGGCCGAGGCGCGGCGCGAGGCCGACGACATGGTCAAGGACGCACTCCGGGAGGCTAAGGAACTCGCCGTTCGCGAGGCCCGCGATCACGAGAAGTTTCAGCGCGAAAAGAACATCGAGCTCCAAAAGGCGGAGAA
>JBIKVI010000374.1:0-4047 GCA_044356935.1 Silvanigrellaceae bacterium | reverse complement strand
CTCATCCACCATCCTGGGCTCGCATGACACGAGAGTTCTGACCTTTGGCTCAGCGTCGTTCTCTGCTTCCCGATGTTCGAGAGTAAGGCGCTCGAGTGTGCGGTTCACATGGGGCTCATCATCGATGATGCGGATGTTGCGTTTCGACGGGTCGGCTTCTTGGAATATCATCGGAACGGGCTGGGCGGGCGAACTCGGGGCTGTGTTGGAGGAGACCTGCTTCAGCAGGAAAACCGCTGAAGTTTTGCCGTCCTTCCTGTACGTGCGATCCGCCTCATTCCTAACCACGCTGCTTACCGTGACCTGAAAGCCTTGGTAATCGCTCCCCGCCACGGGAACGATTTCGTAGGCGAAGCGAGTGCTATCGTTCCAGGAATAGCTCAGCTCTGGAACGATGCACGCCGGTTCGGTCGAATTCTGCCCGCTGGGGATAGACGCGACCGAACTCGCGTTTTCGTTGCAGCCAGGGGAAAAGAAGAGGAGTCCTGCGACAACGAAAGAGCTCAGCTTCATGAGGGCCCTCGGGGTGGGGTGATCAGCACACCTGGGGAGTATCGGATCGCTTTGCAGTAAACTTAATTCTCAGCGCTGTTCCATTCGTGCAACACCTTCCAAGCCCAGCTGAAATGTTTCCTTACCCTCTCCACCCGTGCACGAGATCGACTACGAACCCCACTGCCTCCACGGGCGTGGTTTGCCGGATGCCGTGGCCGAGGTTGAAGATGAAGCCGCCGGGGTGCGGCACGCCCGCCTCGAGTGTGGCTGCCACCCGCGCCTCGAGGACGTCGAAGGGGGCGAACAGCAGGAGCGGATCGAGGTTGCCTTGCAGCGCGCGCGCGCCCAACGCGGGATGCTTGCGCACCAGGGCCAAATCCTGCCGCCAGTCCACGCCGAACACATCGCAAGGAACATCGAGCACCGGTTCGAGAAGCCCAGCCGACTCCCCCACGAAATGGATGACGGGCACCGATGGACGCAGGGCCTCGGTGATCCGGGCCGCGTAGGGCGCGCAGAAGGTGGCGTACTGATGGGGCGTGAGCGCCCCTCCCCAGCTCTCGAACACCTGCAAGACTTCGGCGCCGGCATCGACCTGCATGCGGAGGTAACGGATGGAGATGTCGGTGACCACGTCCATGAGCTCGGCGAACAGGGCCGGCTCTCTCAGCATGAGCATCTTGCTGTGGAAGAACTCGCCGTGGGCGGAGCCGCCTTCGATCATGTAGCTCGCCACGGTCCAGGGCGCGCCGCAAAAGCCGATGAGCGTTTGGTGCGCCGCCAATCCCGATTTCACCCGAGAGAGCGTCTCGGCGAGGTAGCCGCACCGGGCGACGATGGCGTCGGGGTCGGCCGCCTGCCGGCGCAGCCACTCGACGTCCTCGCGCGTGCGGATCGTCCGCTCGAACTTCGGACCTTCGCCGGCCACGAAGTTGAGGCCAAGGCCGAGCGCATGCGGGATGAGCAGGATGTCGGCGTAGACGATGGCCGCGTCGAGATCGAATCGACGCAGCGGCTGCAAGGTGATGTCGGCTGCGATAGTGGGCGTGGTGAACATGGTGAGGGTAGGGTGCTTTTCACGGATGGCGCGGTATTCAGGAAGGTAACGCCCAGCTTGGCGCATGAGCCACAGTGGGGTGCGCGCGGGCTTGCCGCCTCGGGCCGCGACGAGCAGGGCCTTCTCGGGAGTCGTCATGTTTGTTTCCTTCATTTGCCGCGGAGGGCTGAGGATGTCTGCGCACGTCTGCGCAGGTCTGCGCAGGTCTGCGGATGTCTGCGTATGCGTGTTAAAGCAGGTTGAATCGCTTGTTTTGTTCGAGGTGGGCGATGACGCGCTTGACGTCCTGGCTGCGATCGAGCGGCATGACGAGCACGGCGTCGCCGGTAGCCACCACGCACAGGCCCTCCACACCGATGGCCGCCACCATGGGGCCCGTGGAGTGGACAACCGATCCGCGCGTGTCCTGGAGATACACGTCGCCCGAAACGCTGTTGCCCTCGGCGTCCTGCGCGAAGCACTCGCGCACGGCCGCCCAGCTGCCCACGTCGTTCCAATCGAAACGCGCGGGAACGCAGGCCACGTGGCTCGTCTGTTCGATGAAGGCGATGTCGATGGGCACGTTCTCGAGGCGCGCGTAATCGGCCGCCAGGGTTTCGGGCGTGGCGTGCGAAATGATGCGCGCCATTTCGGGCTGAAGGTGCGAAAAGGCGTTCCAGAAGGTCTGCGTTTTCCACACGAAGATGCCCGCGTTCCAAAGGTACTTGCCCGTGCGCAAGAACTGCTCCGCCGCGGCGAGGTTGGGCTTCTCTCGGAAGCTTCGCACGGCGTAGCCCACCGCATCCTGCGGCGTCTCGTCGAGGCGCGAGGGGGAAACGATCTTCCCGTCGGCACCAAGGGGGAGTCCGAACTCGATGTAGCCGAAACCGGTTGCGGGTGCGGTGGGCTGGATGCCCACGGTGACGAACAGGTCTTGCCGGGCGAGCTTGACGGCGTCGGAGAGGGTCTGTTCGAACGAGCGCACATTTTGGATGGAGTGGTCGCTCGAGACCACGACCATGTACGAGGCCGGGTCGACCTTCAGGAGTTCGTGCGCCGCCCAAGCTATGGCCGGCGCCGTGTTGCGCGCGGTCGGTTCCACGAGGACGCGGTCGATGCGTCCGCCCGCCTGCGCGCGGCAGAGATCCTCCTGGCCCGCCGCTGTGACGATCCAGCGGCGCTCCCGTGGGCTCACACGCTCCACGCGGTCGAGCGATGCCTGCAGGAGGCTTTCCTCCATGCCGCCTAGGGCCAGGAACTGTTTGGGTTTGGCCTTGCGGGAGAGCGGCCAGAGTCGCGTGCCCGAGCCCCCTGAGAGGATGATGGAGTAGACGCGCTCTCGCTCGAGGACGTCGGTGGCAAGGCGCGCGTGGGGCGCTGAATTCGACGGGGGCGTGCGGTGCCCGGAAGACGGCGGCATGGGGACCTCGAGAATGGTCTGTGAGCGGCCACTTTCCCATAGAACCGCGTACATTGACAAACACGGAGACGGGGAGTTTCCTGGTGGCCGATTCAAGGCCCATTCCACGAAGGAGAGGCTTCATGCTCCCAGGTTCGAAAATCCGCACGCTCGAGGAACTTCCGCTACCCGCGGGCGAGCGCCCATCGGTGTTCCTCCGCCTCGACCTCAACGTTCCGCTCAAGGGCGGCAAAATTGGCGATGACACGCGCATCCGCGCGGCTATTCCCACCATAAAATGGCTCCTCGACAAGGGCGCGCGCGTCGTTGCCTGCTCGCACCTCGGACGTCCGAAGGGCACCGGATTCGAGCCTGAATTCTCGCTCGCGCCCGTGGGCGAGCGGCTTGCCGAGCTGCTCGGGGTCGAAGTTCTGCTGTGTCCCGACCACATCGAGCACGGCTTCAAGAAGATCGTGACCGACCTCGCACCTGGTCAAATGGTGCTCCTCGAGAACCTCCGCTTCCACAAGGCTGAGCAAGCGGGCGATCGCGGCTTCGCCGAAACGCTCGCCGATGGCCTCGACTTTTACGTGAACGATGCTTTCGGCACCTGCCACCGCGCGGACGCCTCCATGGTCGCTGTGGCAGAACGGTTCCCCGCAGCGCACCGCGCGGCGGGATTCCTCGTGCGCAAAGAAATGGAGTTCCTCGAGGACTCGTTCCGCGCGCCGCAAGCGCCTGTCACCGCCATCTTCGGTGGCTCGAAGGTCTCCGATAAAACGCCCATCCTGCAGAAGTTCACCACGCTGGCCAACAACATCATCGTGGGCGGCGCCATGGCGTACACCTTCCTCAAGCACCAGGGGGTGGAGGTCGGTAAATCGCGCGTCGAGGAGGACAAGCTGTCCACCGTTGCCGACATCATGCGTGCCGCCGAGGCGCGCCGCGTGCGCATCCTGTTGCCCGTCGACCACATGTGCGCGGAGTCGTTCGACGAGAAGGCCCTGCCTATTCAAGTCGACTCCCCTCACATTCCGGCGGGGCTCATGGGTCTCGATATCGGCCCTAAGACCCGCAAGCTCTTCGCCGAAGCCATTGTCGGCTCGAAGGTCGTCGT
>JBIKVI010000372.1:0-4059 GCA_044356935.1 Silvanigrellaceae bacterium | reverse complement strand
TCGGTTCCGTGGAGCACGTGCCTGCGTGGGCGCGCAAAACCCTGGTCGAGCACATGGGGCGTCCTGGGTCCACTCTGACCCTCGCGGAACTCGAGGATGCACGCACGCCCGATCCCGTGTGGAACGCTGCCCAACGCGAACTCGCGCGCACGGGCGCGCTCCACAACTACATGCGCATGCTGTGGGGCAAAGGCGTCGTGTCTTGGTCGACAAGTCCGGAGGAGGCCCTGATCCGTCTGGAATACCTGAACAATAAATATGCCCTCGACGGGCGCGATCCCAATTCCTACACTGGCATCTATTGGTGCCTCGGGAAATTCGATAGGCCATGGCCGCCCGCGCGACCGCCCTTCGGCATCACACGATCGATGTCAACGCGGAACGCGCGCAAGAAGCTCTCCATGGAAAAGTATCTCGCCAAGTTCGGACCCCCGTGAGCCCCTTGCCCGCCATCCCGTTCGAGCCTATAAGTGGGGAAAGTACACCCATGACAACGAGTAGGGATGGTCGCACGCCATGCAAACCAGTCGCTCCTATTTCCTATTCCTCGCGGCCTTGGTCGCGCCGGCCGGCACCGCGCAGGGCGTATCGACTTACGCGTCCCCTAGCGGCGCCGGCTGCCAGGTCCTGGCCACTGACGATTCCGGCTGTGCCTATGCCCGCTCGTCGGGATTGGCCGAACTTTCGGCGCTTGTCCCATCGCGCGAAGGCGTGGTCATAGCCTCGGTGTCATCGGGCATCGACTTTCGCGTTGCCAGTCTCTCTTCCGCCGTCGTCCTCAATGGTGGAGAAACGGGGCAGGGGCGAGAGGACAATGGCGTCGATGACGACGGCAATGGCTACGTGGACGACCCTTACGGATTCGATGTCCTGGGTGATTCGATCCTCCCCTCGGACTCGAAGCTTGGCTTGGGAACTTTTTCTTCGTCCGTGTGGTTAGGCGAGAAACGCGACGACACAGGTGATCTCGTTTTTGCGGGATTCGTGCGAGGCGCGGGTCTCATTCCCGTGCGTGTGCTCAGCGCGAGTGGCTTGACGAGCCTCGAAGCCACGATGAAGGGCCTGCGTTATGCTTCCGCAAGAGGCGCGCGAGTCATACATCTCGAAGTGTCGCTTCAGTCGTCGGCCGGCGAGCCCCTTTGCGAGGTCATTCGCGAAGTCGGTCGCTCCGCTCCGGGCCGCCGGAGTGCTCTCGTCGTTGCGCCTGCGGGCAATACCGGGTTCGAGGTCGGGCCACGATCCTATCCGGCCGCCTGCGAGGCCGACAACCTGGTGGTCGTCGCGGCGACCGATTCCACGGGTGCCCTCGCCCGCTTTTCTTCCTTCGGAGGCGCGCGCGTTCACGTCGCTGCGCCCGGTGTCGATGTCGCCGGCCTCGACCGTGGCGGTGAACTCACGATGCGAACCGGCACAGGGAGCGCCGCGGCACTGGTGACGGCAGCGGCAGCCCTCCTCGCCGCTGCGCGGCCCGAAGATTCGGCGCAGGTTCTCAAAAAGAGACTTGTCCTCGGTGCGGATGACAATCCAAACCTATATGGTAAAGTTCTGTCCCAAGGCAGCTTGAACGCGATGAAAGCATATACGACGAAGGAACTGTGAAGGAACACGTGCCGTGGTGAACCTCTTCGTCTTCGAAGACTACCGTGCTTTCCTGCGCGATTATTATGTGGAACAAAAGAGCCGAAACAAAGGCTTTTCGTTTCGCCTGTTCGCGCGTCATGCGGGTCTCGCTTCGCCAAACTACCTCAAGCTCGTCATAGAGGGCTCCCGCCGCATTACCGACAAGTCTCTTCCCAACTTCGTGAAGGGCCTGCGGCTCTCGAAGGAGGAGGAAACCTACTTCAAGGCGTTGGTGGCGTATCAGGAGAGTAAGGATGTCGACGCGCGTGAAGCCTCCTGCGAGGAATTGATGCGGCTCCGTGCGCGCAACCTGAAACGCGTTGCCGAACTCGAAGAGAGCCGTGCCGACTATCTCAAACACTGGTACCATCTCGCGGTCCGGGAGCTCGTCACAGTGGAAGGCTTCCGGCCCGAGCCTCAATGGATAGCCGCGAAGCTGCGTGGTCGCATCTCGGAAGCGCAGGCCAAAGAAAGCTTAGAGCTCCTCCTGCGCCTGGGTTTCGTTAGGAAGGAGAAGGAAGCCTATGTGCAGGCCGAGCCCCTTCTCACCTCCGGAGACGAAATCAGCAATCGAAAGGTGGCTTCCCTCATCCAGGGAATCCATCGTCAGATGAGCGAAATAGCCATGAAGACCATGGAGGAGGAGGCCAAGGAGTGGCGCGAACTCAACGGGCTCACCATCGCCGTTCCGCTGTCCCGTGTGGCGGACATCAAGAACGCCATCAAGCGCTTCCGCAGGGAACTCAACCAGACTTTTTCGGCCGACGAGAAGAACGAGTCCGTTTACTTTCTCTCGGTCCAGTTTTTCCCCCTGACGACAATAGGAGAGCGTCGTGAGAACTAAAAGGATGTCGTTCACACAAGCGCGCACCGTGTCCGCGTCACGGGCCGTGAGTCGAGCGCTCGCGCTCGTGGCTGGCACCGTCGTCATCGCGCCCGCGTACCCCGGCACGGAGCTAGGAAACGCGCGTTTCGTTGATTACGAGAACTCGCTGCATGGTTTCACCATCGTGTATCCGGAGGAATGGAACGTCATCGATCTCGGCGATGCCGTGAACGTCGTGGGCAATCCGGAGGCCCCAAGGCCATCCGCGGAGCCAAACTCCAAGCCGACTTCCACGGGGGCCCTCGAGCGCACCGGGGCTGGGGAGGCTTTCGCCGAAATCGAGAGCATCGAGATTTCCTTCGACGTCTCTAGGACGTTCCTCACACCCATCGCCTTCGAACGCCATGTGCGTAGCCTCAAGCCGGGCGGCGCATGGCGCGCCACGGAGTTCCGCGGACGTGCGGCGTTCGAGATCCTCGACGGCGAGAGGCGCATCACCTTCGTCATGAAGGATGGCAAAACGCTCATGCGGCTTTCGTTCCCCGTGGAGGCCGCCACTGGCCTTCCGCCCGCGCTCGTCGAAAAGACGGTGGAGAGCTTCGAGTTCCGGCGGTAAGGAACATTGCAACCTGGGGCTCGTTTTCAGCGCTTCGTCGGCTTCAAGAGGAGCAGGGCAGTGAGTTCTGCTCCGGTTTCAATCGGCCACTGAATCCAAATGTCGCCGCTTATGATTTCAGCGGCTTCAGGGGTCTTCGAGAATCTCTGCACAATGTCCTGAGCGGTAATGTCTTTGGCTGCTTTCCCTCTCAGGAAAGCCTTCGTGTAGAGGTAGAAACTTCCATCGTCAGGACCGTTGAAGAAGTAGACATCGTCGGCCTGTGTAGCGAGGCCGACCAAGGCGAGGGTCGGTATCAGTCTGACGATACAAGGGTGATGGGAAGTTGCGCAAGTAGAGGAGTAGGGCACTCCCAGGTAACGTTCCTGTTCCAAGAAAAAAGTAACTCCTAAGGAACAGGGAGTGCCCGAAGCATGCAGGATAGCCCAAGAGCCGCCACGCCGTCTCCCCGCCCCCTCCATTCCTCTGCAAAGGTCGTCGTTTCCCTGCAAGCCTATCGCGACGCGCGCCGAGAGGGCGCGAGCCAGCGGGACGCCGCGCAAAAGGCCGGGCTGCCACGCTCGACTCTCGGCGAGCTCGACAGCCTTGGGAAACGCAACGGCGTGAAGGACGAGCTCGACGCGCTCGTCCTTTCTCCGGCCGGTCTTGCACTCGTCCGCCAGCTCATCGACGCCGCACTTTTGGTCTTCTGCGTCGCCTCCGGTGTCGGTCTGCCAACCTTCCGCCGCTTCCTCGCCCTTTCGGGCCTCGACGTCTACGTCGCATCCTCCCAACCTGTCCTGCACGAGAGGCTCACCGCACTCGAGACGGCGTTCGTAAATGAGTGTGACGAGGAGCGCGCCGTTCTAGCCAAACAGGTCCAGGAAGCGACGCCAGTGGTCGTAGGGCTCGACGAAACCTTCTTCGGCGCGCGCACCTGCCTCGTCGCGGCCGACCTTCTTACGGGCTTCCTGCTCATCGAGACTTTCGCCGAAGCCCGTGACCGTGACGCCTGGAA
>JBIKVI010000393.1:0-3551 GCA_044356935.1 Silvanigrellaceae bacterium | reverse complement strand
GCTCGGCCTCCTCATGGACCCGCATGTCCACTGCGTCGGCTCTCGCCTCGGTCGCCTCGACTGGTCGGCCTCGTGACACAGGCCCGCTTTTCGACAAACTGAATGGAAAAAGCAGTTCTCTCAAGATCTCTCCGTACGCTCCGATTCCCACATGGACGTTTGTAGGTCACGCACCTCCTCGCATTCCATTCATCAGGGGATCCCATGAAATCGACCTCGCGGACCATGTATCCATGGGGACTCGTCGCACTCGGCGCACTCGGCGCCTTCGCGAATGCTGGCTGCATAAAGAGCAAACAAGCACAACGCGTCCTCTCGACTCAAGACGCCGCTCAAGAAAACGGACTCACCCCGGGGCAGATCCAAGCCTTGACTCAGTGGGACAACGAGTTTTCGAACATGACCGCTTCTTTCGAAAAAACGAGGCGTGAGCAGCCTGAATCCGAGGCGCATGCCCGCCTACAATCCGAGCTCAAGGGGCTTGAGGGACGAATCGACTCGGTGACCGATGCGAAGGTGCGAACCGTCGCGGCTTTCCGTTTCTACGCCATCATCCGATGCGGGCGACGAACGAACTTCCTTCCCGAAAAGATGCGGCAGGGCGAGATTGTCGGAACGAGCACCATCAACGGCGTCACCACGAACAGCACCATGGAAGTCCCCTGGACATTGGTGACTTCCGATGAGGAAAAGTCGTACCGAATCCAGGGAGTGGTGAATCCGCTCGCCACGGGTGGAGTCATTATCGCGGGTTCATCCTTTCCCGAAACACTTAGGATTGGATTCAAATTCGTCTCTTCTGGTCACGATCTCGTGAATCTAGACAAGATAAACTCCCGAGGTTCATTCGACGAGGCGTTCCTATCGAAAGTCGTTCCAGGAAGCACCGAGCTATCGAACCAACTCGTCGATAAGCTCCTATACCGTAAGATCCATGATGCCGAACTCCTTTCGGCCTGTGTCACGAGGCCGACCAGTCGAGGCGACCGAGGCGAGAGCCGACGCAGTGGACATGCGGGTCCATGAGGAGGCCGAGCCCGATGGGCAACGACGACTGGTCGGCCTCGTGACACAGGCCCTCCTTTCGAAGCTGAGGGAGAAGTTGACTACACCCTTGCAGGTTGAGACCGCGGATGCCATCGCTTACAGAAAGGTCACTGATCCAGCGATCTTTTTGTTGGCAGCGGAAGTCAAGAACCCGGGGCAGAAGGACGTGCTCGATGAGCTTCTCCGAAAGGGCGAGCGTGACCTTGCCAAGCTGCAGGCGGTGTTTCAAATCAAACCGCAACCCTCTTCACCCGGAAGCGCGCAACAACCCTCTTCACCTGGAAACGTTGCACAATCCGGTCTGCCGAAGCTCCTGAATTCAAGCGGAATCGACAGCGCCACGGGCATAGCGTCCTACCGAGACGACGTCGAAAGCTGGCTTACGAGAAGAACGAAACTGACGGATGCGACGGCTAGAGATAGGATATGGCGCGCCGTGAGGAACGACCTCGCCCGATCGGCACTGGATAAAATGACTTATCGCGGCGTTACGAGTCCAAACACTCTTGAGCTCGTATGGCATATCGACTCTGAGTTCCAACACAATGCCGTCGACAACATCACATACAGAGTTAAGTCACTCGACGAGGCGAACATGGCGGCCCTTCTTTCGGTCGTCATTGCGAACACGAGAACGAAGGAGGCGGCGAAGCTGGTGGACGACTTGTCCTACAAGGAGAAGATTCTGGCGATTCCACTCGACAAGCTCGCCGCCGATCTCGCGCAAGCAAAATGACCTCGCGCGACAGAGCCCAACAGACGAGCTTCATGACAGCGAACTCATGTGGCCAGTTTTAAGAAAATCTAAACTAACGCGTAGAAATGTTTCCATTGGGTCAGGTCGGCGCGCGCACTATAGTGGGGGGGGGGGCAGAACACTTTTCCGCCCCGGAGATAGAGTGCGCTCGCCAACACGAGGTCCATCGAATGAACACCAGTGTGAATGTCAAACGTATCGCCGCGCTCACCATCACCTTGGGCATGCTCGCGCAAGGGTGTGGCGAGGCCGAAGATGACGGCGCTCCTATCGTAGCCGCGACCGCGGAGGCCGCCACTCCCCTCCCCGATCAAAGCTTCATCGACTTCTTGAATTGGACGCCGGTGCTCGATGGCGACAAGGCGTTCAAGAGCAAAGGCCACGGCGGCATCCTCGTGCGTTCATACCTCAACCCTACAGCCACCGAGCACGCGCGCGCGGCAGAGACGACCTACCCAATGCCCGAGGGATCCGTTTTGGCGAAGGCCGTCATTTCCTCGCAAGACACCCCCTCCACCCAGGCGAGCCGCGTGTACTTCATGCGCAAAGAGGCTCCCGGGTTCGACCCCGAGAACTGCGATTGGTCGTACGCGCAGGCAAAGCGGGTCGGCGGCAAACTTGTGCGCGACACGTCGGTTGAACCGAGAGATCCCTCGTGCGTCTCATGCCACGTGAGGTTCAAGCAGTACGATTTCGTGCAGACGGTGGAGTTCTTCAAGAGACAGTCAACCGACCTGTGACTTTCGACGCGTCCTTTTCGCTCCAACCCGTCGTGTTCTCGGCATGACCTCAATGGGTACCAACATGATGAAGTTCGTTCGCGCCTCATTTTCCCTTCTCGCACTGGCGCTGGGTTTGAGTTCCGCCGCAGCGTTGGCGGAGCGCGCCGTGGTGGGCGGGCCAGAGTGGATTTCGCTCAGGAGTGCCTATTCGGTAGAAAAGACGGCAGACAGGCTGCGAAGCGCCATAGCCTCCAGGGGCCTAGGCTTGGTCGCAGAAGTGGACCACGCGGGGGCAGCGCTGAAGGCCGGACTTGAGCTACCCCCAACGAGGCTGTTTCTTTTTGGGAATCCCAAGGTAGGAACTCAGCTAATGCAGGAAGACCCAAGGGTCGGCATCGAACTCCCCATGAAGATCCTCATCTGGCAGGATGCGTCAAAGGTGGTTTGGATCGGTCGCAAAGACATGGGCGCCCTCGCATCAACCTACGACCTGAAAGGCAAAGCGCCCCTGCTCGGAAAAATGAACGAAGCGCTCGACGCTCTGGCCAAGGAGTCCGCGGGAACGCTGTGAGTCCTCGAGTCAGCGTCCGCCTTCTCTTCGCAGGAAACGCGTTCCCCACACCCGACCGGCCGCCCAATCAACGGCTCCGCGCCACAATACAATCATTTTTGGTCACTTGACGACAGCCACTGATCCATCAAACTAGCGCATTGGGCTGCGCTAACTTCGCGCACCCCGTGAACTCGCCACCCGGGGGCCTGCCGTTTTGAGCATCCTGATTCCCGTCGTCATAATTTTGTTAATGATCGCGGCAAACGCGCTTTATGTTGCCGCGGAGTTCGCAACCGTGGGCGCGCGCAAATCGCGCGTCCAGGAGGAGGCGGAGTCCGGCAATCGCAAGGCCGCGAAGCTCCTCAAAATCCTCCGGGATCCGGTGCAGCTCGACGACTACGTCGCGAGTTGTCAAATCGGCATCACGATCAGCAGCCTGGTTGCGGGAGCCTACGGGCAAGCGAAATTGACT
>JBIKVI010000103.1:0-14227 GCA_044356935.1 Silvanigrellaceae bacterium | reverse complement strand
CGGCCAAGGCGGTGGCGCTCAAGGAGACGTTCCCACCTGCTTTGGCAGGCGGCATGCGACGGGAGGTCGAAGAGTTCGTAACGCGGCTGGTTTTCGACAGGAACGCTAAAGTGCCAGACCTCCTCTTGGCTGAGACGACATGGGTCAATCGTCACGTCGCAAATCTCTATGGAATGGCGCTGCCCGACGAGGGTGTCGACCCCTGGACCGACTTTCGCGAGAAGTCTCTTGCGGGCACGGGGCGCATCGGGCTGCTCACCCTCCCCCTCGTGCTCGCGTCGAGCGCCAAAGAGAGCGGCAGGAGTCCCATGCTGCGAGGCGACTTCATCACCCAGCGCCTCCTCTGCCGTCGTTACCCAACAGGAACGGGCTTGGCCGCCATGACTCTGCCAGAGCGCGAGGGCGCATCGCTGCGAGAACGCTTCCGCATCGTGGAGGCCACACCCACCTGCGCAGGCTGCCACGCTCTTCTCAACGTGGGATTCGCCCTAGAAACCTTCGATCCCATGGGGCGCCTTTGGCCCGCTGGTGTGGTTCCCGCCGAAGAGCTCGTGGGCGAGTACGCCCCCATTGGAGCGCCTCCTGTGGCTTTCATGGATGCCGCGTCGCTCGCACGTGGCCTGGCCGCGCATCCCGATTTCTCGCAATGCTTCGTGAACCAACTCACGCGTTTCCTCGCGGGACGCGACCTCGGGGCCACTGACGAACCCGCCATTGACGCACTCGTTCAAGGCGCCCGCGCCGATGGGCTCGACATTCCCGCCGCGGTGGCGCGCATCGTTTCGTCATCGATTTTTCTCCAAACCCAACGGCCCTAACGCGAGGAGCTTTGCCGATGATTACACCACGCGGCCGATTCTCCACGCCCTCCTCGCGTCGCGAGTTCCTGCGCACCTCTGGCCTCGCCGCATTCCTCGCACCTGTGTTCCTGGGGCTGCCTGAGTTTGCCTACGGACAGGCGCGCCCTAAACGCCTTGTGTCGATATTCCTTCCCAACGGATATGTGGACGGGTGCGTTTTCGTAACCAAGGATGCGGCAGGAAAGGCCATTCTCGGGCCTGGTCATAAGCCGCTCCAACCGTTGATTGACGATGCGCTCTTCGTGGTCAACCAAAGTGCGGAGTCTATTCGTTGTCGGTATAGGGACAAGTACGGCGGAAATCTTTCGGGGCACGGTGAAGTTGCCGCAAGCCTTTTCACCGGGCACGTGCGCAATCCGCAGGACGGCGGACGTTTCCTCGCGCCCTCGCTCGATCAGATCGTGGCCACCGAGCTCGTCCGCACGAAAGCGTTTCCTTCCGAGGCGCGCAAGTCACTCGGTATCCTCATTGCAGGCGAGAGGCCCGCGCGCGGATCGGGAGTCTTCGCGCGCACAGCTCAGGACTGGACCCTCAACGAAACAAAAGACCTCTCCTGCGCCCCACTCCCCCTCCTGGCGGATCCCCTCGAAGGCTTCGCGTTCTTGTTCGGCGGAATGGACGGCAACGCAACGGACGCGCGCTCATTGTGGGTGCGGGACAAAAGCCTGCTCGACGAACCCAAGGCGGCCCTCGACGTTCTTGCACGGGACCTGCCGCGCGAAGGAAAGGCCTTGCTCGAAGCACACCTCGACGCACTTCGCTCTCTAGAGTCCGAGCTCACCCAAGACGCGGGCGGCGACTTCAGCGGGCTCAGGCGTCCTCCCACCCTGACGGGTGCCCAGCGCGAGGCCGACCCCGCGCGCGTATTCGAGGAGTGGTGGAAACTTGTGGACATGGCCTTTCGGTTCGATCGCACGCGAGTGGTGAGCGTCGAAGTGGGAGGGAGCGCGGCACGTTACCGCGTCCCGGGTATCAACCTGCCTGGGTTCGAGGTCGACTCGGAGGCAAAGGGCACCAAGCACTCCGATCATCACTCCTATACCCACATCGGCGGCAACGGGGCCCAAGGACTTTACGAGTATTTCGACTGGTACAACCAACGTGTGGTGAGGCTCGTACGGCTCCTCCAAGGTGACGGAGACGCGACAAAGGAAAACCTGTTGGCGCAATCGCTTGTGCATGTGACCGCCGAGTCGGGCAGGCAGCATCAGGCGCGCAACATGCCCACGTTCCTTTTGGGAGCGTGCGGGGGCACGGTGCGGGGCCAGGGACGCGTGGTGGACCTCGGAGGCACCGACTCCGCCCATTTGGGTTTCCTGGTGGAGGTGGGTCGCGCCCTCGGCGTCAATGGCCTCTCACGCTTGGGCAACGCCGAGTACCAGGTCAAGGACCTGAAGGGGCTGCTCGGCTGAGATCGACCCCCGAGAGGAACGCGGCTGCTGGGTTGGGCGTGGCATGGCGTTCCACATATGCGCGTGCGGATGGCGCTTCCGCCCCGTCCGCCCGACTGACGATGTGCTTGCTGTAGGCGGCCAACGATTGCGCCCCCACGGAATCGCGCGCATCGCTGAGGATTTCTTCGGCCATCTGCAGGAGCTGCAGGTGAAGCCTTGCATCAGCGAACACGGCATGCGTGGGATCGGCACAGAGCAGGGCATCGAACACCGCCGCATCGGGATGGATGGCGTCAGGCGACACCACGCGCCCTGCGCTTGCGACATGGGCCTGGGACGGGGCCCGTGAAGTTGCAGCGCCAAGTGACTCTGACTCCCCATGGCAGTCGATGAACGCGCGCGCCACGCCAATGAGGAACTCCCAGAAACGCGTGCGCGCGCGGGGACGCTGGAGGGCAGCTGCGAAGAAGGCGATGGGCGCGAGCATATGCTCGAACGGTTGCGCGTCGACCATGCGGACCTCGAGGAAGCCGCGCAAGCGCAAGTCGGGGAATAGCGTACCGAGATGCTGCTCCCACTCCGTCAGCGTCGGGCGTGTGCCCTTGTAACCTTCGTGCAGCCACTTTTCGAAGGGCAACTCACCGGGCAACGGTTGAGCTTCGCGCGGCAAACCGGCGACATGGAACACCGACGCCTCCCGCGCCCAGCGCGCATAGGCGCACGGGACATCGGGCGCGAAGGGAACGCCTCGCGGGATGAGCGTGCGCGACGGGTCGACGTGCGGCCAAATGGCTTGACGCTCCGAGTAGACCTTGGAGCGCTCGCCCTGGAACCAGGGCGCATTGGCGAACAGGTGCCGCGCGAAGGGTGTGAGGACGAACGTGAGATTCACGGCGTCTTGCCAGTCGTCGTCCTCGCCGGGAACGTCGAGGTTGGGCTGCACGGTGCCCGTGTGACGCATCATGTGCACGCCACGTCCGCCGGGTACCGCATCGAAGTAACGCGTCATGACCAGGTAGCGCTCTTTTGGCAACAGAAGCGGGTGATCGGGGCGCGAGAGCGGGTTGGTGCCGGTTCCAAGGAAAAGCAACTCTCCGGCCGCGGCGCGCCCGAGTGTTTCGAGTCCCGAAGCGACGTCGAGCGCGAGTTCAGCCATGTCGCCCGCCGGCGCGCTTGCGAACTCCACCTGCCCGCCCGGCTCGAGGCTGAAATTCGCACCCGAGGGAAGCGTTACCCCCGTTGGAACGCGCTCAGCCGGATCAAGCTTGAGCTTGGAGCCAGGCACGAGTGCTGCGATGCGCTCGAGCAGTCCCATGGGAGAAATCGCACCCGGCTCGAGCCCGGCGGGAAGAAGTGATCCCGCATGGAATGCGAAGATTTCCATTTCGAGCCCAAGGCGTGAACGCGTTCTGCTCCCAGCCCCCGGTGCGCCGCGGATGGGGCGCTTCCAAAGGCTTTGGCAAACGTCGGCCCCGATGGGTCGCGTTTCATTGGGAAAGGCCTCCTCGGCGAAGCCAGTGGGAGCGCCGGGATTGGAGCCTGGACCGTGACCCATGGAAGCCCTCCTCGCAAGATCGGGCCAAAGGTAAGCGCGGCCACGGGCCTGTCAAATGAATTTCGAAAGATGTGTCCGCGTTATCGGGGCGCGGACGCCGGATCCGGTTGCGAGGAGGCGCCCTGCCCAGGAATCGGCTCGAGCTGAAGGGCGAAGTCAGCGATGCCCACGGATCGCAACGCATCCATAACGCCGACGACGTAGCTGTACACGACGCCTTTGTCGGCCGAGATCATGGCCACGACCTTTTCGCCTGAGGCCTTCGCCTCGGCACCACGCGCGCTCAACCCCTCAACGGTGGTGGGCTGACCGTCGAGCAGGATGGCGCCCTCCTTGCTGACCAGGATGTTGAAGGTACGTTGCATGGCGAGCTGCTCGGCCGTTGCAGCTTGGGGCAGCTCGATGGTGACGCCCTTGTTCGCGATGAAACCGGCCGTGACCATGAAGATCACAAGCAGGACAAGCACGACGTCGACGAACGGCGTGACGTTGATTTCGGAAATGACGCTGTCGTCGTCCTTGAGCGCTCCGCCGGCCATCGCTTTTGTCCTCCCTGGTGCCCACGGGGATCCACGCGCCCCGAAATGGGCTCGCATGCTCGTGGGCGATGCGGATGTGTTACTCGACGCGGCTGCGGCCGAAGTAGGTCATGACGATACGGGCGGTGGTGTCGCTGTTGGCCATCTTCTTCTTAACGACGCGGCCGAGGAAGTTGTAGGCGACCACCGCGGGGATGGCGACCATGAGGCCCACGGCCGTGGCGACGAGCGCCTCGGAGATGGACGCCATGACCACTTCGGGCCCCGAGGACTTTGTGGTGGCCAGGGCGTTGAAAGCCTCGATGATGCCTATGACTGTGCCGAAAAGGCCGATGAACGGGGTGTTGTTACCCAGCGTCCCTAGGATGGTGAGGCCGCGATCCATTCGTGTGCGGGCCGATATCATAGTGGCGTTCATGGACTCTTCGATGGAGCGCAGGGAGTCGCCCGAGCGCTCGAGGCCCACGGCGGCGACGCTGGATTCGAGCAATTTCTGGCCCGAACACCAGGCGGCCACCTTGTCGAGGGCCTCGCCGGAGTTGAGCCGCTCCGTGAGCCCCTTGATGAACTCCGCGTAGTCGCCACTCATGCGCGAGAAGAAGATTATGCGCTCGATGATGATGGACAGCGACAGCACGCTGCATGCGATTAGGACGACCATGACCCATTCTGCGCCCAATAGCGCGAATTTCAGGAACTGCTCGGTGATGCCCATGGGGTCTCCCGTGGAGGTGCGACTTGCGGAGGTAACGAAATGCCTTCGACCCAGGGACTATACACGTGGGTCCTTGTGGAATTCCAGCTCGTCATAAATGGCGGCAAGCATTCCCGACGCATTGAGCAGAGCCGGACGGGCCGCAGCCTCCTCCGCATCGTCGACGTAACGGGTCTTGCGCGCTCCGACGAGCACGGAGGTAACGCCGACGTGCCACATGAGGGTGGCCAGGACCATCTGCGAGAGGGGGGTGTCCTCGTACCCCGGCAGGTCGAGGTGGCGACGGGCGAGAGCCTCGAGATCACCGGAGAGTTTCGTCCAGTTTGCGAGGCCGCGCTTTGCGGCGTCGTCAAGGTTGTCGGGCGTAGCACCCGGCGGCAACGTGGGCCGGGTCAACCGGATGAGGCCATCGTCGTGCATGGCGTTCAGGGGGCGATTGACGAGCACGCCAATTCCCTTCGCATGCGCGAACTGGAGTGTGTTGCGATCGCCCTCCACCGGGAACACCGCGGGGGCGACCTCTAGCCAGTTGAATGGACATTGAGCGACCTTGAAACGCGATCCCGACGGCCGAAGCGCGGATGCGATTTCGTGGCACCGCCGCAGATTGACCGAGGAGGGATCCTCTTCGGGCATGCCCAGGGTATTCGAGGATAATCCGTAGGCAGCGATGACGCCCTCGTTGGCCAATTCCTCGAGGCAGGCGAAGGCCTTTTCGATGCGGGCGTAAAAGGTTTCGCGCGCAGCGCCCACGGCCACGCCGTCGACCTCCAGCTTCTTGAGGAGGTACTCCGGATTGTGGAGGAGGAGGACGTCTATGGTCTCGACGCCAAGTCTTTCCCGCGAGCGCATAGCTTGGTCGCGCAGGAACTCAGGATGGATGCAGTGCCATACGTCGGTGCCGAACTCCGACACCTCGGGGAACGGGCGCCCTTCCACGACGCGACGTTTGGCCAATTCCATGTTGTTGCCCTGGATGTAGCCCGCCTTGGTGACCAGCACGACGTCCTCACGCGCAAGCACTCCTTCGCCTACGAGACGCGCAAGCGTTCGGCCCACGAGCAATTCGCTTTGACCGTTGCCGTAGTTGGACGAGGAGTCGACGAGGTTCATACCGCGGCGCAGGGCCGACTCCAGGGCTTCGCCCGACTCCGGGGCACCGAGCGCCGGAGAAAAGCCCACACGGTAAGTGCCAAAACCAACGGCGCTGACCCAAGGACCGCCCTCGTAAAGGCGACGGCGGCGGCTCCCGAAAGTGGAACCCAATGCACGGGGGCGCGTGGCTTCTTCGGTGGCTTGCCCTGGAAGGAGGGAGGGTCCCGATGACGGGAGTGCATCTGAAGGGCTCAAAGGAGTGGACATCAGGGACATGGCGGGCGCTCCAAGGTGGCAGGCGAGGCGCGCGAAAGAGTCAGGGTACGCCCTTGGATACCGTTCAATGCGACTGCTCAGCGGGCTCCCGGCTTCAGACCGAGGAGAGGCGACACCAGCGTGGCACGCCAGGCCGGATACAAAGCCGAGAGGAACGAGAGAACGAAGGCGACCCCGAACGCGCCGAGGATGAGTGTAGGGTCGTACACCACCGGGATGCGCTCGAGGAAGTAGTAGGCCTGGAGCTCGCCGAGCTCGAACCCGGCAAACAGGCGGAGGATGAGGAGGCCTAAACCCACTCCCAGACATGCTCCCACGAACCCCAAGGTGGCCCCCATCATGACGAAGACGCGGACGATGAACCCCCGACGCGCACCGAGTGAGCGCAGAAGGGAGATTTGACGGGCGCGGTCGAGGACCGAGAGCGACAGCGTAACGATGATATTAAATCCGGCCACGAAGGTGATGATGAGCACGATGACCTTGATGGCGGTGCCGTCGCGATCGATTTGCTCGAACAGGCCACGGTCGATTTCCTGCCACGCCCGCACACTATAGGGTGAGTTGGGTGCGAGCGCGCGCGAGGCCTCCAAGGCATCGGCGGGCTCCTTGAAGCGCACCTCGATGCCCTTGGCGTGGCCCGGTTCGCCGAAAAGGTGGGCGGCGTCGTAGAAATTCACCAGCGTGAGCTTCTCGTCGTACTGAGCCAGCCCCACCGACATCAGCCCCGTGACGAGGAAACGCTGCATACGAGCCCCCGCTCCGCCCGCAATGACATCGCGCGTAAACGTGACCACGTCGCCGACCTTGGCATCGAGCTTGAGGGCGAGTCCTTTGCCCAAGACGATGGCCGGCAAAGGCGCCTCGCGTGCGGCCGAGGTGTTCGCGCTCTTGGGGTTATTCGCGTTTTCCGCGGTGTCGTCGGGGAGGTTCGATTCCCGCAGGTAGGACGATCGAAAAACCGAGGCCTCGTCGTTGAGCGTCGCGAGAGCCCCCTTGGGCAGGATGGTCCGAACGAGATCGGGACCACTGGCCGACCGCTCACCCTGGATACCGCGCAGCACCACCGCTGCGGTGCGCTCGCCCTTGGACAAAACGACCTCGTTGTACTCGAAGAGCGCTATGCTCTCGATGGGCTTGTCGATGCGACCGCGGAGTTCCTCGAGGTACTTCTCGGGGTATGGAATTCCCGAGGGGATTTTGAACACCACAAGGTTCGGATTGGCCGCCAGGAGGATGCTGCGCAGCTGGTGCTCAAAGCTGTTGAAGATCGTGACGACGACGAGGAAAGCCGCCACTCCGAAAGAAACGCCGAGCACGGAGACGATGGCCGTGAAGCTCGGGGAACGGGAGTTGCGGCGCCTCATGAAGGAGAGCGCCATGCGCAGGGCGAGGTTCAAGGGGATTCCTCCGGGCGGGGCGCGGGGCTAAGAGGGCAAGTAAAGACTGGGGCGGACACGACGCCGCTTTGTAGCCGCGTGCGGCCGTCGTATGATGCGGGCCCATCATACGACGAGAGGCCCATCGATGCACGAGCCGTCACAATCGCTTCCGTTCCTCGCCCCGTTTGTTTTCGCCGGCGGCGCCCAACTCAATAACCGCGTCCTTCTCGCGCCCATGACCAACGGGCAGAGCCATGCCGACGGGACCCTCGGTGCAGACGAGATGCGCTGGCTGAGTCTCCGCGCGGAAGGAGGTTTCGGCGGCGTGGTCACCTGCGCCGCGCATGTGCGCGAGGACGCGCAAGGGTTCGACGGTGAGCTAGGCGTGTTCGACGACGTGCATGTCGAAGGGCTCTCTCAGCTCGCGGCCGAACTCGGGCGCTCGGGCTGCGCGTGTTATGTGCAACTTTACCACGGCGGCGCGCGTTGTCCTTCTCGTCTCACGGGAGTGAGGCCGGTGAGCGCGTCCGCCTTCACCCTCGATACTCCAGGCTTCGAAGTGCCCCGCGAGCTGGCTGAAGCGGAGATTTTGGCCATCGTCGACTCCTTCGCGGAGGCGGCGCGCCGCTGCGCGCGCGCGGGAGTCGATGGCGTGGAGATCCACGGCGCCAACGGCTATCTCGTGACGCAGTTTCTGAGCACCCAATCGAACATGCGCACGGACGCGTGGGGCGGCGCCCTCGAGAACCGAGCTCGCTTCGCGCGCGCCTTGGTGCGCGCGGTCAAGGAGGCCACCCGCGGCATCCGCGGACCGCGGGGAGGGGATTTCGTCGTCGGACTCCGGCTCTCCCCCGAGAACGCGGGATCTCAAAAAGGCCTCGACCTCGCGGAAAGCCTGCAGGTCGCGCGGTGGCTCGCAGAGGACGGACTCGACTACTTCCACCTCTCGCTGGGCGATTATGCCAAGGTCGCCAATGAGGAAACAAATGCCGCGGGGGCCGTTCCCCTCGTGTCGCGTTTTCGCGAGGCCCTTCCGGCTCGCGTAGCGCTAGCCACAAGTGGGGGCATCTGGACGGGGGCCGACGCACAGGAAGCCATGCGTCTTGGAGCGGATCTCATCACCCTGGGCAAGGCCGGCATCGCGCACGCCGACTGGCCGCGCGCCGCGGCGCAAAGCGACTTCACGCCCCGGCGTTTTCCCCAGTCGCCCGAAAGGCTCGCGGCGCAAGGCGTCTCGCCCTCCTTTTTGGCCTTGTTACGCCTTATGCGCCTCGTGGCGGACTGAGGGTTGACAAGAAGCGTGCGCCGTTCAAGTTCCTTTACGGACCGAAGCTGAACTGAAGCTGAACCGACGCTGAACTGAAGCCAAAATAGGGGAGGCACGCCCATGTCCCAACCGCAGTTCACCGAGAGGGCGCAAAGCGCGATCCAACTAGGCGCCGCGCTTGCCCGCAAGGGAGCACATCCTGAACTCACGCCCGCGCACGTGGTCATGGCCCTCCTCGAGTCCGACGAAGAAATGATTCGACGGGTTTGCGAGAAACGCAAAATTGACACCAAAACCCTGCGCGCCGACCTCGAGGGCGTCCTCGAGGGCCTTCCTCGCGTCACGGGTGCGAGCGGTGATCCGGCGCCATCGGGTGCTTTCCACCAGTGGCTCGACGACGCGCTGGCTCTCCAGAAGGACTTCCAAGACGATTTCCTCAGCGTTGAACATCTCCTCCTCGCCGCAACCCGTTCGCGGCAGGCTGCGCTGGTGCGGGCCCTGGAAAAGAACGGCCTCAAGTACGACGCGGCCCGCGAGGCCGTGCAACAGGTGAGAGGAAACAACCGTGTGACCGATGCCAATCCGGAAGCCAAGCTCGGCGTGCTCGAAAAATACGGGCGGGATCTCACCCAGGCGGCGCGCGAGGGCAAGCTCGACCCCGTCATAGGGCGCGATACCGAGTGCCGGCGGGTCATCCAGATCCTCTCGCGCCGCACGAAGAACAATCCAGTACTCATTGGCGAACCCGGTGTAGGAAAAACCGCCATCGCCGAAGGCATCGCCCAGCGCATCGTGCGAGGCGACGTTCCCGAGAGCCTCAAGGACCGCACTCTTCTTTCCCTCGACGTTTCAAGCCTCGTGGCCGGCGCCAAGTACCGCGGCGAGTTCGAAGAGCGTCTCAAGGCCGTGCTCAAGACCGTGCAAGACTCCGCGGGACGCATCATCCTCTTCGTCGACGAGATTCACACCATCGTGAAGGCGGGTGGAGCCGAGGGCGCCATGGATGCGGGCAACATGCTCAAACCAGCGCTCGCTCGCGGCGAGTTGAGGTGCATCGGCGCCACGACCCTCGATGAATACCGCATCATCGAGAAAGACCCCGCACTCGAACGCCGCTTCCAGCCCGTGACGGTGAACCCTCCCTCCGTGGAGGACACAATCACTATCCTGCGCGGACTCAAGGAGCGCTACGAAATCCACCACCGGGTGCGCATCAAGGATGCCGCGCTCATCGCGGCCGCCACGCTCTCCGACCGCTACATCCAAGACCGTTTCCTGCCCGACAAGGCCATCGACCTCATCGACGAGGCGGCCAGCCGCTTGAAAATCCAGCTCGATAGCGTGCCAGAGCCCATCGATACCGCTGAGCGTAAACGGACGCAGCTCAAAATCGAACTGGCCGCCCTAGCGAAAGAAACAGACCGGGACGCCCGCGCCCGCGCCACCGCCATCGAGGCGCAGGTCAACGAACTCGAACGCGAGATAGCGGCCATGCGCGCGCGGTGGATGAGTGCCAAGAGCAACGTCAACGAGGCGAGCGAGCTCAAGAAAAAGGCCGAGGCGCTGCGCGCGCGCATGGAGGAGCACGAACGCAAGGCGGATTACGCGCGGGCGAGCGAAATCAAGTACGCTGAGCTTCCAGCCCTCGAAAAACGCATCGCGGAAATGGAACGCGTGGGCGACAAAGGAGCAGGCGCCCCCGAGGCCGCCGTCGGTGGAGGAGAAGGCGGACGCTCCGTGGCTCTCAAAGAAGAGGTCGACGCCGACGACGTGGCGACCGTGGTGAGCACATGGACGGGCATTCCCGTCAACAAGCTCTTCGCCGCGGAAAGGGAACGACTCCTCAAGCTCGAAGACGAGCTGCGCCGCAGCGTGGTGGGCCAGGAACCTGCCCTGCGCGCCGTAGCAAATGCCATACGGCTCTCGCGCAGTGGGCTCAAGGATCCCAACCGCCCCCTGGGAAGCTTCCTCTTCCTCGGACCCACCGGCGTGGGCAAAACCGAGACAGCCAAGACCCTGGCGCGCACGCTTTTCGATAGCGAGAAAAACATGCTGCGCTTCGACATGAGCGAGTTCATGGAGGAGCATTCCCTGGCCAAGATGATTGGCTCCCCACCCGGCTACGTGGGCTACGACGAGGGCGGGCAACTCACCGAATCGGTAAGGCGCCAACCCTATTCTGTGGTGCTCTTCGACGAAATCGAGAAAGCCCACCCCAAGGTCCTTAACGTGCTCCTGCAGATGCTCGACGACGGCAGAGTCACCGACAGCCACGGGCGCACGGTGAGCTTCACCAACGCCATCATCATCCTGACGAGCAACATCGGGGCGCTCGAGATTCTGCAAGGCGTGGAACACGGCATGGGTCCGGTGGAACTCAAACGGCTCGTTCAAGCCGAGATCCTCAAGTTCCTCCGTCCGGAACTCCTCAACCGCATCGACGAGACCGTGGTGTTCAATCCGCTAGGTCAGGAGGTCATCGAGAGCATCGTGCGCATCCAGCTCGCGTCCCTCCAAAAACGCTTGGCCAAGCAAGAACTCCATATGGAGATCGACGACGCCGTGGTGGCGCACCTCGCACGCGTGGGATGGGATCCCGCCTTCGGCGCACGTCCGCTGCGCCGCGCCATTCAAGAACACCTGGAGGTGCCGCTTTCACTCGATCTCCTCGAAGGGAAGTTCCCCGAGGGCAGCGTGCTCAAGGCGAGCTGGGACGCGAAGCAGGAAACCACGGTGTTTGCGCGGGTGGGGGCGTGATGCACGCTCTATAACTTCAACAGAGTTGACGACAGAGACGCGCAAGCCGGCACGTCACTCCGCGGGTTCCTCCTTGCTCAAGAGTTTGTCGATGGCCAGGCCCGCCGCGAACTCCAAGGGTTTGTGGACGAGCGGTCCCCCCGGAAGGAAGCTGATGATTTCCCCGGCCACCGTATTCGCACCATCATCGAGCGCACTGTTGAGCTTCTCGACATGCCGCTCCATCGCGATGAAATAAGGAAGCCAGAGCTCAAGAGGAGGGCCATCACGGGAGGTCGGTCCTTCCGAGTGCCCTCGGGAGGGCGCGGCCACGCTGTTTTGGGTATCGGCAGCGGTTGTTGCTTCACTCACACGCCGAGGGGGCACGAGTGTCATCTCATTGGTGGACACGATGAGATACGAGTCCACCGTTTTTCGAAGTGTACTGACAACGGCGAAGGCGTGCGCCCCAGCAGGGACTGGCGTCGGGACAATGCTCTGATGCATCTGCGGCGGCAACGGGACCAGACGTGCGATGGTGAGTTCGTCGCATGCGTTGCCGTGCCTCAATTGGTGGACAATGCTGTCGCGGCAGACTGGCTTTAGTGCCTCTCCGAGGGTGCGTAATCGGATGCGTACTTCAATGCGCAGGACAGCGTTGATTGTATTGAAGCGAACCACGAAGGATGCTGGCGTCGAAGGCACCTTCGTCGATTTTATTTCCTCGAGGTTCGCCCCGCAATCATGGATTTCCACGAGGGGAGGCGTCTCGTAGGTTATTGCAGACTCGCCCGCGGTTCTGAATTTGGCAAAGCGCGCATACGAGGCAACACTCGTGGGGGCGGAGTCGCCGGACATCTCTAGCTCCATAATGCCCACGTGGTAACTGGACTTTTCCGAATTCACGGCGTTGCCTAACGGCATGTTGATGGACCCAAGCTGGCGATTGCCCGCCTTGATAGCCCAACGCGCCCCCCTGAGTCGCGAGAGGGAGACGGCTCCGCCAGAATCATTGGAGAGGATCGGGCATCTCTTCATGCGTTGGGCTATTTCATTGGCTTCTTCTGTCACCTTAGTCCTGAACTCGGCCCGGACGTTCTCGTCAACTGCGGGCTGCTCGCCTTCCTCGCGGAGGCCGTACAGACCACCGCGAGCATTGGGCTTGCAACTCGCAAGGACGCACGAGACTGAGGCCAAGAGGACGATCCTCGATACGGCCACAAAAATGCCATGGCTTTGAAAGAGGCAGAGTCGACCACTCATTCGAGAACTCCACGTAAAGGCATGGGAGGGCATACGAGGGCCTGGGAACAGGGCGCCCCCAAAGACCAACGAAGAAATTGCGGTTACGCGAAAGACGCCCAGGCGCGGCCGGCGTCAAACACCCGCCTTGCTCAGACGAGGGGGTGAGCGATGGGAAGTATACCACCCTTTGGATGCGGCGCCGGCTTTGGTAGAGTCTGCGCTCCACAGCCGGAGGTTCCATGCGCCAAGCGCTTCGCCCCGTCCCATCCTCCCGTCCCGTCGCTCTCGTCCTGTCCGTCCTCGCGGTCGCAGTAGCGGTGACCGCCTGCGGTGCCGACGAATCGAAGAACAAGGCCTGCGCTCTTTCGCTCGCGCGCGTGTCGGAGACCCTCGCGGGCGACGATCTCGAGGTCACCTACCGGGCCGACATGTCGAGCGAGTGCACGGCCGTCTACTCGGAGAACGCGGGACGCTCGACCATCGATCTTGCCGTTGCCGCCAAAGGGGCCGAAGGGATGTACGTCAAGGCGCTCGCCGTGGGCGAGAAGCGTTTCGACTTCGGCGAAAAGTATTCGCTCAAGAACGGCAACCTTCAGACGCGCTTCACAAGCGAACTCGCCAAGGAGTGGGCGTTCCCATGGGCGGACAAGCCCTCCACGGCCTCGGTGGTAGTCGTCGCTCCCAAGGACACCGAGGCGGGCTTTTGGCCGACGGCGGTATCGACTGAATTCAGCGCCGAAGGCGACTGACGATCTCCTCAGGGCCCCTTAGCCCGAAGTCTTGACCCTCTTTGTAATTGTATACTAGTACATCAAAAGCAAAAGTCTTCCCGGCTCGCGGGAGGGCGCGCACGACATCCGAGGGCCCACCCGTGATCCCACGCGCCTACGACGGCGAGCAGTACATCTCCTACCACGACGAGAGTTACCTCCCCGCCGCCGTGCATCTGCGCGGCTGGGCGGGCTCGGGTCGCTTGCACCTCGAAGCCCTCACACGCCGTGGCGAGTCGCTCGCGGCCTCGCTCCCGAAGTGCTACGCTCCCGCAAGCGAGGCCGTGGCCGACGAGCGTGAGCGCATGCGCCGCGATGGACCTCTCGCTCTGGTGCGCGAGCTCGCCCGCGTGGCGAGCGATGATGGACTCCACTTGCTCGCACTTCTTCCCT
>JBIKVI010000371.1:0-4093 GCA_044356935.1 Silvanigrellaceae bacterium | reverse complement strand
TCCGCCATGGCACGGACGCGGGCCTTGTGGCCGATTTGCTCATCGAGAAGATCGACCAGTCGCTGCTCTTCGGCCTGCTCGCCATCGAACATGGAAATGCCGGCGCCTCGTTCGCGGTCGTGCAACGCGCGCGCGCCGCCGGCGTGCGTGAATGGCTTTCCGACGGCTTCTCGACGCTGGGCTTCCTACCCGAGGCCATCGCGAAGCACTGGTACGCCCAGGAGGGCAAGCGCGGCGGACGCAGCAAAATGCTCGACCCCACCCTGTCTAGCGAGTTCTCCGACATCGAACATTCCTTCGTCCAATCACGCCGAGGGGAGTTCGTCCAACGGCCCAAGCAGCCCTCCCGCCTCTCCCGCTCCCTTTTGCGCTTGCTCGCAGGCGATGTCTCCCCTTCTGGACGCGACGAGGCTTCGACGCACCCAGTGGTGGCCGCCTCTCCCGCGCGCGAGGATGCTTGGGGCCGCTCGTGGGCCCATGACATCGCTCTCGACGTGGGTCTGCGCTTCGACCGCGCCGCGAGCCCCGATCCCCAGCGCCTCGTGGCCTTGGCTCGCGCGAGTTGCCAAGCGGGATACCGTTGGCTCGGAGCTCGACTTGCGGCTCGCGCGGGCGTCGACCTCGTGGACCTCCTCCGCGACATGGGAACCGGCGAAGCCTCCAATGGGCGCTCGCGCGCGGGGAACGCGGCCCTCGCGCAGGAGGCATCCTCCGAGGGCGCGTTCACTTCCTCGCGCAGCGGCGGGGTCGGACTCTCCACGGGCGCCGGAATTCCGACGCACGGACGGACGGGGCGTGTTACGGAGACCACCGTCGCGATCAACTTCGTATTGGAGTTCCTGCACAACCTGCAGAGGACGCTGGTCGAGAGCGAGAGGATGGAGCCGCGCGTGGTGCACGAAGTTGCCCACTGCCTGCTCAAGTCCATTCCCGTCGAAACCGACGTTACGGAGTCGCACGTGGCAGAGGCTCTGCGCGTCGCAGCAATCCGCATGGGCGGTCAACGCCCCGAGCAAGATCGAAACGAAGAGGGCGAACCGCGGGCGCGGCCGCCGACGAGACTGGCAGGGTGAGGCGTATGAGCATCCACACGCAAACGCACGCGAACATCTCCGTCAAAGGCCCGCGCCTCTCGCGCGCGGCTCTTGCCGCGGGACTCGGTATCGTCATGGGGTGGGCCCTCGCGCTCGCTTCCGACGCCGAGGACAAACTCCAACTCCTCGGCGCGGTGACCTCGACCAAAGGTGGGGTCGCTCTCGTGAAGAACATCGACGACGGCAAAGTGAAGGCTTTCCGAACGGGTGAGAACGTCTACGGGCTCGGTACCCTCCTATCGGTGGATAGGCACGTGATGATCATCCTTGAACCTTCGGGGAACATGGCGAACATCTCGAGCAAGCTCGGAGGAGCCTTCAAGAAGGGCAAGATTGTCTCGAAGGTGTACGTTTCCAACGAAGACAAGCACATCGAGGATGGCTTCCAACGCCTGGGCAACAAGATAGACGTCGACTCCCGCTACCGCGACCGCATGATAAAGGAGGAGCTGCCCAACATCCTCATGCAAGCCTCCTCCGAGCCCGTCATCGTCAATGGCGAAATCGTGGGATTCCGGCTTTTCCAGTTTGAGCCCGACTCCATCTTCGCCAAACTCGGCATGCGGGATGGAGACGTCGTGAAGGAAATCAACGGTGTTGCGCTCAACAACGTCGCCAAGACCATCCAGTTCCTCAACGGCCTCCGTCAGGAAAGTAGCGTCTCTGTAGCAATCATGCGGGACGGAGCCTCAGTGCAGCTCGACATGAACGTGAAGTAGACAAAGAGAAGTTGACAGCCGCGGCCGTCCTCGATTAGGAACCCGTTTTGCTAGAGAGTTCATTCATCGCGTCGTAGTCGCTCGAGGTCAGGCCATGGCAGTCCCACGCAAGAAAGTCTCCCGCTCCAAGCGCAACATGCGGCGTTCCCACGACGCCCTCCAGGCGCTCAACTTCTCCCGCTGCACCAACTGCGGCTCGCCCAAGCTTCCACACTCCGTGTGTGAATCCTGCGGGTTCTACAAGGGACAGTTCCTCCCGAAGCGCTACCTGAAAACCGACCTTCTGGCGGTTTTGCGTTAAGGTCTGAGTGAGTTACAAGGGCCCAGGCGCCTGAACCCATCCGAAAACCACGCAGTAGCGTGGTTTTTTTGTGACCAAAAAGAGAACTGGCTCCGTTGGCGTCACCTAGTGCCGGCAGGTGGGCAAGACACAGACCAAGATTCCTATCGCAAGTCCAGGCGGCGCTGGGAGCGTGGCTGGTACGACCACGATTCCGGAGGGATATGGCGAATCAGGTGAAGCGAGCAGGACCAGTTCTTGGCACTTTAGAAAAGGGAGACCTGCAAGTCGCTCCCTGCTGAGCTCCTATCCGTTTTGGCCGCGGCGGCACTTCCTGCCCAGGTTGGCCCAAAGGGTCTCCCTAGACTCGTCTCTATGCTTTCCCCGCAGGTTGAACGACGCACCGTGCCGTCGCTGGCTCCCGCGGGATACACGCGAGGAGACGATATGATCCGCCACCCTGGTCAGGCCAGCGCCTGTGCCTTTGGCCTCTCGGCCGCGCTTCTAGGCGCATTCCTGGCGACCGCCTGCGGCGATACAAACGACGAAACCCCTCGAGCTCGGCTTGGTCTCAACGTTGCCGCCACGGAACCGGCTGCCGACTCAAGGGAGGTCGAGAGCGCCATGCTTGGACGTGCACTTGCGGGACCAAGCAGGCTCGTGTGTCCCCCGGGCAGCGCACTCGACGCGGGGGGAAGGCTTTGCGTTGCCGGTGGCGAAGCCGTAGGGCCGTTCACCTGGCAAATGAAGGTGAATTGCAAGCAGTCCGGAGGAGGTCCAGCCTGCGACAGTCCGCGCTGGGCGCTGACCTTCGCGCGCAGTCTGCGTGGCACGGGGGTGTGCCCTCCGGGCGCGACCCAAAGCTCGCGCGGGATATGCATCGAAGGAAAGCTCGCCTTTGGCCCGTTCACCGAGGCCCACGTGCAGGCCTGCGAGAAAAACGGGGGCGGAAGCCCCTGCCGCAACACCCTCGACTGGGATGCTGCGTTTGCCGAGGCTACCGCTCCTCAACTCCCCGCCAACACCAACCTTCCGTGGAAATGGATTGCGGGACTCGACTACGGCCTAAGGACCGATGGCTGCGGAGCCGGCAACTTCCGCGCGGCGCGCGGCGGCGGTACTCGCATCCACAAGGGCATCGACGTGTTGCTCCCCGTGGGCGCCAATCTCTACTCGCCCTGCAACGGCACCGTGGAAACCGGATACGACAGCGGTGGGTACGGCAACTACCTTACGATTACATGCCGGGTCCCAGACACGGTGGCGCGAGGCGAGAACATCTACGTTTCCATGCTCTTCGGGCATCTGCAGGGCCTCTCGGTTCGCAGCGGCCAGTCGGTTTCCGCAGGCCAGAAGATCGGCACCAACGGCAAGAGCGGCAATGCAAATTCGTCGTGCATTAACCCACACGTCCACTTCGAGGCCATCGTTCGCAGTTCGGCATTCCAAGCGATGAATGCCCTGCCCCGATCCATGATCGAGAGCGAGTCGCGTCGCGAGGACGAGGGCTTCCCGGGCACGCTCGCCACGGCCAGTGGTCTAGCGGCCAAGCTGCAGTCCAATTGCATGGGGCCGCTGGGATTCCGTGCACCCGGGGGGTTAACCTCCGGCGAGGTCATCGATCCTTTCGTGCTTCTCACATGCCTGGCCGGGAACAAGCCTGCTCTGCAGCGCCCCGGTGGGCTTCAGTCGACATACTGGCCGTGGAACAACTTTTACGCGGCCACCGGATTCAATGTGAACATCGGGCGCAGGTAACGCCGGTAACTGTGAACAGTTGACCGAAGACAGGGAGCGAAAACAGGTAACTGTGAACTGTGAACCGTTGACCGTTGACCGTTGACCGTTGACCGTTGACCGTTGACCGTTGACCGTTGACCGTTGACCGTTGACCGTTGACCGTTGACCGTTGACCGCTGACCGTTGACCGTTGACCGTTGACCGTTGACCGTTGACCGTTGACCGGTCACCGTTGACCGCGCTTAGGGCCTCCTGCTTTG
>JBIKVI010000370.1:0-4096 GCA_044356935.1 Silvanigrellaceae bacterium | reverse complement strand
CAGGAGGAAACACGACGCCTGGAGGAGGGGGAGACGGGGGCGGTGGCGGGAAAGGTCCATTCCCGGGTTCGACTCCCACCCCGGGCGTTGTTGCGTCGCCGGGTTCCGGCGGTGGCGAAGGTTCCGGCGGTGGCGGAGGCTCCGGCGGCGGCGGAGGCTCCGGCGGTGGCGTTTACCCCGGCTCCAATCCACCTATCGTGCGCATTCCAAAGCCCGAGCCGTTCCCTCCTTGGGTCACGCCTGAACCCAAGCCGACGCCACCACCTGGCAAGGTGTTGCTTGAACTCAAAGTCGTTCAACTCAACTTCGAGGCATGGTGGAAGAACTGCCTCGATGTCGCGGTGGGTACAGACCTCAAACGCATCGCCTGCAACAAGGACCCCAGCGGCAACGGCACCACGCGCTATTTTTTCGCGGATAAGCCCCCCGCCTGCAATCCTGTGCGCGTGACGCTCAGCACCTTCAAGAATGTCGGCGAAAATTGTGCACAGCGGTTGCGTCAAGGGCTCGAATGCAACGGCCCCTACAATACCCAACCCGATTGGACTCGCTCGCCTACGCGCGCCGCCGATCGCCCCTACTTCTCGAGTTATGATTTTAGAACTCTCGATTCTCTCGATCCCCTCATCAAGTTCCCTTTCGATTACGGCTCCCTCCAGAGTGCCATGCAAGCCTATCGCTCCGGCGGCGCGAACCGTTGGTTGCGGGTGTTCTTCGAAGATCAGCCAAAAGCCAACCTCGACGCCGTGCGTGCACAACCCTCGATTTGGCAGGAGAAGGGCATCGACTTTAACGACTACATCTTCGACGTGAAGGGGGAAAACGTTCTCTTCTACGTGGAGGGCTCAGGCCCCCAGGGCTGCGGCGGGCAATGATGTGAAGCGGCGGCCAGTTGTTTCGTTTTCAAAGATTCTTCAAGCGGCGGGGATGCGTTTCGACACCTTGTGCGCGGCGTCGCTGTGCACGCTCGCGGTCGTACTCGCTCTGCTCTCGTCGGCGTGCAAGGAAGTGAAGTTCCAGGGAACAAAACGAGAAGCTCCATTCGTGCCTACGGCCCCAGCCCAACCTACGCCGGTCTTCATAACTCTCAATGTCACGAAACTTCCCCCCGAGGCCTGGTGGAAGAGCTGCCTCTACGTCTCGGTCAACGGAAAAGACGACAATGCGGTGTCCATAGGCTGCAATAGGGACGACACAGCCGAAGGCCGATCCATCGCGATTCCCGCCGATCCAAAGGCCTGCAACACGCTGCGCTTCTTCATGAACGTCCATCAGAACAAACCGGGTACCCGCGGCGCGCCGGGCAGTCCGCCCCCGGCGGAAGAGAATCCCACCTGCCAACGCATTGCTTCCCGCAACGAGGACAAGTCATTCTTCGTCATCGTCGATGCGCTCACCATCGGCAACCTCGACAAGCGCGTGAAGATGACCGAGCCAAAACTCAACTCCGACCTCTTTGCCAAGGCGCAGCAGAACGCGCAGACGATGAAGTTCATACGCATGTTTTTCGAGGACGCCGACGACGCCAGCATGGAGGAGTACACGCGGGACATCGCATCGAGCGATGCCAAGAAACGCCTCGAGGCACCTGACAAGTACGGCATCGACTTCAACGACTTCGTCTTCGACATAGAGGCCAAGGATGTCGCGGTGACCGTGGAAGGATCGGGTATCCCCTGCGCGCTCCCGCCTCCGGCGAACCTTGCGGCATTGGTCGCTAAGTCGCCCCCGGGATGCCGCGTCAACAACCTCAAGGCTGGTCCCAAGACTCCTTCGGGAGCAACCGGGCCTTAAGGGACGGGCTAGGGTAACTTTTTCGCATCGCCTAGAATCGAGGATCGAACGACCCGCGCCAGGTGAGCGCTGCGTCGCGTCGCGGTGACGACGGCGCTGATGAGCATAGGGCGAAGCCCGTGCTTTTCGAGCTCGTGGATGGCGCAGATGGTGGTTCCACCGGGAGTTGTCACTTGGTCGCGCAGCACAGCGGGATGCGCTCCTGTTTCCTGTACGAGCTTGGCCGCACCCAAAACCGTCTGCGCTGCGAGGTCGAGCGAGAGCTGCCGCGGCATGCCCATCTTGACGCCCCCGTCGGAAAGGGCCTCTATCACCATGTAAATGTAGGCTGGCCCGCTGCCGGACAGGCCCGTCACCGCGTCGAGGAGATCCTCCGGAACGATCCAGCTGCGGCCAACGCAATCGAAAATCGCTTTGGCCCGTTGGGCGAACTCGGGCGCGGTGGTTGAGCTAGCGCACAGGGCTGTCGCAGCGCAATCGACCGTCGCCGCGATGTTGGGCATCGCACGCACCACGGGAGCGTCGCCCGCAAAAAGTTGATGGACGAGCTCTGTCGGCGTGCCCGCGAGGATCGACACGACGAGCGGCTTCGGGGAGCCATCGCGTGGCAGGAGGTGTGGCCTCCAGGTTTCGGCCGTGGCCACCAGGTTTTGCGGTTTGGTGCAAAGGATGATGGTGTCGGCCGCGCCGAGTTGCGGCTCGGTGGCGAGCTCCGCCATGTTGCCGGGGTGGAAAGCGCGAAGGGGAATCGCCTCTTGAGCCGCGCCGCGTGGATCGTCTTCGAGCGCCCAACGCTCGCATACGACGACGTCTCGCTCTCCCGCCCGCAGCAATCCGCGCACGAGGGCGCGCCCCATGTTCCCGTAACCGATGACGACGATGCGTCCGCCGACTCTCGTTCCCCTAGAAGCGCTTGCCACCCTGGCCTCCTACGTCGTTCTGTTTGTTACTTAGGAATGGTCTGCTTGTCCTCGTCGAAGGAGCTTGCGAACGAATAGCTATTGACGGTACCATCCTTGTTGAATCTCACAGTGAGATCCTTCGTGCGCGTCGGACGGAACACGGAATAGCGGTAGAAACCGTAGGTGTATGTCAGTAGCCCCGTGTCGTAGCCGACCCGGAACGGTTGACCCACCTTCTCCTCGACCTCCTTCCGGGACGTCTTGTCGCGTTGGATCCATGTTACCTCGCTAGTGAAATCGTCTCCCACGGTGAGGCAGCCCGTCAGGATGGAAAACGTGGAAACGGCCAGGGTCAAACGGAATGCGCGCATCATCGGGGACCTCCATGGAATCAAGCCTATCGGCGTGGAAAGACTACTTGGCATGTTAGCGGCGCACAAGGGAACGTGTTCCCCGGAATCCTCAAGCGACGTCGCCCCCTCTCAGACGGCCACCGCATCAGTGCTGGTCGGCGCATCGCTTGTCGTCGCATCAGCGCTAGCCACCGCATCGCTTGTCGTCGCATCATTACTAGCCACCGCGTCGCTTGTCGCCGTGCTGGCCCCCTCGACGGCTCACGCTCAGCGAGGCGCCGCTTATACCCTCGACGGAAATCCGCCCGAGACGCCCTCGAGCGGATTTCCGGGCATGTTCGACGCCAACGTCGGGGCGAAGGGGTCGTTCGTCCTCGACCTCCCTTCGCTCTCGGCCGACTACGGGCTCACCGAAAACGTTACTATAGGCACGAACGGTTTCTTCCTCGGCGCTTTGGCCTTGGGTGTGCCCGCCGTTTACGTCAAGGCGCGTTACCGCTTCCTCTCGTCGGAGAAGCTCGCGTCTGCTTTCACGACCTACACGGGGTACCTCACCAACCGCGTGGGAAGCGGTGCGGGCGACGCCATCTTTGACGGCTACCTCCTTGCGGCGTCCAACAACACGACATGGTACTTCTCCGACCGCCATACCCTCAATGGATTCTTCTACGCCATCAAGCTCGGACAAAACGCGCGCGCGTCGGACGGTCTCGAGTACCAGAACTTCTCGCTCGCCACCGTGCTCGTGGGCGCCTCCTACCAATATTGGGTCACACGGTGGTTTGGTCCGCAGGCCCTTCTGGCTGTGTCGGCTTACAACAACATCGGCATCGACTCCTCCACTCTCGCGGCCAACGCAACCCTGGGGGCGGGAGGAGTGGGTGGCGTTGGGGCAGGCTTCACGTTCCTGCGCGCGCTCGCTGAGTTCCGACTCGGGCGCTGGCTCTTGAGCCCCGGGCTTATCTACTTTGTAGGGCTCGGCTCCGACGAGAACGGCGATGCGCAGGGTGCAACCCTGCCTTGGATGAGCGGGACGGTGAAATGGTG
>JBIKVI010000369.1:0-4113 GCA_044356935.1 Silvanigrellaceae bacterium | reverse complement strand
CGAAGCCGCCGTCCATCACGACGTGTTCAACCCGCCAGCAGAGATGCATGGTCGAGTCGTCTCGTACGAGGGCCTCGGTAGGCGCCTCAGCAAGGAAGGGGTTCCATTTTAGGCCGCATTAAGTCTGAAGTTGCTTGAGGTTCACGGTTGTCCTGCCTTGGTCAATGGAATGCAGCCCGGCGCGCGAAAGTCTGCCTCGTGCTGTCGCGGGAGGCGGGCCCGGAGAGAGGGGAGATTCGAGTCATCCCACGCGAGCGGAGCATCCGTGTGAGACGCGTCGTCATGGGGCGTGGGCGGCTCGGGTTCGTAGGAGCCGATCTCACGTCGGATCGCGTTGGCATTGGCGAGTTTGTCGATGGGACGAATGCGCGCGAGCGGCTTGAACGTCAAGTCGCAAAGAATCTCCGCTTCGCTGAGATCCCACCGCGCGAAGCGGAGCGAGAGCTACTCGAGGTGGCGATATACCGCTGGGATCTCGAAGCGCACCCCGTCGAGGCTTACGGTGCCATCGTTTTGCCGTTGGTGGCTGGTCACGCGCATCTGAAAGGCGCGCCGGAGTTCATCCTCATTGGGTGCGGGGCGGAACACCGACGTGCCACCCAGAAAACGGTCGATGGGTTTCTGGCCTGTCTCACTGTGGACGGAGGCCTGGTATTCCTGTTCGACCCACGCTTGTGTCAAGCGGTTGAGCACCTCGAGGGTGAGCGCAGGGCCGCGGGGGACCATCTTCATGAGCCTGCCCTCGAGCGGCTGCCAGAACGCCTCCTGCTTGCCGGTCTGGTGCGGGCTGTAGGGAAGGATCCGCTTCTGGAGGACCGAGAGGGTCTCAAGGCCTGTGAGGAACTCTTCCGCACGCATGGAGCTGCCACAGTCGGTGTAGAATCCGCGCGGAAGTCCGCGCTTGAGAGCGGCCTGGATGAAGGCATGGGCCAAGACCTCGGCTGTTTCCTGCAAATACCACTGCGCGTGGCACACGAGCTGCGAGTGATCGTCGATGAAGGCCACGCACACGGGTTGAACGTACTCGCCTTGAGCGGTGACGACCGAGCGGGATCCTTTGTGGAAGTCCATGTGCCAAAGCTCGCCCACGAACCCAACCTCGAAGCTCCGCACCTCGCGCCGCGCCTTGCGGCGCCGCGACCCGGGTGCCGTCGTTACCTGGGATCGGAGTGCCGTCGTTAGGCTGGGACGTGACACTCGCGAGAAGGTCGGCAATAACGCCATAGCGAAAGAGTCCGACTTGGTAGGCGCGGTGCTTGTCCGGGGTTTCCTCATACGAATGGTCTCCTCGTTGGGGGGGGCAACAGGAGAACGCACGTACCGAAACCGACAGCCTCCTTGCTTCAGGCTTCTTCTGCGGGCTACGCCGCGCCGACGAAGTCGGTAAATATTTCGGACCATAATGAAGTGAGAAGACGCGAAAGCCAGACGTTGGCGAGGGACTCGCCAAGGTCAGGCAGCCCCGTATGACCCTTGCGAGGGTACCTGGCGGAATGGAGGGCAGCACCGCACTTGGGGCAGCCGATCCGGCGGTCCTGGGCGGACAAATCGAGGTCTACTTCGACAAGAAACTCAAGAAAACCTGCTTCGAGCAGCCAGTTGGATGTTGAGGACGCGGCACGACTCCATGTTTGTATAGGCATGGCGAGGAAACGCGCACACAAATTTCCCGGACCAGCCTGCTCTAACAGGCCCCGGGGGAGTCGCCCCTTTAATCAGCACCTTCAAGTCACGCAAGCTGTCGGTGAAAATCTTCGGACCGACACGGAATCCGGCACGAGATCCCGGGAATCGCCGTCAGCCAAAGTGAGACGGCCCACCTAAACGTCCCGCTTGCGGCTGGGAAAAGCGACCGCCGACCGAACCTCGCTTGGGGATGACGAACCGCGGGCCGGAAAGAAGTCATGCTACTCTGGTGGCTGCCCCCTCGACGGCCCTTGTGCCATTAGAATGTGAGGTCCCACGATGCTGCTTGAATCCGATGGACATGGAGCCACGACCCTGGGTTGGCCCAAACCCGATTTCCCCTGCGTCATTTTCACCGCGGATCGAACATTGCCCCCCGTGGAAGATTTTCTCACCAATTGGCCACCGCTGCATTTCATGAAGGGCTGTGAGTGCAGGCAGTTTCCTCTCGATGGCACGCCTTCGCAGAAGTCCCTCGTCTTGGTACCTCCTTCCAGTGCCTCGTTCTGGCGCTCGGTCGCAGAACTCGTGAGGTCGAACGTACGGACGCGCTGCCGTGAAGTCCTCGATGGATGGTTCCGGTCGCGCATGGGTCCCTTCGAGTGGGGCGAGATTGAGGAGAGCACGAACCTCGTGGCGCACGATGAAGACTTTAAGATGGAGGTCCACATCGATCCTCCGTTCGTCCTCGCGACGTTCGTTCTGTACTTGCCAAGTCCCTGGAACGCCCCCACATTAGGGACCGACTTCTTCGACGCGTTTGGATCGTCTCCGGTCATCGCTCTTTCCATCCCGTTCGAGCGGGGGCTGTGCATGGGGTTCCTGAACGCGGCCCATACTTCACACGCCTTCCGGAGCGCGAACTTGCCCGGAAGGGATGTGAGGCGGACGCTGAGGCTCACCTACACGATGTCGGAGGAAGCGTTCAAGAAGCGCTTCGGAACATCCCGAAAGGAGGCGTCGAGTGCGCGCGCGGCTCTCGAACATCCCGTCATGGGGCGGAGCATGCGTCTCGAATCACTTTGAAGAAGTTCGATCCCCTCCCTGGGCCCTCTTGTTTCCGCTCGCACCGAAAACCGACGCGCCCGAGGAGCTCGAGGAAATAGTCTTCTCGGAACCCGAGCTCCATCCACCCACGGGTCCGAGTGACCCAAAGCGCCGGTCCATCGAGCCTCAGACCCCACGGGGCGTAGAAGGAGGACTCAATCGGCTCGTCCGCGAAAAGGATGCAACCTTTGGTGTTGAGAAGGGCGCGGCAGGACCGCAAGAGCTTCTCATGCTCGAAGCAATGATGGAACGCTTGGTTGAACACGACGGCGTCGAAACGAGAATGACTGCGCCATTGGGACATTTCCGCGCGCTCCGCCGAGATGGGGAGCCCCTCCGAATGGGCCCGCGCGAGAAGGGCATGCACTCGACGCCCGCACACGTCGACTCCATGGACCGAGAGACTCGCCCGCGCGAGATCCATGCAGACCTCGCCATCGCCGAAACCGAACTCCACGACGCTGCGAGCTCCGACTTCGACGAGAGCGTCCTTGAGCCTCCGCTTGACGAGATTGCATCGAGCGGAATCACGAGAAGGCGGCGTTCGGCCTTCGCACGGCTCATCGATCACCGGGTCGTGCCCATCGCGACCGGAAATGATCCTGAACATCTCCCTCTGGAAGTCGGAATAGTCCGTTTCGAACGGAGACACGTGCGGCAAAGCGGGCGCATTGACGTGGATCATTCGAACCGCGTTTCTCCATTCGGACGGATTCGTTTCCGCAACCAGTCCACAGCGTTCGAGTTCGAGGCAGACCTGCTCCTTGAATGCCGCGAGGGAGCGCGATGTAGACGAACTTCCAGACATCATGGGACCGGACATTCGAGCTCCGGCGGGCGCCGACCGAACCTCGCCTCCAGGTCTTCGAGCACGATTCGGGCGGGAAACTTCACCGCGAGCCGACAATGGCGCGTTTCACCGGAATCAAGCGTGCCATGCTCACTGACCTTGTTGGATGCGTAGCCGCCACCGCAGACGCGGAAATATTCGCAAGTACGTCGGCATTTTTCCACCCCGCGGGCGAGTTCGTCCTCCAGCTTCAGGGACTTCTCGCTGCGGCCCAACGGAGCATGGCCCACGTCCACGAGATTGCCGAGGACGAAATTCCCATGGACCGCGGATTTCATGCCGAGCAGTTCCGGCGAGAGAGTGCAGTAGTCACCGTTGTGCGCAATCGTGACGATGTCGTCGGGTTCGATGCAGCTAGAACGAGTCAAAGTCGGGTTCAGTATGCGTTCCTCGAGCTGGAGGAACTCGCGCACGCGGATTCGATGCGACATGGGTTTCCAATGGCGATGGAACGCCCTAAGGAATTCTTCGTATCGTTGCTCGAAGCCATCCACTCCATGAAGGCTCGAATCGTTGTTCACACCCTCGGC
>JBIKVI010000368.1:0-4128 GCA_044356935.1 Silvanigrellaceae bacterium | reverse complement strand
AGCGACCTCCTCGCCATCATTCGCGACTTTCCCGACTTCCCCAAGCCAGGCATCGTTTTCAAGGACATCTGCCCACTCCTGCGCGACCCCGTGGCGTTTGGCCGCGTGCTCACGCGCATGGGCGAACACGCCCGGGCCGCCGGCGCCACGCAGATCGTGGGTATCGAGTCGCGCGGATTCCTGTTCGGCGTGCCGCTCGCCCTGCAGCTGGGCCTCCCGTTCGTGGCGGCGCGCAAAAAAGGCAAGCTGCCCGGCAAGGTCCTACAGGCCTCCTACGCCCTCGAGTACGGCGTCGACCACGTGGAAATGCAGGCCGACTCTCTGCCCACTGGCTCACGCAGCTTCATCGTCGACGACGTCATCGCCACAGGAGGCACGGCTGCGGCGGTGGGATCGCTCGTGGCCAACAGCGGGGCCGCCGTGGCCGGCTTCGCGTTCCTCATCGAGCTTGGCTTCCTCCCCGGGCGCGCGGCATTAGACGCCGCCACACCGGGAGCTCCGGTGCACGCGATCATCACGCTCTGAGGGCGTCGGAGTCCACTCACCGGCGCATTCGACCGTTCAGTGGACGGAATGGACCATTAAGTGTCGGGGCGCGCGTTTGGGCTTGACCCAACATCTCACTCTCGACACTTTGAGCGCAGCCACACGGGGAGGCACCCTATGCTCCCCGCCTAAGGCAACGCGTCATGCCCAACTCAACGGAAGCCCCATGAAGGGGCAGTGGCACACGATGGGGAGCGGCCACGCTCGTCGGCGCCGATTCACTTCCTCTGACTGCCGACACCAACACGTACCTGAATCCCCTTCGCTGCCGCTAAGCTTAGGAAGCGCCATTGCCGGAGCGCGAGACACGCGCTGAAATCGCGCTCCGGGAGGTTTCAGCGGGGAGCTGCCTTACGGGTCTCGATGCAGGGGAAGTTCGAAAATGAACGCTGAACCCTGGCCTGGCTCACTCGTGACGCTGATCGAGCCCCCGTGGGCCTGGGCAATCTCGCGAGCTACGAAAAGTCCTATGCCCATGCCGCTGATGTGCCTGTAGGGAATGGCGCGCTCGAAGCTCTGGAAGATTCGCTCGTGGTCGACCTCGGCGATGCCGACACCCGAGTCTCGAACGATGATTCGAGCGTTGGCGCCCTGCCGCGAGACACTTACGCTCACGGGTCGATTCTCTCCGTACTTGAGCGCATTAGAGAGCAGATTGACGCAGACCTGTTCAACGCGAAGAGGGTCCCAACGCCCATTGACCTTGCCCTCGACCTTCACCTCGACCGAGGTCTTCGCCGCGGAAAACTCGTTGGCCATCCCCGCGACGACGTCGGTGACCAGCCCACCCAGATCGACATCTTCGACTCTCATCGAGAGACGCCCTTGTTCGATGCGCGAAAGATCGAGCATGGACTCGATGAGGCGCTCGAGTTTCCGAGATTGGCGGTTCATGACCGCCATCGCTTTCCGGACGCTCTCCACTGGAATCGAGTTCGCGTCGCCATTGGACGCGTCAAGAGTCCTTTCCAGAATCTCCCGTTGCAGACCCAAGGACGTCAAAGGCGTGCGCAATTCGTGGGAAGCGATGGCGATGAACTCGTCGCGAACCGCCAAAGCCTTCCCAAGCTCCGCGTTGAGCTTTTCTGCCTTCTCCGCGAGTTCATGATGCGCGAGGGATGAGACCATCAACTCTTCGTTCATGCGCACGATTTGTTCGCGAAATTGGACGAGGTCGGTCGTGTCTGTGACCTGGATAAGGATACTGCGCGCCTGGGGCTTGCTCTCCTCGACGGGAGACAAATGCAACTCCCAGGTCTGTGGGGAAAGAGACTCCGGTTGGTCCACCTCCACCGAGAGCATCAGCGGCACCCCCTCGCGCTTGACGATGCCTAAGCATCGTAGACAATCCGCGGAGCCCACCAAGCGCAAAACGCGTTCGAAGCAGACCCCTACGATTTCGCTCCGAGGCCGTCGCACGAGCCCGCAAAAAGCGTCGTTGGCATAGCGCACGACCCGCGTGTTGCCATCCACGAGAAGGAAAGCCTGGAGTGAACGATCGAGAAGTCGGCCAGCCATGTAAGACCTTCTTGCGCCTGCAGATACCCTACGAATGGGGGGTTTCTTCCGGAATTCCACTGATGAGTGCGCTGTAGCCCCGGAGTCGTTCTCCAATCTGGATTCCAGCCTTAGTGATTTGGAACTCCCTGATGTCCTGGCTGTGCTCACCACCGCGCATCTTGACAACGACCATGACCTTGCGCAGTTCACCGTCGATGCAAACGTAACGAAGGCGTAGGATATCGTCGGCGAGGAAGGAGATAGCGTAGGTGCTGAACGGGAACGCCGTGAACGACTCCTGCACCTCCACGGTGCTCAGGGTTGTCACGTCGAACCGCGTGAGTGTGGCCATCATCCGGTAAAGGGATTCGCGGAAGTCGGTACGAAAGCCCGGAGCGAGCGCCATTTCCAAGCCAGCCAAGGAGTCGATAACCAAACGCTTCGCGCCAGTCTTCCTGACGGCTTCGATGATTTCATGCACCGCCTCATCGACCGAGAGATCGAGCGGGCGAAGATAGAGGATGGTGAGCTTCCCGCTTTCCTGGGGTTCTTTAAACTGCATTCCAAGGCTCTGGGCCCTAGCGATGTAGTACTCAGGGCGCTCTTCGAACATCGCGATGACGCCGGATTCGCCCAATCGAAGCCCTTCAGCGATGAAGTTGGAACCGAGCAGGGATTTTCCGGCTCCCGATGGACCCGCCACGAGCAGGCTATCTCCTTCCGGTATACCGCCGCCAAGCATCGCGTCGAGTTCGACGTTTCCAAACCCGAGACGACGGGTAGCCCGCGCTCCCGAGTGACTCGAGGCACGACTGAAAGTTCGCGGGAAGGCTTCGAGTCCATCGTCTGTAATACGAAACGTGTGCAGACCAGGCACGGACGCTCGGCCCCGCATCTTGATGATCTGCAGTTTCCGGACAACGGAGTTGCGCTCCACCGGCTGTGTGAGCCAGATGAGGCCATCGGCAACGGTGAACACCGGATTGTTTCGACGCTCCTCCTCGCTATACTCGCCAATGAGGAAGGTCGTGGCCTGCCATGTCGTCAAAAAAACGGCGAGCCTCTGGATGATGCCCTGCAGATCCATGTCGCTGCGCGAGTAAGACGATCCCCGCGTCATGGCACGGAAGGAGTCCACGACGACGACACCGGGGTTGACGGTTTCCACTTCCTTCGTGATCGCGTCGAGGACTTCCTCGAGCCGCCCGGCGAGCGCGAGTTCGCTCAAGTTCACGTACCGAACGGAGTCGTTCAACTTGCCGTTGGCGAAGAACGAAAACTGCTGCTGGTATCGCAACATTTTGAGTGCCGGCTCGCCCAGGACCGTGAAGAAAAGGGCGGGGCGCTCGGGTGTCGCGCTTGCGAACATGATTTGGTGGGCAAGCGTGGTTTTACCGCACCCCGGTGCACCAGCGATGATGTTGAACGAATACTCGGGCAGGCCTCCCCCGAGGATCTCGTCGAGCCCACGCACTCCCGTGGGGAGGCTTCGAATTTTGACCCTTCCGAGCGTTTTCATGTTCCGCCTTTCGTTTCGTTGCTCGATTCCGGTCTGAAAACGTCCGGCCAGATGCCCTCGACGAACGTTTGTGTGAGGGGAGCTCCGATGAAGATAATCAACAGTTCCATGATTTCCTCTATCAAGCTTACGCTCGCAACGGCGGCCTCCAAGACGGGGTCTTGGCCGGCGTCCTCGGTTCGCAGCTCCAAGGTTCCGCCCGGATTCAGGCACATTCGACTGAGGGAGGGGGCCTTCAGGCTCGCTCGCGCAAGGGCGCGCGTGAGAAGTGCGGAATAGCCCTCGCTCCCCATGAACCGTGTCAGGGATTCACGGAGCTTTTCGCTCGCTCGCATCAACGGTTCCAGAGACGCCGATGCGGATGGACAGAAGCCCTCACGAACGAGGATACGCCCGGCGAGCGCGGATGTCTCGGTTCGGGTCATTCTCACATCCTCATTCTATCGACCGAGCGTGTGAATTCGACAACGCGAAGTGCACGAGAATTTTTGCGCAGCGCAGCGCTGCGCTGCGCTGCGCTGTGCTGTGCTCTGTATGTAAGTCTCCTCGTGTTTCCGGTCAAC
>JBIKVI010000367.1:0-4147 GCA_044356935.1 Silvanigrellaceae bacterium | reverse complement strand
GCGGAGCAACGCGCGGAGCGATGCGCGGGCAGCACGTGGAACGCTGCCAACCCAAACCGGCCACGAAACCGGCGCCCTACGACTGGCTCGCGTCGTCTCCCTCCGTTACGGGCGCCAAAGGCCACACTCACCCGACCCAGGCGTGCCAAGAAGGCCAAAAACTCATCCTGACATACGAAGACAAAGAGAGGCTCCTTGTGCAAGTTCGCGAGGCCGTCCACGGTGGGTGCATCGACGCGCGCGCCGAGGAATACGCGCGCAAGACGGTCGAGCTCGTCGATGAGCTGGTTCTCAACGCGGTGTTCAACGCCAACCCCCGTCTGCGCACGGCCAGGCGTGGACAGCCGTTCGTGCTGCCCCCGGAAGAGGGCGTCCTCGTGCGTTGGCGCCGGACGGAGGGAAGCTTCGCGGTCAGCGTGCGCGATCCTTTTGGCTCGTTGCGTTATCCCACCTTGCTCTCGCACCTCGACGCGAGCCTCCCGCGAGAGGAACTCTCCGCGCGCCAAAGCGCGGGGTTGGGTCTGCGCATGGCCTTCGACCGTTCCCATGCGTTCGTGGTCGACGTGAGCAACGGATCGAGCACGGAGATCATCGCCTTCCTGCGCTTGGAACGATCGTTCCGCGAGTTCGATCGCCGACTGCGGAGCCTCCATTTCTTCGGGGGTGTCGAATGAAGCCGCGCCTCGAGGGAACCCTGCCCTCCTCCATTCTCAAGAACGTTTCAGTGGGGTTGGCCCTCTTCGGAGCGGAAGACTTCGTCATGACCTGGTGCAACCAGTCCTTCAAGAAGCAAACTTGGTGCGGAGGCGCAGAGGGCGGCAAGAACGCCAAGGAGGTTTCCCTCTTCGATCTCTTCGAAAAACGCGACCATCCGGCAGTCGTCGAACTCTTCCAGATCGCCACCTCGCTCGGGCAGGCCTACGATTTTCAACGCATCGTGCGCCGCGGCCCCGTAGGATCATTCCCGGCCGAACTCAAGTTCCACCGCCACGACGAGGACGGACTGGAAGGGGCGCCGCCACGTCACTACGTGTGCCTCGAGATACGTGACCTCTCTTTGGTGAAGCAATACGACGAGCTCGAGGCGGCGCATTCCTCGATGCGCGAACGTGTCGCCGATCTCATGGCCGCGCAAGCCGAACTCCACTACTCGGTGCGGATGAACACGATTTCCGAGATAGGCGCGGACATGGCCCATAGCCTCATAAATCCCATCACCATGTGCCGCGACATCGTGGAGAAGGAACTGGCCCCTCACTTGGGCGTCCCGGCCCTTCGCGACGAGGCCGACAAACTCCTTCGCTACCTGCGGAACATCGAGGATCTTGCTGTTTGGTTCCGCAAGTTCTCGAACCCACGCTTGTCAGACATGCAGATTACAAACGTGGCAAGCCTCATCGACGACGCCCTCATCCTCAACATGAGCCGCTTCACGCGCCTGGGCGTCAACGCCGTCGTCGAGCGCCGCGCGAGCTTCAACCCGTTCGTGCTCGCGGTTCCCGTGAACCTCATCATGTGGCTTAACGCCGCCTTTGCTGAAGTCTCGGGAGGGTTGCCGCAAGGTCGCGGAAGGCTGCGTGTGTGTATCGCAGGCAACGCCGATAAGGTCCAAATCAGGGTCGAAGGCTCCCTTGCACCAGGTGGAAGCGAGCGCCTCCTGCCCCACACCCTCGAGAAGTTTGCCAAGCGGCTCCCCGCCGGCGCGCGCTTCGTATGGGACGTGACTCCCGAGAAGGTGGCCTTCGAACTCCAGCTTGCCTGTTTCGCCGAAAACGAAAAGGACGAAGCCGCACGTGGCCACTCCCACGCGGGCTCAACCCCCGAGTCGGCGGCAATCGTACGCAAGGAAGTCGGAGGCACGAAAGAAGACGTGTCACGACACGCGCGCCACACCGATGGGCCCTGTGTCCTTATCGTCGACGACGAAAAGGACATCAGGCGACTCCTCAAACGCGCGTTCCGCAACCTAGGAATCGAGACCTTGGAGGCGGCCGATGGCAAGCAGGCCCTCGATCTCCTCACTGGCGCAGATGGGACCTCACTGGCCTCCAAAGTGAAAGCCATCGTCAGCGATGTGCGGATGCCCGAGATGACGGGGGTGCACCTGTATCAAGCCCTCCGTAGCGCGGGATTGGCAGACAGGCCGTTTATTTTCTTCTCGAGTAACATCGTCGATCCGAGGGATCTCGGCTTCGGACCCGAAGAATTCGCCACCGCCTCGGCATCGGGCAAGCTGTACTTCCTGACGAAGGATTCCGACGTCGAGCGACTGAAGTCTCTCGTGGTCGGGATTATGTCCTGAACCTCGCCAACGCCTCGCCGAGCAGGGCCGTGCCGCGCGCCAAAGCCGCTGCACGCCAGGCAGGATCGCTCGGGAAGAAGGCCTCCCGGAGTGCGAGGGCATCGGCGGTCTCATGCCGGCTGTCCAGCCCTTCGGCGCGCGCGTAAAACGAATGGTTCTCGCGCACGAGGGCGAGGAACACGGCGAGGGCCGATGCCGTTCCGAACTCGAGGACGCAACCGTCGTAACAGGAAGGGAACGTCCGCGCTCCCCAATCCACGAGCGTACCGGGTGCGGTGTAGACCTTCTTCCCCGTACCCAACGAAGCCGACAAGGGGCCTGAGGGAGAGAGGATGGCGGCATCCCCGCGCCTTCCCAATCCCGTGTGGAGGTCCACGTGGAGAAGGGAGCGCGCACCCTCGGCAATCGTGGTTAAGCGGGCCTCCATGGCCCGGCGTCCGACGGCGCGCTCTGGCGCGACGTGGAACACGAAGTCTGGATACCGCGATTGCCCGCGCGGTAATCCCTCGAACAGGTCGTCCCATCCGAACCGTAGGACATTGCGCGCGAGCGCGACAAGGAAACGCGCTCCCGTGGCCCTCGTGGCCCCCGGGCGGAAGCGCGCGTAGAGATCCGCCCACGCAGGATGCATCGCGTCGAGGTCGGCTGGCGCGAAAGCGCGATTGAGATCGGTGTTTGCCGCGCACCATCGGCGGGCTCCTAGGAACCCCGAGCGGTTGAGAGCAAATAGGACGACCACGCACGTTTGACCCTCGGGACCAAAATCGCCTGGCGCGAGGCCCGCAAGGAAGGCGCATTGGAGGAGCAGCCCGAACCGACCTTCCACCCCATGAAGCCCGGAGGTGAGAAGGAGCCTGAGAGGAGCATCGGGACGCCCCACGATGATGCCCGGTGGCAGCGCCTCGCCTTCATGCCAGCCGTCTTCGAGCGCAGCGATGCCCACACGCGCGCCCGTCAGCGCTGGCACGGAGGCAACGAGGCGTTCCTGCAAGAGGGCGACATGGGACTCCTGCAGGACCGGCCTGTCGAGGAGGGCGAGGGCGTCGGACATGGTCCTCTCCGAAGTGGCGTGGCGCGGCGGCGCCGGGTTACCTTCAACAGCTTCATCACTCTCGACACGTGACGCGCCTTCTGGAAAGCCGCATGATGTCACATTCCTCGGAGGAGAGACAGGCAGCTATGCTCGAGTCGATCATCATGGGCCTCGCTGTCGGCGGCGTGGGCGGGGTACCGGCGGGCCCCATGGGCGCACTGGCTCTGGAACAGGGATTGGAAAAACGCATCCCCGCGGCGTTGGGCACGGGCCTCGGCGCGGCTCTGGGCATGGGCGGTTGGGCTTACGTGGCTGTGGTTTTGCTCGATCGCGCGGGGCCGCTCATGGAAACCTACGAAGCGCCGCTGCAGGCATTCGTGGCTATTCTCTTCCTTTTGCTCGCGGCCTCTGCGGCATGGGCACTTAAGCGCGATCGCCCCCGCGCGGGTGGCGCGGGCGGCTTCGCCGCGGCGCTCGGAAACGCGGCGCTCATTGCACTCCTGCGGCCCACCACGGCGATCATCGTGGCGGGCCTTCTCACATCACTCTTCCCCGATCGCGCCGTGGGTTCGACGGCGGCCTTCGCGTGTGGTGCTTTCGCCACAAATTTCGCATGGTTTTGCCTCGTCGCAATGCTGGCCGCATTCCTGCGCGAACGCTTGCCGCCTAGGGCTGTGTTCTTCCTGCGCGGAGGGCTCGTGGCCATCATCGCGGCGTTCGGATTGGTTTTGCTGGCGCGACTCCTGATCGCTGCCGGCTGACCGCCGAAAAATGACGATGACGACGACATCGCGTCATTTGCGAAGCGAGCC
>JBIKVI010000102.1:0-14415 GCA_044356935.1 Silvanigrellaceae bacterium | reverse complement strand
GACGCTACCATGCGCGGGGCCGCGCGCGGCACCCCAGGCAATCACATTTTCGTAGTCGATCCGCGCGTCCTCTCGCTCGCACTCATCACATGCGACTCCGCCCATCTCTCGGCGCTCGAGAGGTTCCGCAAGGATGGCGCGAGCAGCCTCACGGCAATCGTGAACGCCTTGGCGGACAAGCCCCTCGCGAAACGCGACTCCTACGGATGCACGTATGAGCTTGCGGGCAAGGCCATGAGTTTGGCGGAAGCGACGAACGTGAAATTCGAAGCCTCCAAGCACGCAAACCTGCGCAAGGGCATCGTCGACTTCGTACGTGACTCCATTCCCACCACGGTGTCGGGTCAAACGGGCAACTTCATGATCCACTACTTGGTGGCCTCCTCGGGACCGCAAATCCTCCATGCCCTGAACCGACTCGACATGGAAGCGGCCAGGGAGATCTTCCTTAAGGAATCGCTCGAGGAGAAGGTCGTCACCGCGGCCAGCATCGCGCTCATCCATGGCACGAACGCGGTCGTGATTTGGGGATTGCGCGATGCCCCCAAGAAAATCGCGCGCGGCGCGCGATCGGGAGCATGGCGCAAAGCGAGCCGCACCTTTTCGCGCGCGCTCGATCTCACCATCGCGCAGCTCACCTCCTCCACGCACGACGACGTGCCCGCGCCCGACTGGACCGACGATCAGCGCAGCGCCATCGACGTGGAGCTCGCCGGCGTGGGCCCCGAGGAGTTCATGCCGCGTCTCGCGAGGAACCTCACAGACGAAGCCCATGCCGAAGGACTCGCGCTCGACGTCGTGCGACAGGCCTTCGCGGACTTCGGCGATCGAGCGCTCCGAGACGCCATCCTGGCCGACGATTCCGGCGAGGTCCCATCGAAGTAACAAGGGCGACGAGCGAGGAATCGCGATGGTCCAGGGAGCGCGTTGAACGGAAACGAGGACCACGTTCACGCCAGTGGCGCACCCACCACCGCAATGCGCCCGCGCCCCTCGATACGGTAACGTCCGCAGCCTGAATCGCGGGGACCGGCTATGGTCACCCCCAGGGGGGTCAACGTCGCGCGCAACCTGTGGACAAGCGTCTTGACCTTGCTGGCGTGTCGCAAGGAGTGATAGGCCGCGGCAGAGGTAAGGGCGTGCACGTCCTCTGAAGAAAGGCCATCGGAGCTGGCGAGAAGCGCTTCAAAGAACAAACGTGGCAGGCCGCCTTTCGCGAGTTCGGCCACCTCGACGCGCCCATCCTCCCTCACGGCGAGGACGCAGCCCGCCTCGGGGAAATCCCAAGCGCCCTGGCCGCGGAGAACCTCCTCGCGCAACTGGCGTTCATCGAGGATGCTGGCGACCCCTCCGCGATCCACCGGGAACCGCGTGTCCTTGAGGAACCCGTAGGCATCGAGCAAATGGAACGCCTCTCGCGCCACGCCGGGTACCCGGAGGAGCTCCAGGAGCGGCAGGGTGCTGCGTTCACGCGCGGGGGAGGTGAGCGACAAGACATACTCGAAACAAGCCGCCTTCGTGCCGAGTCCCAGGCCGCGCGCGAGCTTTCCGGCGCACCCCACCGCCTCCCGGAAGAGTTTCAAATCTTGCGTCGCGTGGGCCACTCCCATCGCGTGGAAGTAACACTCCACGGCGTCGGGGCCGTAGTCTTCCTCCTCGCACACGGCCAGGGCGGCGGCGATGGCGTCGCGCGCTTGCGCGGCCCTTCCGGAAAGGAGCTGCCACCGCGCGAGGAACATGTGGGCCTGCATCCGTGCGCGCGCATCCGACCTTTCTAGGGCCTCGGCAAGCAACTCGCGCGCCTCCTCGCCGAGGCGCTCGGGAGCGCGACGCCGCAGCGCGAGTTCCGCCTTTTGCTCACGGAGGTCGAGGATGGAAGACGACAGCTCTCGTCCGCGGGCGAAGATCTCGAGGGCAGCGAGTTCCGCTTCGGCCGCTTCGAGATCGTGACGCACGAGATGAAGCTTCACGCCCAACTGACGGAGGAGGGCTTCGAGGAGATTGTCTTGCCCCGCGTTGTCGGCCAAACCCCGGGTGAGAAGGGCTTCGGCTTCGTCGAAGGACTCCATGGCGAGGAGGGCGCCGATTTCGCGGCGCGTGCGCGCGTTGCGAAACCCAGGACATCCTGAGGCCGTCGTTTCCAAAGCCCGCTGCTCGCGCGCGAGGTAAGATTTGAGCTTGGCGCGCTGGCCGAGCCCGACGGCCGCAAGTTGTCCGACTGCGAGGGCGCGCAGATAGACGACGACGTCATCGGGCCAGGCGCTCTGGAGGACCGCGTCGATGCGGGGGAGAGCGGACTTATAGTGGCCGTTGTTAAGCAGAATAACGGCCTCCTCCACTTCCGCCTTCGCCCTCCCGTTGAGGAGTCCGCGCGCAGCCATCGCGGGCAGGGTACCGGCGTCGAACACACGCAGGACATCCCAGGTCCGACGGGATTCCTCGACGTCGCCGCGTCTCGCGTGCGCCCATCCCCGATAGAACACAAGTTCAAAGAGGTAACACAGACGAAGATCGCCTTCGGGTGAAGTCGTTCCTCGGGTCGAGAGCATCGAGCCGATGTCGTCGACAACACCGGACGTTCGCTCGAGTATCAAATCGGCCCGCCCGTCGAACTGGCACGCGAGGCTGTGTGCGCACGCGAAGGCCTCCTTGCCCAGAGACTCGGGCGAGAAGAGCTCGGATGGATGCGCCTCGACGGCGGTCAACCCCTTCACGAGAGAGCGCAAAAAGTCGTCGAAGGCCGCACGGTCGGCGACCACCGCCGGTCGCGTCTCCGCCAGGGGAAGAGCCCAACTGACGAACGACACGGGCGTACTCATGGGCCAGGGTCCCTCCACTTTCGGACGCGCTTCCTTGCCCCGCCTGGGGTCGGATCAATAGTGGCCCAAGACTTAATAGGGCTTGTAACTCTTCTCTTCGACGTATCCGGAGCCTAGCTCGACATTGAGCTCTCGCTTTACAGCGGCCCGCCTGTCGTTGGTGAAGTAAACGTCGCGCGCGAGCTTCACGAATTCGGCGTCGAACGCCTTGGCGCGTTCCTTGTCGCGCAGGAGGTCCTCGACGACCCACAACTCCTCGTTGATGGTTCTCAAGAGGGCCATCTTCGGGTGGTCCACGGGCAGCGAAAAACGCCGGCAAATGGCAAGGAGGGCGTCGAGCTCCTTGCGGACGTTGGCCACCTTGGCGGCGTCCTCGATGCGCTCAGTTTTGATTTGGAGGATCGTTATTTTGTCGAGCAGCTCACCTACCGACACAGGGACGAGGAGCTCATCCGTGCCGACCGCTGGGCTCGTCGCGCTCTGCGCGTTGGACATTCCAGGCACCCCTTGACGACCTCCCCCCCGCGCTTAGGTTACGCCCGGACCGCGGAGAAGGAGAAAGTAAAATGACGAACTCATTGGTTAGCTCACTTTTTTCCGACATGCAAAAATTCCGCAGGGAAGTCGATTCCTTATTCGATCTCCCGCAACCGCGCGCGGGCATACGCGGCGACTCCCAAGTCGGAGCCCCCGCCGTGAGCGTTGGGGAGACGCACGAGGACGTCCGCGTGTGGGCATTCGCTCCAGGCCTCGACGAGAAGAGCATCGACGTCTCCTTGCAGGGCAACCTCTTGCGCATCGCGGGCGCGTGGCGCAATCCCGCCTCCGACCCCCCTGAGCAAGCCCGCGGCGACAGGCCGGAATCCGGAAGACGCCTCACCACGCACCGCGCGGAACGTAACAGAGGCCGCTTCAGCCGCCTGCTGACGCTGCCCGAGAGCGTCGACCCCAACCAGGTCCACGCTTGGTATCGCGACGGCGTCTTGGGCGTGACGCTTGCGAAGAAGCCCGAGGTCAGGCCCCGCCGCATCGAAATTGCACACGGCTGACGCGACGAAGACGCACGAAGACGTACGAAGGAGGAAACCGATGAGCACCAACGGCAAAACCCAAGAACGCGCGACCTCATCCAAACCCAACGAACCCAGCGAAGCCATGCAGGCTTTCGAAACCCCTGCCGCTGCTGGACGTGACGTGCGCGTGGCGAGGCGCCCCGACGCGCGGACCCTCATGCCCGCCGTCGACATCCAAGAGGACGAAACCGGCATCCTCGTGCTTGCCGACATGCCCGGCGTTCGCAAAGACGCGTTGAAAGTCGACGTCGAAGGCGACGTGCTTTCCATCGAGGGCGAAATCCGACTCGACGCCCCCGAACGCTTCACACCTCTTTACGACGAGGTGGGCGGCCGCAGGTACGCCCGCAGCTTCACGCTCAGCAAGGAGCTCGACGCCTCGGCCATCGGCGCCCGCATGGAGAACGGCGTGCTCCGTCTGCATATCCCCAAGGCCGCCGCCATGATGCCGCGGAAGGTCGAGGTTTCGTTCGGCTGACACAGCACGTCACGTGCGTCACGTCCGCCCCGCCTGCGAAAGGCTGCGCGGGTCGAACGCCAAGCGCAGCGCTTCGCCGAGGAAGTTGAGGCTCGACACCACCGAGAAGAGCGCTAGCGCCGGGAAGAACGCCAGGAAAGGCGCTTCGGTGAGGAATCCCCGCGCGTCGTTGAGCAGGCCGCCCCAGCTCGTGTGCGACTGGTTCACGCCCAGGCCGAGGAAGCTCAGACCGGCTTCTGCGATGATGACCCCCGCGAGCGCGAAGGTGGCTTGCACCGCCAAGGGCGAGAGCGTGTTGGGAAAGATATGACGGAACATGACGCGCGCGTCTCCGGCTCCCAAGGAACGCGCCGCCGTGACGTACTCGCGCTCCCTGAGCGACAAGAACTGCCCGCGCACCAGGCGCGCGTAGCTCACCCAGCCCGTCACGGAGAGGGCCACCACGACGTTGATCAAGCCTCCGCCGAAGAACGCGGTGATGGCGATGGGCAGGATGAGCGGCGGGAACGCCAGGAGGATGTCGATGAACCGCGAGATGAGTCCGTCGACCCAGCCGCCGAAGTAACCGGCGGCCGCGCCGAGCGGAATGCCCACGAGCAGGCTCATGCCCACCGTAAACACACTCACCATGAGGCTCGTGCGGGCGCCGTTCATGAGCAGCATCGCCACGCTGTTCCCGTTGTCGTTGACGCCCAGCCAGAAGTCCTTCGAAGGCCCCTGCAAGCGAGCAGAGAGCTCCATGGGAACGTCCCGCAAAGCCGGAAGGAACTGCGGCACCAACGCGACGCAAAGCCAGAAGAGAAGGACGACGGCGCCTGCGAGGGCCCACTTGTCCCGCCACACGAGCCGAACGAAACGCCGCGCCGGGTTCATGCCTTGTTTCATTGGACGCGCACCCTGGGGTCGAGGACCCTGTAGAGGAGATCGACGACGAAGTTACATGCGACGTAAACCGTCGCCATGATGAGTACGCACCCCGAAACGAGGTTGTACTCACGCGATTGCACGGCCTCCACGGTGAGCGTGCCCAAGCCCGGCCACGAGAAGATCTGCTCGGTGATCACAGCGCCTGAGAGGAGCACGCCGAGCTGCATTCCGAGTATCGTGAGCGCTGGCAGGAAGGCGTTTCGCAGGGCGTGCTTCACAAGCACCTTCCACGGCGGAAGCCCCTTGCTGCGCGCTGTGCGGATGTAGTCTTCCGACAGCACGTCAACGATGCCGCTGCGCACCATGCGACTCGTGAGCGCGGCGAGCGCCGCCCCGAGCGTGAAAGCCGGCAGGACGTAACTGAGCAACCCCTCGTTGCCCATGAGGGGGAGCCAGTCGAGCCTCACCGCGAAGATCCACATGAGCACGGGCCCGATGATGAAGCTCGGCGCGGAGATGGCAAGGACACTCACCACCGCGGCGGCTTTGTCGACGAAGCGGCCGGCACGGGCGGCCGAAACGAGGCCAACTCCGGTCGCGATGGTCACTGAAATCGTGAATGCCGTGGCGGCGAGCTTCGCCGTTTCAACGAGACGGGGCCGGATGACCTCGAACACCGGCGTGAAGTTGGCGAAGGTCCGGCCGAAGTCTCCTCGCACGAGCGACATCAAATAGGTCACGTACTGTTCGAGGATCGGCTTGTCGAAGCCGTAACGCGCGAGCCACTCCTGCTTGCTCGCTAGCGGTGCGTCAACGCCGAGCACGGCCTCGGCCGGATTGCCCGGGATGAGGCGCTGGAGGAAGAACACGATGGTGACGATGCCCAGCAGCACGGGGATGAGCTGAGCGAGGCGCCGGAAGATGACGGCGAGCATGCGGGGCTGGACCTCACTGGGCGCGGGCCCTGCGGCACGCGTTACTTGGTGGTCTCGGTGAGCGAGACGTAACGACCGTCGGCGCAGAGCTTGTATCCCTTGACGTTCTTCGCCGTCACGACGTGGTTCAGCTTATACCAGAGGTAGACGTAGGGCGAATCGTCAGAAAGCAGGCGCTGCGCCTCGAGGTAGGTGGGTTGGCGCTTGCCCATGTCGAGCTCCGCGCGACCGGCGTCGAGCAGAGCGTCGACCTTCGGGTTGGAGTAGAAGCCGCGATTGCCACCCACGGGGGGAACCTGATTCGAGTGGAACACGTAACGCAGGTGGTCGGGGTCCTTGTAGCCTGTCCAGGGCGCGATCCAGGCGGGCACCAGGCCGTCGGACAATTGCTTGGAGAAGGTGCCAAACTCGAGGCTCTCGATTTGCGCGTCGATTCCCACGCGCTTGAGCTGCCCTGCCACGGCCTTCGCGATGGCGATGCGTTCCTTGTTCGTGGGCACCTTGAGCGAGAAGCGCAGGCGCGACTGTGGCCCCTTGCCGTCCGGGTCCTTGTAACCAGCCTTGTCGAGCAAGGCCATGGCGCCCGCGGGATCATACCCCACGTCGGGCGCTGGATGGTGGTAGGGCAATCCGGGAGGGAACATGCTCGTCGCCTTGGTTCCGAGGCCTTGCATCACGTACTGGAGGATCTCCTCGCGGTTGATGCCCTTGGCAATGGCCTTGCGCACGTCGGGGTTCTGGAATGCTTTCTGCTTGAAATTGAAAGCCAAGAAGGTGGTGCTCGAAGACGTGCGGGTATTGATGTCGAAGCGCGCCGATTCCTTCTTGCGGACCTCCACTATCTTGTCGGCGTCGATGCCGTTCTGCACCAAGTCGAGGTCGCCCTTCACGAGCGCTGCGTAACGGGTGTTGCTATCGGCGATAATCTTGAAGGCCACGCGCTCGAGTTTGGGCATGGCACCGCCGTGGGGTGCGGCGGTGTACTTCCCGTTGCGCGCCAGGGTCCATTCCGTATCGGTGGACTTCTCGAGCACGAAGGGCCCGCTTTCATACCCCTTGCCCACGAGGTCCTCGGGTCCGGCATTGAGCGCCTCCTTGGGGAGGAGGCCGATGACGAGGTTCACCACGAAGGCGGCATCGGGTTCCTTCAGCGTGAAGACAACCTCGTGCGCGCCCGTTTTGCGGACCTCTTTGACCGACTCAAAGGCGCCCTTGCGGGGTGAGGGCGGCAGCCCTGCCTTTCCGACGAGCTGGTGTTGGTAGTTGGCGACAACGTCGTCGGCGTCGAGTTCGCGACCGTTGACGAACTTCACGCCTTTACGAATCTTGACCTTGAATCCCAACTTTCCGTCGGGCGTCACGCTTTCGGCGACGACGAACCGCACGCCACCGGCTTCGTCGAAACTCACCAAGGGAAGAAAACGCAGTTCCTCGAGGTACTGGCTGTTGGCGTCGGTGCCGATGAGCCGCGGATCGCCCGACTTGGGCTTGTTGTCCAATCCCACCACGAGCGTGCCAGGCGGCGTAGCGGCGAGGGTGACTGGGGACTCGCAGGCGAACGAACCCAGGATCCCGAGGACTCCGAGGACCGCGCTCCGGCGCGGACCAGGGCGAAAGGCGATGGACGCGGAGGGATTCTTGACGGGGGCAGGGCGCATAGCGTTCGCCTTTCGCAGGGTTTTTTCGAATCGTCAGGCTATGATACCGAACTCTTCCCCTTCGCCACAAGGCTTGACATGCAGTCTCCGCTCGCGATAGCGCTAGGAGTTGCACATTTCTCTCGAAGGAGCCCCCATGGCCCGTATTTCCATTCAGGACTGCCTCGACCGTATCCCCAACCGCTTCGCCGTTGTGATGCTCGCGGCCCGTCGCATGCGACAGCTCCAGAAGGGAAGCGATCCTTTGGTGGAGTGCAAGAACAAGGAAGCGGTTACGGCCCTGCGTGAAATCGCGGCCGGCAAGGTGGGCATCAAGACCCCCGAGCGCATCGCGGGCCTGCAAGAGTCCATCGATCGCCTCAGGGACGCCGTCCCGTTCAGGGGCTGAAAGCAGCCGCCCCGTAGCCCCGCCTTCTCTCGAGCGGCGACGCGCGTCTGAATTCCCGTCAGGCACGTCGCCGTTCATGCTTTTTTCATGCTTTTTCGAGTTTCTTTTGCGTATCTTTCGCGAATCGAGAGGTGCTCCGCATCATGAGACCCGGCCTCGCGCTTGCCTTTGCCCTCACGTGCGGGGCAATCCTCTCCGCCAGCTCCTTGAGTCCAGTGGCACGTCCCGCTTGGGCACAGACTCCCGCAAAATCGCCGGGCCCCCTCGCTCCACGGATCCTCTGGAAGGCCCCGTCGGAAGGAGAGCTTCCCCTCTCCGCGTGGACTCTCGCCGCCCAACACGCGCGCTCCCTCCACACGGTGAACCTCCGTAACGCGGGTCTCGAAACCCTCAGGCGCGGCCTTTATTTAGGAAGCGCGCCCTGGTTTCCTTTTGGCCTTTCGCCCCTTCCGCGGGAGTCCACGCGTTTCGTGAACTTCGGGCGAGCGGGCTTTTTCCTCGCACGGGCGGGCGAATCGTCCGAGGACGACTCGCGTCGACCTTCCTCCGCCAACGAAGGCGCCTCAACACGCGGAGGAGAACCCTTTGCATGGGCCGCACTGCTAGGAACAAGCACGCCTCGTGAACTGGTAGAACTCTCCGCGTATCGAGGCGATGCCGGCCTCATCGACACCACGTCGTTCCAACATTTCTCCGCTGCATTGAGCGCTCGCCACTCGCGGGTCCTGGCAGGCAACCCTACGGAGGTTGAAACCAGCCTGCAGCTGTTCTGGTCGGGAGGATTGGCGTGTGTCGCTGCTCTCAAGGGCCTCATGGCTGGCGGCAGGCTCGACACCGCCGCCTGCGATCCGCTTTTTAATCCCGCACCGACGGCGGGCAGAGCCGCGCAATCTGGCGCGCAGTCGCGCGACGTCGCCCTTGCCGGCCAGCACCGCTGCGTGGCAGCTGGCGTGCGCGGCGGCCCCGGCGGTGACGGCGGCGTTGAGATCGTCCGCACGCTCGAGGACGCGGGAACCTTTTGTTACTTCCAGCGCGCCCGTTCTGATGATCGGTTCGAAGGCCAGCCCTTGGAGTCGCGATGGGCATGCGTCGCACCTGGGGAACGGCGCATGGCATTCCCCACCCTGACGGACGCTCAGGCCGTTCTGCCGGGCGCTGGGCCTGGAGAGTTCCTGGTATACGAAGGACGCTATGCGACCCCCAAACTGTCTCGTCTCGTGCTCGAAGGGCCCGGATCGCCGCGCGTGGAAGATCTCCAGGGCGGCGGGGGCGGATTTGGTCCTGGCACCGTCGTCCAACCGCGAGGCGAGCGGAGCGAGCAAGGCGAACGCGCGCTGGCGAGCCTCCCCGAAGGCTTCGAGGGCGTATACGCCTGCGAGACACGCTCGGCGGGTAGCTCTCCCGCCGAGGGCGCTCGCGTGCGCGAGTGGTACTTCGTGGAAAGCGATCTCTTCGAAGGGCGGCGCGCTCTTTCCCCCGACGAACGCGCCTTCCGCGTTGCATTGGGCAAGGGCGACAACCTCGTGGTGGAGCCGGTGGAGTGGGGTGCACTCGCATCACGCGCCCCCGACATCGACGCGTTGCCTCGTGCCGGGTGCCTCCTGGCCCCGGCCGTCGACGTAAAGTGCGGACTCAAGATACTTCGGGTAAGTGGACGCATGGCCCTGGAAGTCGCCGCGGGCGCGTGGCTCGATACCTTGACCCTCCCCGTGCGTTGGGGCGCGTTGGGCTTGGCGGCGGCCGCATTGGCGGACCTCGAAACGCGCCTGCCTCATTGGGCTCTGGCCGCTGAGACGCGCGCCTTGCGGGAATTCTACGAGGGACGGCTCGAAGCCTTGCGAGTCCTGGCCGAAACCGAGGGAGGCTTCCCCGCGCGGCCCTGGTGGAAATCATCGGAGCCGGATACGAACGAGCGCCAAGCCAGCGCGGCTCATCCACGCCCCCCCGCGCCGGCGATGAACCCCATCGAGGGCCGCGACCCTCGCACCGACGCCGCGCGCGAGGCGCTCCTCGCGACGCTCGGACTCCCTAACGACCTGCTCGGACGCCTGCGTAACGCGGCCGCGGACACGACGAAGGAAGCCACGCCATGACCGACACCCATCGTTACTTCACGACACCCATCTACTACGCGACAGGCGAGGCACACGTCGGCCACCTCTACGCCAACACGCTCCTCGACGTGTTCCGCAACCACTCGCACCTCCGCGGACGCGACACTCTGGCGCTCACGGGCCTCGACGAGCACGGCGAGAAGGTCGAGGAGTCGGCGCGCGCGCGCGGCAAGTCGCCCCAAGCGCTCGTCGATGAATACGCCCTGGCGTGGAAGAAAGTGTTCGCCGACTTCAACCTGCCCCACGACGTTTTCCTGCGGACGACTTCGCCCGCTCACGTGTCCAACGTGAAGGAGTTCCTCACCGCGTGCCACGCAAACGGCGACATTTACTATGGCGAGCACGAAGGGCGTTACTGCGTGGGGTGCGAGGCGTTCCTCACCGACAAGGAGATGGACGCCGATGGCGCCTGTCTCATCCACAAACGCCCCACGGAAACGCGAAGCGAGGGGAACTACTACTTCCGCACCTCCAAGTACGGCCCGGAAATCGCTCGACGCATCCGCGCGGGCGAGATCCTCGTGCAGAGGCGTTACGTCAACGAGGTTCTTGCCATGATCGAGTCGCTCGAGGGCGACCTCTCCATCTCGCGCCCTAAAGCGCGCACGGAATGGGGCGTGGAACTGCCGTTCGACGCGGGCCATGTGGCCTACGTGTGGTTCGACGCGCTTTCGAACTACGTAACAGGCGTAGGCGGGCTCGAGGCGGCGCGCACGAGCCCCCTGTGGGAGGGCGTGACCCATATCATCGGGAAGGACATCCTTAAGTTCCACGCAATCTATTGGCCCGCAATGCTACTCTCCGCTGGACTGCCCTTGCCACGCCTGCTCGTGCACGGCCTCATCCAGTCGGGCGGGCACAAGATGAGCAAGAGCCTAGGGAACGTCATCGCCCCCGCCACCATCTTGCCTTACGGGCGCGATGCCTTCGTCAACCACACCTTGCGCGCCGTGAACGCGGGCGAAGATCTCGACCTCACCTACCGCGCTTACTTCGAGCGCTACAACGCCGACCTCGCCAACGGCCTCGGGAACCTGGCCTCCCGCGTGTTCGCCATGGTGGAGAAGTCGTTCGCGAAGACACTCCCGCGCGTGGACGCCAGTTCGCTCACGCCCGACGAACTCGCTTTCGTCGCGAGGGCCAAGGAGCTCCCCGCGAAAGTCGCCGCCCACTTCGAAGCCTACGAGCAGGCCGACGCTTTGGCGGCCATCTGGGAACTTATCAGCTGGGCCGACAAGTACGTCACCGACTCCAAGCCCTGGGATCTCGCCAAAGCGTGCACACCGCAGTCCACAGCGCGCCTAGGCAACGTCTTGGGCCTCTCGCTCGCCACGTTGCGCTGCGTCGCCTATCTCGCTTGGCCCTATTTTCCCGCCAAAATGGCTGAGCTTCTCACGGCGCTCGGCGAGGACTCCGCTAACCTCAAGGGTGCCTGGAGCCGCACCGACGATTTTCTCGCCTTGAAGGACGGCTTCGTGTTTGCCGAGGTCCCCAAGCTCTTCGCGCGCCTCGACGTCGCCGCCGAACTCGCTCGAATCGAACCCGCCGGATCCACCGGCACTGCAGGTGACACCAAGGCCGCCAAGGTTGCCAAGGCGGCACAGACGCCCGCTGGCGAGAAGACCGTCAAAGCCGGCGAAGGAAACAAAGGCCACAAAGACGGAGGAGCCGTCGGGCTCCCTGAAGGGTGCATTGGCATCGACGACTTCGCCAAAGTGCAGGTCCGCGTGGGGACGGTGGTCTCCGCCGACCTCGTCGAGGGCTCCGACAAACTCTTGCGCCTCCAGGTGTCGCTGGGCGAACTTGGGACGCGTCAGATCTTTTCGGGCATCCGCGCCTGGGTCAAGCCGGAGGAAATCGTGAATCGCTGCGTGCTGGTGGTGGCCAACCTCGCCCCCCGGAAAATGAAGTTCGGCATGAGCGAAGGCATGGTCCTTTCCACCGACACCGCCGACGGTGGCGTGTGTCCCGTCTACGTGCCTGAGTCCCTCAAGGAAGGCTCCCAGCTTTCGTGAGCCTTGACTCTTTCCAAATGGCCCTCTCTCCCGGCGAGAACGCTTTGATGTCGCGGCCGCACTCCTCGACGATGCCCGCAAACTCCATTCCCAGGATGGGTTTTCGAGGCCGAGTCCATCCGAACACGGGGCGTGCAAGATGGCCAAAACCCTTCGGCATGGCGAGCGCGCGAATGCGGACGTCGGCCGCACAGACCGTTGTAGCCACGACCCGAACGACGACTTCGTTGAGACGAGGTTGGGGATCGGGCAGGTCGACGATGCTCACCACATCAGGTGCGCCGTAGGACGTGTAGACGGCAGCCTTCACGGGAATCTCCTCCTTTTAAGTTGCCGTGCGCGTGGCAACAGGGGCGCCGGCGCCGGTCAATTCCGAAACAAGTCCACATTTTACAGCTTTCAATGAACCGTTGGGTGGAGACATGCTCAATTTTCACGACCACAAGCCGATCAGACAGTGGAGACTTCGGAATTCGATGCCTTTTGCCTGCTCCGTGAGGGTTCGTGAATGACGTTACAGTCCAAGAGCCTGTTTCCCATGAAAATCATGGGGGTCGGCAGTCTGGCTATGAGTCTATTTGGCGCGGCGGCGTGCAGCGACAACCCCGAACACATCGTTCACAAACGAGCCGCCGGACAAAGCGGCAGCGCGGCCGACCAACTCAGCACCGACGTCCTCACCGGGGCCAAAAGCGGACCACGCGGCCCGGCCGACGCCGCTCCCGCTAAGAGCGCAGCCACTCCGGAATCCCTCTCGTGCGAAGTCCCGAAGTCGAACATCCGCCGCCTGACTGCCTTTGAGTACAATAATACCGTGCGCGACGTGTTTGGCGACGACTCCAAGCCGGGCAACGACCTGCCCGCCGAGGTCATTGGAAACGGTTTCGGCAACGAGGCCGCCACACTGGCCACGTCGAGCCTCCTCGTGGAGCGCTATGCGGGCATCGCCGAGAAGGTTGCCGCGCGCGTCGTTTCCGACGCGAAGCTTTGGGATGCCCTTCACCCCTGCGTGCAGACCGTCTCCGCCGCTACGGAAACAGCTTGCTTGTCAGAAATCATCATGACGCTAGCTGAGAAAGCGTTCCGCAAATCGAAAGAGGACTTAGCGCCGTCGATAGCCGCGCTCCAAGAACTATACAAGACTCTGCGCAAGGACCACACCTTCAAGGAGAGCGTCGGCGGGGTCATCGAAGGAATTCTCCAGTCGAGCGAGTTCCTTTACCGCCCTGAAGTTGGGGCGGCCGTGTCTGGAAAGACCGAAAGGCCCGTGACGGGCGACGAGATGGCCACCCGGCTCTCTTATTTCTTCTGGGGTTCCGCACCCGACACCGCTCTGCGCGCCGCGGCGAAGGAGGGGAAGCTCGCCACTCCCGAAGGTATCCGCGCTCAAGCCGAACGCCTCCTCGCGGACCCGCGCGCGCGCGCGATGTTGCGGAACTTCTTCGATCAGTACTTACCCTTGACGGGCCTCGCGGGCGCGGTGCGCGATCCCTCTCTCTTCCCGACCTTCTCGGGAAACATCGGCCGTCTCATGCGCGAGGAGGCTCACCGCTTCCTCGAGCACGTGATCTTCGAAGGGGGCGGCGATTGGCCTTCCGCTCTCACCGCGCCATACACGATGGCGAACAAGGAACTCGCGGAGTTCTACGGCCTGCCCTCGACGAATCTGGGGAACGACTTCGTAAGGGTTCCCCTCGACACCTCCAAGCGCTTAGGCCTTCTCACCCTCGGGGGCGTCATGGCCGGCACGACGCATTCTACCCACACCAATCCCGTCAAGCGAGGAGCGTTCATCCTCGAGAAGCTGCTGTGCATCGAGGTGCCCTTCCCCACGGGCGATATCGCAGCCCAAATCACGCCTCCCAAGTCGACTTCCGCTCCCACTGGACGGGAGCGCTTCAGTCAACACAGTTCGGATCCCGCGTGCGCGAGCTGCCACAAAATGCTCGACCCCGTGGGATTCACCTTCGAGAACTACGATGCGGTGGGGCTTTTCCGCGCGCAGGAGAACGGCGTGACCATCGACGCAAGTGGTGGAATCCCCGGGGGAGCCAAAGTCAACGACGCG
>JBIKVI010000101.1:0-14419 GCA_044356935.1 Silvanigrellaceae bacterium | reverse complement strand
ATTCCTGATCGGCAACAAAAAAGGTTCCATCCACCCGATATCCAGGCTCGTGAGCTTCAACAACGTTTCCTTGGGGCACCTGTGGAACGACCGCCTGGTGCTCAAGATTGCGCTCAGCATCACGCGGCACCCCTCTTGGCAACAAAGGAAGAAAGCCTACCTCGCCGCGCATCGTGGAGACGTCGAGTATTGGCTGAGTTTCGTTCCTAAGGGGGAGCACGAGGAGCTGCGAGGATTGTTCAAAAAAGAGTTCGACACGATTAGCGCGAGCCTCGAAGAATACGAGCGCGATCGAATCAAACGAGCCGCGGATGGCCTCGGGCTCAGTGTCACGTCCGTCAAGGACGAAAGGGATGTCGAGTACGTGCTCGGCGGAGAAGCGCCAAAGACCTTGAATATGCTTTCGGCCGTTCGGGCGATGATGACAAAGGATGGCATTCCGCTGGGTCAATGGTCGGCGGCGGTCATGGGTGACAGGCTCCTGCCGTCCAAGGGGCTTCCCGTTCCCATCGCACTTGAAGACGGAAAGACCGGCATAAATTGCTTGTCCAGGTACTTCGGCGCTGCCTGGAACCAGCCCCTGCAGAACGAACCTCTGTGTTGGATTTCGAGGAACGACGTCGTTGGCCTGGATGGGGCGAGCATCGAGACCCTGCTCAGTCAGGAAGACCCCTGAAATTATCGCCGCTTAATTGCAGCGTCTCAATTCGCGCGCGCATTTGGCCGATACGGAGGGATGTTCGGCTTTCGCGAGGTCCCCCATGCTCCTCCTTCCCCTGACGGCAGGCGGCTGCGAACCGCTCCGACGCGTCGTCGCCTGCGCCGTCGCCTGCGCCGTGGGCGTTGCGGCCTCGTCTTTTGCGGGCGGGTGCCTGCGGGCAGACGACACTCCCGCCGCCCAAACCGCAGGAACAGGTCAGGCCGGAGGCGAAGTCCGCGGAGTATGGGCCTCCGGTGGCGAGATGATCCGCGGAGGAGCTCGCGAGTACGCGCGCCTGCTCAAGCGCAGCAACGTGAACACGGTCTACCTCTCCGTCTACAACGACGGACGCCCGAGTTGGGGGAGCACGGCCTGGGCGCGTGCCACCGGTGAGTCCCGTGGGGCATGGGTGGGCCATCTCCCGCAAAAGAATCTCGTGCGAGCGCTCAAGGACGAAGGCATCGTGGTCATCGGCTGGGTGGAGAGCGGCTTTTCGCTCGGTTCCGACGGCAGCGAAATCGCCAATCGCCACCCGGATTGGTTGCAGAAGGACGCTCGCGGCAACACCCGCGGCGACGAGCATCCGGAGTTCGGCGGACTGCGTTTCCTTTCCCCGGGCAGCGAACCCGCCATGGAGTACTTCTCCGACGCCATGGCCGAACTCGCCAATCCGGAGTTCGGCTTCGACGCCATTCAACTCGAGCGCATCCGCTACACCAGCAAAAATGGCAAAGCCATGGGGCACGAACAAGCCACAGTGTCCCAGGCCAACGGCCGCGGACACAACTCAACGCGACGCGAACTTGCGACCAACGCGCTCAAGCTCATCGTGAAGAAGATACGCGCCGTGAACCCCGACCTGAAAGTGACGCTAGGCGCCGACGGCTACTACACCGTGGACCAATTCCTCCAGCCTTGGGGATGGTGGCTCAAGGAGGGCTTCGTGGACCACGTAGAGGTCCAGGCCTACTCCCGCGACATGCGGGGATTCGGCATCCACCTTTCCGAGATCGACAAGCTTGTGGGATCCCTGAAGGCAAAGGTAACGATCGGGTACCGCGCCATGGATCGCAACGACGCCTCCCGCGTCGACGCGCAGATCCGCCACGCCAAGGCCCGAGGCTGGCGCAACGCCGCGCTGTTTGGCGACTCCGGCAACTCCTACTTCGCCGACGACAACTACAAGGCGCTCTCATCGCCGGGCGGGTTGTGGTCGACGTGGTTCGCGCACCCGTTCCTAAAACCCGGCCCCATTCCCGAGGGCACGCCCATCCAGCAGGCACCCGCGCAGATCATCGCCGAGCCCTACGCGGAGGAGTCCAACGTCGAGATCCTCGAGACGAACTTCACGGCCTCCGGGGCGACCACGACACTCAAGACCACGCCCACCAGCGACGCTCACCTTCCCGATGGCCCGGTGTGCGTCCTCCGGGCGGGGGATGCCATTCGGGCCGAGCCCGGCAGCGTCCAAGGCACACTGGGGGCAGATGGTTACGTTTCGTTGGTCCTCGCGCTGCCCGTGGAGGGATGCAGCCACTATCATAACGCGGCCGGGCAACGCCTCCATGTGTGGGGCGGGCATTTCAGGCGCAGGTAGTCATTCCCCATCCTGATTGCGCCGCGGCGGTTTCCCGTTGTTCGGATAGATCCACCTGCGGAACATTTCCGTTTCCTCGCGCGTGTAGGTCGCCTTGCGGAACGAACGCCCGTCGATGGCGACCTCGATGCGTCGGTTGCGTGCGCGGCCCTCCTTGGTCGCGTTGGTGGCCACGGGGTACTTGAACGAGAACCCCTCGGTCCGCAGCACGGAAGGATTCTGGCCAAGGCTCACGAGCTCGTCGCGCACCGCGTTGGCGCGGCGCTTCGAAAGGGCCAGGTTGTAGTTGTACGAGCCGATGCTGTCGGTGTGTCCGTCGATCTTGATGCTCTTGGGTCGCAGGCGCGTGAGCTGCTCATGCAACTTGCGCACGGTATCGCGCGCCTGGGGCGTGAGCCGCGAGCTGTCGAACTCGAAATTCACCGAGCCTATGTCGATGATTTCCGTGGCCGTCATGAGGCGCAGCATGGTCTCTTCGTCGGCGAGTTGCGGGGGCGCGGTCTCGCGCTGAGCCTCCCGGAAAATCTGATCGAGTTCGCGATCGGAGTAGGCCTCGGAGCTCACACCCGTGTTGGGTTCCTCGTCGGTCGGTTCCACTTTGGGCGCGGGCTGGTTGAGCCAACGCACACCGGCCACCAATCGCGAAAGCGGGCCGGGTACGCCCCGTCCGAGGCCTGTTCCGTAGCCACCGTGCACGGAGAGGGAATTGGACAACCACAGAGCCCCACCGGCGCTCCACTCCACCGGGCTCGCTTTGTCGCCGAGCGAAGGCGTGAAGTCGGAGAAGTCGCCCCGGATGCCGCCCTCGATCTGCGTGCTCCCGCGGGTTGTTCCGTCGCCCACGAGCCACATGCGCAGGCCGCCGTTGAGGAGTAGGCTCTCGGACTTCTCGAGGACGGGCTCTCGTTCGCCGGTATCGGGGTCGCGCGCGCGCAAGCGCACCGAATCGCCCCAAAACGACAGGCCCGGAGTGAAGAACGCTTCCCACGTGTTGAGGAACTTGTAGTGCAGCGGAGCTTCCAGAACCACACGCGTGGTGCCGTCGGACAAGAGCGCTCCCGTGGAGCCAGTGGGCGCATTGAGTCCCGCAATGAAGCCGGCGTAGAACCCATTGCCGGTCAATCCCGGGCGGAAGTTGAACTTGGCGCGCAGTCGCGCATCGCCCAAAAAGAACCAGCGCCGCCCTTCGCCGACATCCTCGAGGTAACCGTCGCGCGAGGTGGGGTTCGAATAGAGAGCGAAGGGGAGGTTCACTCCGAGATCGAGCCAGGGAGTGAGGCCGTAGCCCACGCCGAGGTGATTGACCTGCAAGTGGTCGTTGATGCGAAGGCGCTTGTCCTCGCCATCGCCGAACTCCAACGGACGCAGGGCATACGAAAAGGTGTAGCCGAGCAGGAGCGCGCCATGGGGGATGCTCTTGGCGGTCTCCCACATGATGCCTGACTGGTTGTCCACTGCGGCGCTGTAGTTTTCGGAGTTGAGCCCTTCGGCGCGCGCGGGAAGAGAAGCAGACGAGGCCAGGGACGCGGCGAGGCACGCGCCGCCGAGGACACGCGACGTGAGGCGCTTCATGTGGAATGGCCTTTCCTTGGATTCTGTTTCGTTGCTCATGCCCGAGGCCCCCCGGCCGCGCGGCGGCGTGTCCTTGAGCGGACGCGCACGCGGGCCAGTGCCAGAAGCACGGGGGCGGCGAGGAGCGCGAGGGCGGCCCCGGCATTGGTCCCTTGTCCTGCGTCCGACGACGCCCCAACGCCGCCTCCGACTCCGCCCACCACGCCGCAGTTGCCGGTGCCGCCCTGAAGGCGCAGCTTGCGCGGATCCTCGTCATCGGGCGTGGGCGTGGCTGCGGGCACTCCCGTGGCCCCACCCGAAGAGGGATTCAGGCGATCGCGATCGTAGTCGTTCTCGGCGTCGGCGTTCCGATAGACACGCTGGTAACCCCCGCTCGTGGTAGGAGGCAGCACGCCGTCACCAGCGGGCGAGAGATCGTCGGGCTCGTCGCCGTCGATGGTTTTGCCCGCAGGCCCCGCCGTGCACGCGAAGGGGGTCGTCACGGTGCCCGAGTTGCCGGCAACGTTGATCGCGTAGGTCCGCTCGACCGCCTGGTCGGAGTAAACGTAGGTGACCTTCACGGAGTTGGCACCGTCTTGGAGGTTCACGAACTTAATGGAAAAGACCTTGTCGGACTCAGAGGTGTCGGCGGGCGAGACGGCTTGGTATTCGGGATCGGTGTTGACCTTCACCAACACCCGCTGCAGCGAGTGCTTGTTGAAGCGCCTCTCGAGTGTTTCGCGCACGAACGTCGTGAGCTCGGCCTTGTTTGTGGCCCAAGTGAACTTAACCTTGCCGTTGCCCGTGCGCGCCGAGTTCTCGATGAGGAAGTCGGGAGGGTTGATGCGCCCCTTGACGTCGACGTCGAAGTACACCTTGTCCTGCGGTGCGAAGAGCACGTTGTAAACGTTGATGCCCGCGAACTTGGCGGCGTTGGTCTCCAAATAACCGTTGGCCCTGTCGGCGGCCATCTGCGCTTGCCGGTACATGCAGACCTCGCGGGTCGTGCCGTCCTTGCCCTTGATGGCGACTATTTTCTCGCCCTTAAGGTAACTCGTGTTCCGGCAGGTCGCGGCGTCCACGTATTTGGGGATGTTGGGCAGACCGTCGGTGATGACGATGGCGTTGCGCGCGCGCGCGGCCGATCCACCGAGCATGTTGGTTTGGCCGATGGCCTCGGAAAAGTGCGACAAGTCGGTGCCTCCGCGCGGCCCTTTGTCCTTGCCATCACCACGCCCCGTGAAGTCGAGGAAGGAGGCGTGGCGTTCCATGCGGGTGCCATCGGTGGCAATCACGGGCCGCAGGTACTCGCAAATGGAGAGGAGCTGTCCGGCGGCGTTCTTCTGCGTCCACCGAGCGAGCGCGCCTGCCGCATCGAAGGTGGGCGAGAGCCCGTCACCATCGGCGCAATACTTCTCGTTGTAAGACCTATTGAGGCCGTCGGCCTCCCAACCGGTTTCTGTGCCACCTCGGCCGCCATAGCTCACCACTCCGACGCGCGGGAAATCGGCGTCGGACGACGGGAGTGGATGTTCCGCCGCGTCGCTTTCAACGAGCTCAAGGGTTTCGGTGGCTGCGTCGATACGTTCGTGCTGGGGGTCGGTGGTGACCACGCTGCGCGAGCTGTCGACCACGATAGAAACGCCACCGTAGATGCCATCGTCGCTGCGCGCGCGGCAGTTCTTGCCAGGGATGTCGAGGACCACGGCTTGGCGGCCGTTTCGGCTCACATCTATGCTCACGGCCGAGTCGCCACCGGGAGCTTGGCAGACACCCGACCAATTGCGACGCGCAGCCGCGTCGGTAATGCGGCACACGGCATAGTCGGTCACCGTGGTCGTGGCCTGGGCGCGTGCCGAGGTCCGGGTCGTCGCGACGCCCAGGGCTCCGATGGTCGCGAGCAGACCGTGCGCGCCGAGGCCGCGCAGAAAGACGTGCGATGGGGAGGGAGCGAGGGTCGAGTTCCGAGGAGAAGGGGATCGGCGCATCACGGGTCCCTGCCATGCGAAAAGGGAGATGTTCTTCCAGCTCTGGCAAGTTTACTTCACCCTAGAAATCAGGTTACAAACGAGATGTGTAAATTGAACCATAATGCGGCAATCTCCCGCTCAAAGTTTTGACGCCCGCGACCGACCCAGTCTACGAGCGTCAATTTGTGCGTGTCTTCGAGGGCGCCCACCGCGCGCCCTTCGCGAGGTCTTCCCAATGGCATCCGCGCCCTCCCCCGCGTCCCACGTGTCGGCCGACGGTTCCGCCCCGTCGAACACCTCATACGCCTGGCAGGCCCCCGCCGACCTCGAGCAGGTCTACTTCGACTGCAATGCAACAACTCCAACGCTTCCCCTGGCGGCGCGCGCGGCGCTCGGAACCATGCAAGCCTGTTTCGGCAACCCCAGCAGCGCCCACGTCACGGGCCTCCAAGCCAAGCACCTCCTCGAGCAGACGCGCGCGCTCGCGCGCGAGGCCATCGGTGCGTGCCCGGGTGCGGAAATCGTGTTCACCAGCGGCGCCACCGAAGGCATCCAGATGGCGGTGTTCTCGGCGCTCCACCGCGTCGCGATGACGGCCCGCTCCTCGCCTGCGGGCCTGGCGTCGCTCAAGGACAAGGTGTTCCTTTACGGAGCAACCGAGCACAAGGCCGTTCCGCAAGCGCTCTACCATTGGAGCGCCATCCTCGATCTCCCGGTGACCATCGAAGCCCTGCCCGTCGACACGTCGGGACGCCACGACCTCGCCGTCCTGCGCGATCGCCTCCCGAGCTGCCTGTTCCTGGCCACCATGGCAGTGAACAACGAAACAGGAGTTGTCTCCGACCTTGCCGCCATAGATGCGCTCGTGCGCTCGCAGGGCGACTCGACACTCTGGCTCGTCGATTGCGTGCAGGCGCTTGGCAAGTTCACATTGGACGCCGCCGCCGCGCGCTACGATTACGCTACATTCTCGGGCCACAAACTTTACGCCCCCAAGGGTATCGGCTTCCTCTACGCGCGTCCGGGTGCGCCACTCGTCCCGCTCATCGTGGGTGGCGGGCAGGAGCGCGGTATCCGTTCGGGAACCGAAAACCTCCCGGGAGTGGCGGCTTTCGGCGAAATCCTGCGAGAGCTCGTATCGCCCGAGGGCACGCTCTTCGCCAACGACGCCGAGCTTGCGGCTCACCGCGACTCCATCGCCAGGGCGCTACGGGAGCATTTTCCCGGAGTGGTGTTCAACGCTCCTTTCGAGGCCACCGTGCCCACCACCCTCAACTTCTCCATCCCGGGCTTTTCGAGCAAGGAGATGATGGACCTCTTCGACGCCGTAGGAATCCGTCTGTCGGCGGGTTCGGCGTGCAGCGCGGCCAAGGCCGTGCGCAGCGCGGTGCTCGACGCCATGGGCGTGCCCGAGTGGCGGAGCCTCTCGGCCCTCCGCTTGAGCTTCGGTCCAGCCACTCCGGCCGAAGAAATCCAGCGCGGCGTCAGGGGCATTGAGCGCGCCGCGCGCGCCCTTAAGGAGTCGTGCTTCCTTCCCGGGCGCGTCTCCTCGCACGCCACTCCCACGGGCGATGGTCAGCCGGAACCGGCGCGTACCCGCGGCGTGGTCCAGTTTCCCGTAGGAGCCGCCAATTCCTGGGTCCTCGCTGCCGCTGATGGACGCACCTGCGTCATCATCGATCCTTGCGAGGAGAACGCCGGACGCATTGTCCACTTCATCGAGTGCCAGGGCCTGCGCACCCTCGCAGTGCTCGACACCCACCTCCACGCCGACCACCTCACACCGCGCGCGAGCCTCGAGGACCTCCTCGGAGTGAGCGCGGAACGCGATGCCCTAGGCTTCCCCGCGTCGGCCCCTGCCGCGCTCTGGAACGACGTCGCTTGCCGCGAACTGCGCCTCTCTTCCACCGTTTCCTTATTGCGCTTCCCCACCCCTGGTCACACCGCCGAGAGCGTTTCCTTCCTCATGGTGGAAGATGGACGCGCACGATTCCTGTTCACCGGCGACCTCGTGCTCCCCGGCGGACTCGGCCGTACGAATTTCCCGACCAGCGACGCATCGGCCATGTTCGAGAGCCTGCGCACCCTCGCGCGCGTGGCGCCCGACGCCTGCCTGGTGTGCCCCGCGCACGATTATAGCCACTCATTCGCCACCCTTTGGGGAATCGAAAAAGCGTCCAACCCGCTGCTCGAGCTGGCCCTCGATGAGTCTCATCCCTTGGGCCGCTCGATGTTCCTCGCCGCCAAGCGGGAGTTCGACCAAGGACTCTTGGCCGCCGAGGACAAGGCGCAAGGCATCGTGTGCGGCGTCGTGCAAACCGAGAGCGGATCCGCTTCCGAAGTCGCCATTCCCGCGGGCCGCTTCCGCCACTGGATGGGGGAGAGCGCCGATGTCAAAGTGTTCGACGTGCGCGAGCCCTGGGAGTGGACGGCCTCGGTGGGGTGGGACGAATTCGGCTTCGCCTCCCTGCCCGAGAACATCCCGCTCTCGCGTTTCGTGAATCTCGTCGGCGAACTCCTCGCCATGGACGAAAGCAAAGGAACACGTGTCGCGCTTCTTTGCCGCAGCGGAACGCGCGCTGTGCACGCGGCACGTTCGCTGCGTCGCCTCGGATTCAGGAACGTGTGGAGCCTCGAGGGCGGTCTCGCCTATGGTCTGCGCTGAAGCCGCGAGCCACACGTTCCTCATCACCGCCGACGGTAGCCCCACCTTGGCCCATCCACACGGCGAAGCCATGCACAACGATCAGGGAGCCCTCCGCGAAACCCTTCACGTTTACGGCCCCCTGGCCGACGCCCTCGAACGAGGGCGCGTAGAACCCACAGCCGTCATCGTCGGGCTCGGAGTGGGCTACATCGAAGCGCTGGTGGCCGCACGCGCGCCCGCACTTGCACGCCTCGTCACATTCGAGGCTGATGCCCTCCTCAAGCGGGCATTCCTCACTTCACTTCTCCTTGCGCCTGTCTCACAGCCAACGCGACGTGAAATCCCTTCGGGCACCTCCTTGCACTTCGACGACGACTTCGACGCCTTGGTCGACCTCATGCGCACGGTTCGCTCCCTCGTAGCGCTCGCCCACGGCATCGAACCCGAGTCGCTGCGTGCGCGCTTGTTCCGTTGGCATGCCGATGGCCGCCTTGACGTGCGAGGGGCCCTGGACGAAGGGGTCCTCGGGAGCGCCCCGCATGGGGACGCTCTCGACACCGCACAGTCAAACCACCTCGGTTACGGTGGCCTTTTCTTTGACGCCTACAGTGCGAAATCGAGCGCCGAACTCTGGACTCCGGCTATCCTCGATGGACTGCTCTCCCACGCCGCCAGTCGGGCCGGCGTGGCCACCTACGCCGCACGCGGCTCGTTGAATCGCGCCTTGGCAGCGCGAGGTTTCAGGCGCGAAGCGAGCCCCGGCTTCGGCGGCAAGCGGGAGTGCACGTTGGCGTTTCGTTGACGCCGAGGGAAGGCGCCTAGAAAAGCGGTATTACTGTGCAGGAGCCGCTTCGCCTTCGGTGGCAGGCGTCTCAGTAGCAGCAGCGGCGGGCTGCTTGTGTTTCTTCATCTTCTTCTTCATCTTCTTGGCGGGCTTGGCAGCAGCAGCGTCCGCGGGAGCCTCAGTCGCAGGAGCCGACTCCATGGCAGGAGCGGTAGCGGCGTCTTGGGCAAAAGCGGGAGTGGCGAGAGCAAGGGCGGCAACGAGGGCAAGAACCTTCATGGGAACCTCCGGAGAGACAGGAGTGAAAAGTACGAAGCCTCATTCGTTACTCGAATGACTTGTAACGGCTGCTTCAGACGGGACTACGCGCGAGCCTCCCCCTTTATTCCCGGGCCTCCCCCAAAAAAGTGTGGCCCTTGAGAATCGCGGTGGTTTCGCGCAGAGTTCGCGATGGGACCGCGTCGGTCTCCCGGAGGAACGCATGTCCTACCCCTTGCGCCGAGTCTCTCGTGCCCTCCAAAGCGTCACTCGCTTCACCCTCGTCACCTTCGCTGGGCTATGCCTCGCCGGGACAGGGCAGGCACGCGCTCAAGGCTCCGTTGCGGGTGCCGCCGTTTCACCCCCTCGGGTGGTTCCCGTGGAACCTGAGAAGGAGTTCTGGAGCCGCCGTGCACGACTCCTCAAGTACCGTTGCGACGACTTCAAACTCCTCGCCCAGTCGCGCATCACCCCTTCGGTGCGCTTCACGCTCTCGGAGGGTCCCTTCAACGCCAAGGACTGCACAGCCGCTATCGCCAGCCTCCACGACAAAGGCTGTTTCTGCGACGAGGCGAAGCTTCGCTGCCTCGAAACCGAACGCGTGGAACCCGAGGCGTTCCTGTGCAGCGGCGACCTGCGCTGCATCGTTTTCCGCGGCAAGAAGAAAGGCATCGTGCGCATCGCCAACGTGTCCGATCACATCACGCGCGCGCAGTGCGAAAAGGAACTGGGCGAGGTCGAACGCACGGTGGAAACCGAAGGACTCTCTCCTAAAGAAACGCCCAAACCCCCGGAGCGGGAAATTTGAGACGCCTAGGGCAACTTATCATAGGCCCATCCCACATGGCACGACGACGCGAGCACGCTTCCAGGAGACGCACTTTGGCGGGCATCCACTTCTCTGCGCAGCCATTCGTTGCAACGAGTGCCCCCGGCGCTGGACTTCGCGAAGTTCACGTTCTCGACGAGTTGAATACCCGCAGGGAAGCTAGCGGAGTACGAGAAGCGAGCAACGTTTCCTCGCGCAGCTCATCGGCAGATGCCGCCGCAGGAACGAAAAGGGACAGACACAGGAAAGGCGCCAGCACAGACACCGCCCCTTCCTTCTTTGGAGAAAAAGCGGAACCGCGCGAGCGCCTGTTCATGACCGAGTCCTCGGAAAGGTGGGGAGGCTCAAGCCTTCACTTCGACTTTGTTCAGGCCGATAAGGTGCTTGAGAACCTTGTCGATGAGAACCTTGCCTCGGAACTCCTCGATGATGGGTGCACCATACTGACGCACGAGGTCTTGGACCCGCGCGCCGGTTTGCGCGGCGAAGGTGGCCATTTCGGCGGAGACTTCCTTGTCGTCCACGGTGAGCCCTTCGGCGCGGGCGATATGACCCAAAGCGAGGACGCCACGGACTTCCTTGAGGGCCCAATCGCGGTACTGAGCGCGGACCTCGTCGGCGTTTGAATCCTGCTGCTGGTTCTTGGGGAGGCGGCCGTTGGCTTCGGCAACGGCGCGGTCGATGGTGCCTTCCACAAGGCTCTCGGGCACCTCAAAGGCATTCTTGGCGAGGATTTGATCGATAATTTGGTCGCGGAACTGAGCGATTTTATTTCGCTCGAGCATGCTGGCCAAGCTGTTGCGGATGGTGCGCTTGAAGTCTTCCACTGTCTCGGCACCGAACTTCTTGGCGAAGGTGTCGTCGATGCTCGGTGCGTCGAGCAGGTCAACCGACTTCACCGTGGCGGTCAAGCTGGCGGTTTTGTCCTTGAGCAGGTCGTCGCGGTAATCCGCGGGGAACTTCACATCGAACGTCTTGGACTCGCCTGGCTTCATCCCGGTGAGGTTCGACTCGATGTCGGCGATGTTGGTGCCGTCGAGCTGGATGCGGGCGTCCTTGCGGGCGCGGTCGGCGAGTTCCTGGCCATCGACCGACACGGTGTAGTCGAAGGAAAGGAAATCGTTTTTGGCTACGCCGCGTCCCGAAGCGTCGACCGTGAACGTCCCATTGTCGCGCGCAAGCTGGCTGAGCGTCTTCTCGACTTGGGAGTCGATGTCGGGATCCGCCTCGGTTTGCGTGAGCGTGAGCTCTTTGTAACCGGTGACTTCAACCTTCGGATTGATGTCGACGGTGGCGGTGTAATTGAAATCGGTCGCCTCGCCGAACTGACCGTCGGGTTCGATCATGGGATAGCTGACGATTTGAAAGTCGACGTCCTTGATGGACTCCTGGTAGCTCGCCTCCACCACGCGCTCGTAGGCCTTCTTCGCCACTTCGCTGGCGTAGAACTTCTTGATGAGGGCCTCGGGCGCCTTGCCCTTGCGGAAGCCGCGGATTTCGGCGCCCGTCTGGATCTCCGAGAGCGCCTTTTTGAAGGCGTCGGCAATTGCCGGCTTCTCGATGGTGATTTTGAACTTGCGGCGCGTGCTGTTCACTTCTTCGACGGAGTGCTTGTACATGAGTGGCGACTTTCTTCCTGCGGGGCGGCCACTAGGGCCGGGGGATTGGGCTCGTGGCAACGCGCATCAAGGCTGAATTTTGGACCCGCGTGTCGTACACCACGGCAAAAGCGAAGGTCAACCCGGGAGACGACCTGTCAACGCAGGAACGCCAGCTTTTCCCACACTCCCGAGCGCCAATCCGGATAGCGATCGAGTTCGAGCGCCGAAGGCAACACGAGAACCCGCATGGGCCCCCAGGGCGCCGAAAACGCGAGGTCGTCGTGGGCCACGAGGTCGCATGATTCAGGAGCGACGCCTAGGGTACGCAGCGCGAGCATCGCCCCCTGCGCCGCGCGGGCTCCGAAGCACAAAAGGCACGAGGGTCCGACCGACGCCAGTTCGGGAGCGAGCGCCTCGCGCGCGCAAGCCGACGCCTCGAGGCCGCAGCCCTTGCGCGATGCGCACTTCACGGCGAAGGCCCGATGGGCATCACGTGCCCCAGGAAGGCGCTCGAGCAGACGCCCGAGCACCTGCGAAGGCGCCTTCTCGGAGGAAAACGGGAGCCCCTCCACATCCTCGGGCGAAGGGAGGTCGGCAAGAGCAAAAACGTCGCGGCGCATCCAAGGGGCTGGCTGTACGAGGCGAGAGGGCACGGGAGCCGCGCCACCCGCCGCATGGCGCGGACAGTGCGAGCACAGCGAGCCCACAGAGGCGGCCGAGCCTAAGGACGTCGCGACAGTGGTATGTCCACCCCCTTGGGGGGCAACCGGCCGCGCGAAGCGTTGCACGCCTTCTGCGAGCTGTGCATAGTACCTTTCCAAAATAGGCCCTTTGTCCACATCATCCGCCTTCTTCACTGCGTCCGACCGCGCCAGGCGCGCGTTCCCAGGGAGGTGTCCACCGTGTTCGCCGATACTGCCACCGAGCACGCCACGGAGTCGAGGGCCAGAAACACAGCGCGCCCCCCTTCCTTGGAGGAGTTGGCGACCAACGTGTCGCGCAGATTCCTTCCCCACGCCGTGAACGCCCAGTGGGTTCAGCGACGACGCCCCCTGCTGCAATCCCCCTCGCGCATCCTCGCTCGGGAGGAGGAGACGCTTGCTCGACTGCTGAGCGAGGAAGGCCGTCGGCCTATCACCCTTTGCCGAACGGAGGCGCGCCGAGCGGTGCAAACGGTGGCGAAGTCGGAGGAGGCGCTCGTGCGGCTCGCTGAACCGCGTGCCCTCGATTTCACAGACGCCCTCCAAGGCGGACACCACGCTCTCGCCCAGCGGTTCACATCGGGTCCGCTGTTTGCCATCGTCCCCTTCAATTTCCCCCTCAACCTCGCCCTCCACAAAATCGCGCCCGCCTTGGCCCTAGGGCTCCCTTTCGTGTGCAAGGGACCGGCGCAAAATCCCCGGACAATGGAGCATCTCGCGAGGCTCCTCGTGGAGGCCGGTGTTCCCACCGAGGACTTCCTCATTTTCCAGGCCGACAACGACTCCGCAGAACGACTCCTCGCCACGACGCTTTTTCCGCTGGTGTCGTTCACCGGCAGTAAGCGCGTCGGCCTCCACTTGAAGAAGACCTTTTGGGACCGCAAGGTCATCTTGGAGCTCGGGTCCACCGCGGCCGTGGTGCTGTGCGACGACGTCCCGCGTTGGGAACTCGAGAGCATGTCACAGAAGCTGGCCGCGAGCGCGTTCGGTCAGGCCGGTCAGAGCTGCATTTCACTCCAGCACCTCTTCCTGGAGCCAGAGAATGCCGGCGACTTCCTCTCGTACTTCAAAGACGCCGCCTCGCGTTTGGCCGCGCATTGGGCGCCGTCGGACCCCGAGACCGTCTGTTGTCCTCTGGTGTCCCCGGCCGCATTCGACAAAGTCAGCGAGCTCCTGGCCGACGCCCAGGCAAAGGGCGCGACGGTGTGGCGGGCAGGACTGGCGCGCCCCGACGACTCCTACCACCCGCCCACACTCGTCCAACTGCCCCCACCTGCTCAAAGCTCCAAAGGTTTTGAGGCCATCCGTCTGCTCACCGAAGAGGTGTTCGGTCCCGTGGCATGTGTCCACATGCTCCCCGCTGGTCTCGACGGCCGTTCCCTCGCCGCGCGCCTCGGCGTGGTCGACGCCAATATCCATGCCAGCGTGTTTACCTACGACGGAGCAAAGGCCAAAGGCCTCTGGGAGCAAGCCGCCTGCCACACACTGCTTTGGAATGAAGTCCCCAGCTGGCGCGCCGACGCCATGCCTTACGGGGGAACCCTTGGAGCGCACGCGGGCGCGGTTCATGCCGGACTTGTAGGCGACGAGGGGCCGCTGTACTCCATGCAAGAATACACCTGGGAGCGCCTGCTGGTCCTGCCTTGAGGGTCGCGCGTGTTCGCGATTGCTGAACCGCAAGCTGACCTTCTCGCTGACCTTGTCGCTCACCTTGTCGCTCACCTGCGCCAGCAGATTTACCCTCACATGCGCCCGAGTCCGTTCGCCCCTTCCGATCAAAC
>JBIKVI010000100.1:0-14424 GCA_044356935.1 Silvanigrellaceae bacterium | reverse complement strand
CATAAGGAAAGACATGCGGCGAGCGAGCGACGAAAACCCTGGGCGGGCCCCTCGAGATCGGCAATTTTTAAAGTGGCCCTGTAGGCCTGTGTTGTCCGCCGCAAAGCCTCGTCAGCCGCCGGAACCTAAGGCTTCAACGTAACACACCACCAAGGCCCGTGCGGCCTCGGGAGTCGTGGTGAGTGAGGCCATACCGTAGAGCACGTTACCTAAAGGCCGCGCGTAAACCCCGCGCGCGCGCAAGCGGGCGATTGTTCCTTGCGCCAGGGTGCTCCCGTAGTCGCTTGGTGCCGACGTAAGTCTGGACGCGCCATCGTGCGCTCCCGACCCCTTCGAGGCATCCCCACTCCAACGAAACGCGAACACGGTCCCGTGCGCCCAAGCGTCCTCCACGCCGGGGAGGGTGAAGAGTTCATCGAGTGCGTCGCCGGGGAACACGCAGAACGGCGCGACTCCGGGCCGAGCTCGAGCGGCCGCGACCCAGGAGACTTCTTCGAAGGCGCGCAAGGCGCGGGCCGCCACCGCGCAGCCCATGGGATACGCGGTATATGAGTGGCCATGAAGAAGAGCGTCGAGCTTGCAGCCGCCCAGGAAAGCGCGGAAGGTCTCGTCGGTGGCCAAGGTCGCGCCGAACGGCACCATCCCCCCGGTGAGGCTCTTTGAGTAACACGCCACATCGGGCACCTCGCCGAGGGCGTCTGCGGCCCTCTCGAATCCCAAACGCCACAGGCCGGTAAAGATCTCGTCGTAAACGACGGGCAAACCCAAGCCCCGCGCTTCGCGCACGAGCGTCGACTGAAAGAGAGGGTCGACGTGAATCATCCCTCCACTGCCCTGCACCACGGGCTCGATGAGCAGCGCTCCCACGTCGACACCGGAATCCTCGAGGCCCCGCAGGAAAGCGCGCACGCGGCCTGCGTAGCGCTCCGACAAAGCCCCCCTGCGCCTTGATTCCGAGAAAAGCGCCTCGCGGTCGGCGAACCGCTCTACGATCTGCACATCACCAGGTGCATCGCCCGGCGCATCGCACGCAACAGACCCAGCGCCCAACCACGCAGAAAACGCCTTCCCATGGACGACTTCCCACACCCCCTCGCGCAGACGCACGGTTGGGTAGGGCAACCAAACACCCCGCGCACCGTACCAGGGTTCGCGGGCATTGAAGGAGTTGGGACTTGCGGCATCCATGGCCGCAAGGGTGTCGCCATGATAGGAGTCGCGCAACCCAAGAACCTTCAACGGAACACCAGAATGGCTCAAAACCACCTGGCGTCGTGCCTGGCGCAGTCGAAACGCCATTTTTAGCGCGACCTCCACCGCGGTGGATCCGTTGTCCGAGTAAAAGGCCCGCGCGGCCCAGCCCGCGCCCACACCCGCGAGTAATCGCTCGGCGAGCTCAACCGCGGGCGCGTGGGCGTGACCGGCGAACATGACATGCCCGTAACGCCCCCCCGCGGCGGCGGCCGCGCGCACGAGGTCCTCGCGCGCGTGACCGAGACATTGCGTCCACCAGCTCGCGCAGGCGTCGAACACAGAACCTTCGCCCGCGAAAACCATCTCGTCGCCGTGCGCGCTCTCGATGACGGCCGCCTCGCTGACGAGCCCATGCTGAGTGAAGGGCCACCAGAGGGATGTGCTCGCCTTTCGCTCCAGGTCGCGGGCGTTGAGCCCGGCACTGGTATGAACGGCCTCGAGGCCTGCGGAGAGGTCGTCGAAGGCCCGCGCTTGCATCCGCATCCATGCTGTCAGTCCATCGGCTTCGAGTGAAGCCAGCGTGCCTAGGGTCACGATACGCGGCACGCGCCCCGCTCCCTCACCCTCATTGCCAACCGCAACCCCAGCCATAACCCCAACCCGACCCGCGAGTTTCTCGCCGAGGAACTCCGCGTTGCCTGCGCCTTCTCCGGCGAACACGATCGCGGCCACGGAGTACCCGCGCGCCTCGAGCATCTCCAGGGCGGCTAAGGTGGCACTGATGCCGCCTAGGCGAGGATCCCCAGCCAACACTAAGGGAACACGCACTGCGCGGAGCGCATCGCATTGCAACGCGCCTTCCGGTGTGGGCGAGGCCACGCCCCCCGCGCCCTCAAACAAAGTCACAGCCGACGGGTCGGAGCCGTGGATGATGGCAGCCAGGCGCGCGACGACGGCCGCGTCGGGGAGAATCACCCCTTCAATTCGTGCCGCTAAGTGAGGCGAAACAGGGTCGCGGTACGCGACCAACTCAGTCGTGTCCACGCTTAAGCCGAACGCATCGAGCGCCACGCCGCTTACAGTGCGCGCGTCGGAATCCGCGGGCGCGCCCGTCTGCCAGGGTTTCACGTAATGAACGCGACGCCCCGCGCGTGCAAACGCCGCCGTCAATCCAGCGGAGACGAGGGTCTTGCCTACGTTGGTGTTCGCGCCTACCACGCCGAAGGAGCGCCTCAAGCCGGTGAAGTCAAAGCTCGGCACAGGGCCTCCTGATCGTGCGGACCATGTCCGGCGTGAGAGACGAGGCGCACGCGCGCGGTGCCGCGCGGCACGGTGGGGGGGCGGATGGCGCGCGCAAGCACACCGTTCGCCCTGAGTTTGGCGGACAGGGCCATGGCTCGCGCGTCGTCGCCAGCCAGGATGCCGCCCACAGGCGATTCGGGAGCGCCGAGACAGGGGAGCGCCACCTGGGCAAGTCGTTCACGCAAGGAGCGTGTGTTCCCTTGTAGCCGCGCGCGCAGGGCGTCTCCCTCGGCTGACAGCACGATGTCCAGGGCCGCTCGCACGGCACCGCTCACAAACGGACTCTGCCCCGTGGAGTACAAAAGTGGTCTCGCTTTTTGAATGAGCCGTTCGCGGAACCAAGCGGGTCCTGCCAAGAGCCCCCCCGAAACACCCAAGGCCTTGCCGCAACCGAGCATGACCGCGAGGATATGCGCGCGATGCGATGGGCCAAGAGCCGCCACCGCGCCACGCCCGCCAGGCCCGCACACTCCGAATGTGTGCGCCTCGTCGACAACGGCGAGCGCACCGGTGCGCGCGCACAGTTCGGTGAGCCCCCTGAGATCCTCGTAGTCGCCATCCATGGAGTGAAGTGCTTCCACGACGACGATTTTGTGCGCAGCGTCGCAGCCCAACAAAAGCCTTTCGAGATGGCCGCGATCACCATGGCGGAATGGTATCAACCGGACGCCTGAGGCTCGGCCTCCATAAAACAGGCTGGCGTGCGCGCGCGCATCGAGGAACACAGCGATAGCGCCCGCGCCTTCACCTTCGCCTTCGAAATCGAAGGGGGCGAGCGCATCGAACAGGGCGAGGTTGGCCACGAAGCCCGACGGCAGGAAAACCACGCCTTCCCAGCCCACCACTTCGGCGACGAATTCCTCCAGCGCGAATGCAGCGCCGTCGTTTCCCAGCACCAAGCGCGATGCGCCCGTGCCGCTGCCGTAACGGCGGGCCGCATCGGTTCCACCCGCCAACAAGCGCGGATCGAGACGCAATCCGAGGTAGTCGTTGGACGAGAAATCCACGAACCGACTGACCCCTTGGATGGCGCCGAAGTCTTCCAGGCATCGCCAGCGCTCGCCTTCACGGAGCCGCGCATGGGCGCGCTCGAACTTAGCGCGAAGCGCCTCCCGGGCACCGCGGGCTTCCATGGACATGGCGCTCAGGCGCGCGCGCCTGAGCGCGCGTCCGCCAAGGCAATTGCGGGAGCCGCATCGGCGGCGTGCGCTCCGCCGGCAGCGGAGGTGACCGCGGTTGCGCCAGCGCGAACAGTCGTGGCCGTGAGGACGTCGACGAGCACATCGTCGAAAGTCTGTCCGGGCAGCGGCGTGGTCAGAAGCTTCTCACCCGAGAAAATGGAATTGGCGCCGGCAACGAAACACAGGGCCTGCGCTTCTCGCGAGATTTGCATACGCCCGGCAGACAAGCGCAAACGGGTCTTGGGGAGAACGCAGCGGGCAGCCGCGATGGTACGCACGAGCTCCAACGGATCGACGTCGGCCTCCTGCGCCAGAGGGGTGCCCTCCACCTTAACGAGCAGGTTGATGGGAACGCTCTCAGGCTGGGGATCCATGCTCGCCAGGAACGCGATGAGTCCGAGGCGATCCTCTTTGCTCTCGCCCATACCGATAATGCCCCCGCAGCAAACCTGCATACCGGCCTTGCGCACCGACTCGAGGGTCTTCACGCGGTCTTCGAACTTCCGCGTCGTGATGACCTTGGAGTAGAACTCGGGGGAGGTATCGACGTTATGGTTATAGACGTCGAGTCCAGCCTCGCGCAGCGCGAGCGCTTGCTCGTCGTTGAGCAACCCAAGGGTTGCGCACACCTCGAGGCCCAGTCCTTTGACCTCTTTGATGGCCGACAAGACCCGGTCGAACTGCTCGCCGCGCGGCGGTTTGCGCCAGGCAGCACCCATGCAGAAGCGAGACGATCCACCCTCCTTCGCCTCGCGCGCCTTGGCGACTATTTCATCGACCGGAAGCAGGGGATGCTTTTCGATGTCGGTGGAGTAGCGCGCGCTTTGGGGGCAGTAGGAGCAATCTTCAGGACAGGCACCCGTCTTGATAGACAGGAGGCTGCAACGTTGGATGTCGGCCTCGGGCCAATTCTCGGCGTGGACCTGGGCGGCTTTCTGGATGAGCTTGAGCAGGGGCATGCGGAAGAGTTCCGCGACCTTGCCTTCCCACACGGGATCGACTGTCTGTTCCATGGGTTCCTCGACGGCTGGACGCATTCGCGATGCCCAAGGACTACCCCAGCCGGACCGGGAAGGAAAGTGGCCGAGCGAACCCCTAGGGGCTCAGATTTCGCGGGTGAAACGCGCAGAATAGCGAGGCGTCAGGCGCTGGGTTTTCGAGTCGAATGCCTCCGCGAAAACCGCCTCGCCAAGGTTCTTGTCGTTGATTTTGTACCCGTATGTCGTCGTCGAGCCCGGCCGGTCGAGCACGTACTGCACCGCCAGGGAGTGACGATGGTAGGGGAGCCTGTAGCCGTATGCCACGACTCCCTTGCCTACGAGGTTCGTCATTTCCACGAACGCCATCTCATTGGCCTCAGCGAAACGCCATGCAATGGCGTCCTGCCCCTCCGCGCCGCCGGCCCGCCGTTCGAAGCGCATGGCGAAACGGCCGAAGGGTGCGTACGGCACGCCCATCGTCTTGGCCATCCGCTGGCCAAAGGTAACAGCCTCCACCCTGGGCGAAGCTTGCGCGGGCGTCTCCCATTCCTCCACGATGGAACGATCGCCCACCTCGAACTCCTCCGTCGCGGCATTCCCGTAGCCGAAGGCCTCGTCGCCAAGCGCCGCCACCAGGACAGGATTGGGTTCGACGCGGGGCGCTCGCGCGACCTTCAAAACGTAACGAGGGCGCGCGGGCACCACGGCATCGGCGGTGATGTTCCTCCAAGCCTCACCCAAGGAAAAGGCCACCTCGACTCGGCCCTCCACCAGATTGCGCAAAACGGGATTCGACGCGACCGCCTCGCCCGCGGCGCGCGACCCCAGGCGAGTGCCCGCGGGGCCGAGGAGGTCCGAGGACTTCGTGGAGTTCCATGCATAAGTGGGACGCACCAACGTCCTCGAGCTCTTGCGCATGGCCACGTCCGCGTTGAGGTAGTACCGGTCGGCGCGGGTCTTGAAACACTCGGATCCGAAATTGGAGAAGTTTTTGGCGAAGGGGGAGGGGCCCGCACTGGCTGTTTGGCACGTGCCGAATCCCTTCGCAGCGTAAACGGCTTCGAGGTCGGTGGAGTTGAAGGCGAGGCTCAGGCCACGGGCCACCGATGGATTTCGCACATCCGACGGCAGGGCGCCCGGGCTACGCAAGAGGAGCTTGGAGTCGAGCGGTTCCGACGCGGATCCGAGCGCCTCGCCAACGGAAGGCTCGACCGCGGGCGACGCGAGCACGATCTCGGCCGGAGCCAGGGGCCCCATTGCCAAGAGCGTCATCGCAACCCGCTCCCACGGGCCTTGTCGCGTTCGCCGTTCGTTCATCGTCAACCACCCTCGAGGAGAATCCATGGGCGAAGTTGCAACCCCTAGGCCAATCCGATTAACTCCCCGGCAGGATCCGCGCTAGGGGAAATTCACCTCCGAGCGTCAGTATGTTACCCTTCATGACCGCGATCCGGGAGCCTCCCGACCCGCGACTGCCCTGCCTCCGGCGCGGCGCTCCGGGCCGTTGGAACCTTCGACGGCGTCGAAGGCATGGACACCCTCCCTAAGGAGCTTACCCATGACGATTTACGACAGGCACGTGTTCGTTTGCGAGAACGAGCGCGACGGCTCCGACCCAAGAGGCTGCTGCGCCTCCAAAGGGTCCCGTGATTTCACGCGAGTTCTTAAGGATTTATGCAAAAAGGGCGGCGTCGGCGACCAAAAGGTCCGCGTTAACAAAGCGGGATGTTTCGATATCTGCGTTCAGGGCGCCGTCGTGGTGATCTATCCAGAAGGTGTTTGGTACCGGGGTGTTACCACAGCCGATGCCGAGGAAATTTACCGCGAGCACATCCTTTTGGGCAGGCCCGTGGAGCGTCTGCGCATCCCAGCGCGAAACAAGGCGAACGCGCAATGACCGGGCAGGTCAGAGAGCACGGACAACCAACACACTGGCCAGATGGAGGGTTGGCTCCCAGCAGCTCACCTCCCAGCTTCTCGGCGCCACCGAGCCTCACCGAGAGCCCCGCATTCGAACGCTACACGCAGCTGACCATGCCACCGGGGGCCATGGCCACGATCTTCGAACCCGTGCTGCGCATCCTCGCCTCACCAGCGGCGCAGGCCGCCTCCTCCCAGGTTACGCTCTCGCCGGCCGCTTTCCTCTTCGCGGGCGACCACGGCGTCGCGAAGAACCGCAGCGTGAGCGCGTTCCCTTGCGAAGTCACCGCGCAGATGGTGGCCAACTTCCTTTCAGGTGGTGCGGCCATGGCCGTGCTCGCCCGTCGGCGCGGCATGCGCCTCGTCGTGTGCGACGTGGGAGTGGCCACGCCGCTTCCGGCCCGCACGGGACGCGCGGCCGCCGAGGGCAGCATGGATCCGACGAGATCCGACGTCACGTTCCTCGATTGGAACATCCCGCGAGAGCGACGCGGCACGGGCGCCTACGCCTTCGGTGCACGCGACATCTCCGAGGAGCACGCGCTCGAGTACGCCGACCACCTCGCAGTCTTCGAGCGAGCCCGCGCGCTCGCACGCGAGGCCGCGACACGCCGTGGCGTGAATCTTCTCGGCCTGGGTGAAATGGGGATTGGCAATACGACGCCCGCCACCGCCATCGCCAGCGTCCTGCTGCGCGAGGACCCGTCGGCTATCACTGGCGTGGGCACGGGACTCGCAATGCTCGCGCGCCGTCACAAGGCCGACGTCGTGCGTCGCTGCGTGACGCGTTTCCGATCAAAATTGCCCACGGTGGCACTTCAGTACTCCCAAGGCCGACCCACCCTCGAAGACGCGCATCTTTTGATGGCGAGTCTGGGCGGCTTCGAACTCTCTGCAATGGCCGGAGCGGCCTGCGGAGCCGCGGAGGCCGGCTGCCACGTGCTGCTCGATGGCGTCATCTGCACGGCGGCTGTGGCCCCCTATGCGCTCGCACTGCCGGGGCTTTCCCCTTGGCTCATCGCGGGCCACAAGAGCTCGGAACCCGCGCACGCGAAGATGCTAGCTCTGCTCAACCTCTCACCGCTGGTAGACCTGAACCTGCGCTTGGGCGAAGGAACTGGCGCGGCTATGGCCGTGGGCCTGCTTCAAGATGCCTTCGCGCTTCTTCAAGAGATGGCGACCTTCAGCGACGCCGGCGTTTCCGGCGGCGCCTGACATCACGTCGTGAGAAGCATGGTCTTCATCGGTCCGTCGAGCGCGGGCGTGGCTGCGGCGAAGCCGCGTGCGGGCGCTCTTGCTCATCCCGGCGACCTCGGTGACGGTATCGCGTACCACCTTGGAGACCGTGGATTCGAACTGCTGACAAAGAAGAATACGGATTTCGGTGTTGAGCCGCGTGGCACCGCTCTTCCTCAGACGGACCATGAACGCGTCGATGCCCTCGTGGGGTAGGTAGAGGATCTCGTCGGCGTCGGCGGCGATCACCTTCTCGAGCAGGTCGACCTCGCTAGAGGTCTCCGTTATCCGAACTTCGAGGTGGAAGCCGGCCTCCGCGCAATTCTTCATGCACGCGGTCTTGTAGATGTCGTCCTCGATACAAAGGATGACTCGTTTCATCGCCTCACCTCCTCGTGGTGCCGTCGCCTTGGAAACCCGCCCCGACGTCCGAAACGCCGTCCTAGCGTCGATTCCTGCAGCCCTCGTGCCAATGGGAACGCGGCCAATCGCGTTACCTTAAGCCATCGAAATCGTTCCGCACACCCAAAATGGGCGAGCGGCATGACGGACAGATCGGGAACTGAGTGGGCGAGCGACGGCGCCCACTCAGGTGGCGACAGGGGGAACCACGAGCTCAGGGAGCCCACAGAGTTGGCGGAGATGGGCGATAAGGACCTTGGAGGGTATGGGTTTCACGTACACCCCATCGACGCCCATGGATTGCGCGAGCTCCATTTCGGGAGTTCCCTCTCCGTGCCCGGTAACGAACAGGAAGCCGACGGGAGCGCGCCCAGCGCCTCGGACATGCGCAAGGACATCGAAGCCCGACACGCCGTCAGGCATGTGGATGTCGCAAATGACGACCCGGAACTCGCGCGCGTCGAGCAACGCGATGGCCTCCGCGCCCGTAGCCGCAGTCGAGACGTCGAAGCCCGCTCGCGCAAGCCGCTTGGCGAAGAGATCGAGGAGATCGACCTCGTCGTCAATGACGAGGATCGCGGGAGCACCAGGCGCCTCGTTGGCGTGTTCCATGCCGGCAACCTTCCCTCTAGGCACGTGAAGGCTTGCCCACAGCGGCCTGCCCTGCCAAGACTTTACCACAACCCTTGGGGAGAAATCGCGATAATGAAAAAGACCGATGAATCGGAGGAGGCCCAAATCGCGCAACGTGAGGTTGGCGCGGCTATCGTCAACGGAACGGCATCGGATCTCGCCGATGCGCGGGTGCCGGTCGCCGACCGTGGATTTCTCTTCGGGCATGCCGTGTTCGAAACCCTTCTGGTGCTCGAGGGGAAGATCATCGGCTGGCACGACCACATGGCGCGCCTAGCCCGCGGCTGCGAGCGGACGCACATCCGCATGCCAGACACCCGCACTCTTCGCGATCAGGTCCGCGACGCGGTTCGACTCAATGCTGCCCTGCGGGGAACCGTGGCGCGAAAGGTCTCGGTCCGAGTCATCGTCACAGGAGGGGAGGGCACACAACTCACCGTTCCCCGGAGTCCCGAGGGCGCATTGGGGAAGGCGGGCGTGGTCATCCTTTGCAAGGACGCACCTCCCGCCTCGAAGGCCCTCCGCGAACAAGGCATCTCGTTGGCGACCTTCGCCGAAGCGAGGTCCATGCAGCTGGTCGATGTGAAGTCGACCAACTACCTTTGGAACATGCTCGCCCTCGAACACGCGCGCGCGCGGGGCGCCGACGACGCCGTCTTCGTTACCCACGAGGGCCTGTTGTCGGAATGCACCACCGCGAATTTCGTCTGGGTGAACGACGAGCGCCTCGTGTGCGCCATGCCCACCAAGGATCGTTGCCTGCCGGGCACAACCCTCCTGGCTCTCTCACGGGCCTTGAGAAAACACGAGCACATGATAAACGACGCCCCGCTCGGGATCGCGCGCCTCGGCGAAGCGCGCGCCTGCCTCGCGCTCTCGAGCGTGCGCGGACTCGTTCCGGTGAAAACCATCGACGGCCATTCGTTCGATCTCGAGGAAAGCGCAGGTTTGGTCGACTACCTCAACGAGGTGCTCGACGAGGAGCTCACGCTCAGCGCACAAGAACTTTAAGGACGCGCTCTCACCGCGCGTTTGCGTCGTCGCCCAGATCGCCGATGCCGTCGCCTATGCGGTCGCTCTCGTCGCTAATCTCGACGCTAAAGATGTGGTCTCCGGCAGTCCGAACGCGTCCAACGACATAGGCCCTGTCCACAACCTCCATGCGCTTGGCCTCCCACCGACGCACCCTCACGCGGAGGCGGAAGGGGAACTCGGTGTGCTTGAGCACGGGCACCTCACGCGCCTCGCCGTCGGCGCTCGGAATCTTCAGCACGTGGCGGGTGCTGTCGAGGGTGTGGAGAATTTCGTCGAGGGGGAGACGCCACACCTGTTTTGCGATGCGCGCGTCGGCGGAAGCGGCGTCGGGAGTGATGCGGAACTCCTCCCAGACGTGGAACGACCAGTTTTCGTCTTTCTCAGTCCACCACGTCTCGCGCTCCATGAGCGCCACTTTCAGGGCCTCGCTTCCCTCGGGCGCTCCCTCGCTGCGCAGTGTGCACTCACCCGTCCAGCGACCGAGCCGCAGCGAAAGGACCGTGCGAAGGTTCACCTTGAGCCACTCTTTGAGCCTGTCCTTCGCCACGTAGATGCCCGCATTGGCTAAGGCAAACGCCACGAGCGCGAACGCACCCTGTTGCTCAAAAGGGGCGCGGTGGATTCCGAATGCGAGGAGGGCGCCGAATGCGAAGAGCGCCGAGATCCCAGCAGCGCCAGCCCCGATCCAGAAATCGAAACGTGTATCGTTGGGCTTAAGGTCGAGGTCGAGATCCCACACGTGGTAATACTGTTTTTTTAAGGTGCGCACGCGTTCGTAATGGCTCGCGGCCAAGCTCGGATCGGCCGCCAAATCGACGAGAGAAGGGAGTCCGCACAACAGCCGGAGGTCGTTACAGTGCCTGGCCCATTCGGCGAGCCACCGCCGCTCCCCAAGGCAAGTGGCTTGCAGGCTCAACAAGCGTGCGCCGAACTCTTCGCCCAACTCGGGTGCCTCGAGCTGCGATCCGCGCACCATGGCGATCTGTTCGACTGTAGTCTTGAGGACCTCACTCACGGCCTGCTGGAGCTCCGCCACCGCCGTGGAGACCACGGCCAGAGCGAGCTCCGAGAGATCCCGCACCTGCTGAACGAATCGTAACGAGAGCTGGAGCTCCGACGGATCGGCTCCCTGCGCGAGGGCAGCGCTCTCGATGGTGAGGAGCTCCTCCCACACCAAGCGCGCGCGCACCAGGCGAGCTGCGGCACGAAAGGAGGCGAGCACTTCGCCCTTGAGTTGCGCGGTGGCCAGGATGTCCTCGTGGGCTCCCGCGGTCGACGCGCGCGCGCGGATGATTTCGCGCAAGGAGTTGCGGCAGGCCTTGAGGTCGGACTGGAGAATGACCCCGAGGCGCGCGAAGAAAGTCGTGGTCCAGTACTCCCTCGCGACGTGCAGGAAACTCTTGCGCGCATCCGTAATGCGGGGGCCGAAGGCTTCCCCGGCTTCGGACTTGGCGGCATAGAGGAGCCAAAGCGTGTCCTTGAGGAACTTGAGGCTCTGGCCACGCACGGTGGCAGCCGTATCGGCAAAGCTCAGGCGCGTCGTCGAAATGTTGGCGTCCCGCAGGGAGGTGCGCGCCGCTCCTGGCACCTTTTCGCTCGGAAAGTCGAGATCAAGCTGGCTCTCCACGCGGTATCCCGGCGACAAGGGGAAGTGGTAAGACCACTCCATGGAGTAGAGGCCGTGGGATTCCACGTGCGGGCGCAGGCGCACGCGCTTGGCCGGGCGAGCGTCGTCGGCTACCAAAGGTAACAAGGGGGCGACCCCTTTCCACTGGATTCGAGGGAGGACAAGGGAAATGCGCGTCATCGCGGGAAGGCACAAGCGGAGGCGTCTCGAGGCGCCGCCAGGATTCGACGTCACGCGCCCCACGGCGGATCGCGTCCGCGAGAGCCTCTTCAACATCATAGCACCCGAGATCCCCGGGGCAATCGTGCTCGATCTGTTTTCCGGCAGTGGAGCGCTGGGTATTGAGGCCTTGAGCCGTGGCGCCTCAGCGTGCGTGTTCGTCGAGAAGAATCCCACGGCAGTATCGTGCATCCGGGCAAACCTGGCCGCCTTGGGGGAAACGGGGGCGAACGTCGCCGTGATTGTGGCCGATGTTCCAGAGTTCCTGCGCGCGCCACGGGCATTCCTTGCCGGGTCCGACGGCACTGGCGTTCTTGCCGCGTCGGCCGACATCATTTTTGCCGACCCCCCCTACGACTCCGCTTGGTACGATGCCGCGTTACCTCTTCTCGAAGCCTCGGGCCTGTGCCGGGCGGAAACGCTTGCCGTCGTCGAGATGGCACACGGGCGCGAACTCACGGGCCCCGCGGAACTCCCGTGGGAAAGGGAAGGGGAACGCAAATACGGCAAGACGCGCCTGGAGCTCTGGCGCAGGGGGATCGGTTAAACCCGCCCCCACCCCCGCGAAGGAGGATGCGATGGCGGACGGAGGATTGCGGTTGAGGGCGAACGGCGCAATGTTACTTGCGGCGTTCAAGGGACTCACTGCGGCGATGCTGCTCGCCCTCGGTGCGACGCTCGGCGGTTGCGCCACCAGCGCGCACGAGATGACTCGCAGCATCGTGCAGGGCAACGACGCCGCATTGCGAGGAGACTACGCCTCCTCTATCGCGCACTACGAGGAGGCCCTGAAGTCCGTTCCCGACTCGGCGCCCGCGCGCCGCAATCTCGGCATCGTCCTCGTGAAGGTGGGAGACTTCAAGCGCGCCCGCGGATTGCTCGCGAGCGTCACCAAATCCTACCCCGCCGACCTCGAGGTCCACTACTTCCTCGGAGAAGCCCATCGCGGCGTGCAAGATTTCACCGCGGCAGCGGCCTCCTACCAGCGAGCCCTGCGACTCGATGCGCGCGATGCTCGCGCCCAAAAGGCGCTGGCCTGGACGTGGCACAAAACGGGCCTGCATGACCGGGCCCTCATGCTCATGCAACCTCTCCTCAAGTCAAACCCAGGCGATCTCCAGGCACGACTCATCGTGGCCTCCGCTCTCAACAAGAAAAAAAGGTATAAGGAAGCGGCCTCTACGCTCGATATCGTCGAGAAGGCGGGCTTCAAGATAAAGAGCCGCGACCGCATCAGCGCAGAGTCCGAGCGCGCCCTTCTCATGACGGCACTGGCCGACGCCAACTATGGCCTAGAGAACTATAACAAGGCGGCACTTCTCTACGGCGAAGTCCTTAAAACGAGGCCGTTCCTCGCGCCAGCCCTCGTGGGGGCGGCCAAATGCGACATCCGCGCTTCGCAGAATCAGCGCGCCGTCACCAAGCTCGAACGCGCGGTGAAAGCGGATCCCGACGCCGTCGACGCGCATTACCTCGTGGCCCGCCTTTACGAGAAGATGGACGCCAACAAAGCGCTCTTCTACCACAAGAGGTTCCTCCTCCTCACTCAAGGGCGCGACGACTTCAGCGAGGCCATCAAGGTGAGTCGGGAAGTTGTTGGAAAGCTTGAGCGCCGACTGGCGGGGCGCGGCAACGCGACAGGCAAGGAACGCTGAGAGTCGCATCGTTTGCCGTTGGGAAATCAACCCCGCTTAAAGCCCCCAATTGCGATGGTCAACTCCCGCGCAATCGAGGAGCAGAACCAGGCTGACAGGATTTGATGTTGCCAAAGTGGCCACTCCCAAATCTTGGCAGTGCCTCGAGCGGGGGAACCTGGCATTACACTCCCAGGTGCAGCGCGGGGAACGGGAAACCCGAGACTTCCCGCGCGCTCCCGTTCACGCGCCATCGGGCAAACCCTCATTCATCCTCCCTAAGGAGAAACTCATGACCCGCTACCTGAGCGCTTCACTCTTCGTCGCCGCGGCCCTCATCAGTTCCCCGGCCCTCGCCGACCAGTGCGCTGCCCTAGAGGAAGCTGACGGTGCGAAGATCTTCGCGCTCATCGAAAAAGCCGGAGCCGTCAGCGTCAGCGTCCTTTCGTATTGCGAACCGTGCGGCGACACGCACGCCACTGAAGTCGCAGTCCGCACCAAGGATCTGACCTTCGCAAAGGAAGAGGGCGATGCTTTTTTCCTCCTCAAGAACAACGGCCGCGTCGTGGACGCGGCCTACGTCTACGTTCCCGTTGCCTCGGGACCAAACGCTATCGGCCTCAAGCAGGCGAAGCGCCTTTCGACTTTGGCTGGCCTCTCGTGCGAAGCCTCCGGTCTCGTCGGCCCCGCGTCTATCACTTACGACGCGTCCGGCAAGGTCTTGAGCGATTCGTCCGTCGAAGCCCGCGACTGAACTCAGGCGTCGTCACGGAGTTCGAGCGCGGAGACCTCGTTACTCCGGCAACACATTGATGAAGTGGTTGCCTTGAGAGACGACTCGGCCGCCACCATTCTCAATGGTGCGGAACGTCAGGTTGTACCTTCCGCTGGGGAGCTTTGCGCGCAGGAGGAACTTGCCCGTCAGGATGTTCGGCAGCGCCTCGGCGACCAATTGATCCCCGCTGAGCACTTGGATGGACCTGAGGTTGCGATGCCCCTCTGCAAAGCCTGGGATGTCGATCCATTCGGATGCTCTGTAAGTGCGTTGACGACGCAGCTCG
>JBIKVI010000366.1:0-4171 GCA_044356935.1 Silvanigrellaceae bacterium | reverse complement strand
CAGGCCGAAAACAAGACCGCAAAGGGCTACAACTACTTCGCGTGGAACAACTCCCACCCCATCCTAGGGAACAAGGACGTCCGCTGGGCCCTCGCCCACTTGGTGGACATCGAGAAGTGGAACAAGAAGCTCGACTTCGGCCTGCGCCTGCCCACCATCGGTCCGTTTAGCCCTCGCATGGAGGAGCATGAGCCGTCGCTCAAGCCTGTTCCTTTCAGCGTCAAGGACGCGCGCAAGCGCTTGGCCGCCGCCGGCTGGACCAAGGCGGGACCCGATGGCTTCCTCACCAAGGACGGCAAGCGATTCGAGTTCACCATGATCTACCCGGTGCAAGCCAAGGAACAACAGGAGCCGCGCATGGCGGACTTCAAGAACCAGGCGGCTAAAGTGGGCATCGATGTGAAGCTTAAGGCCGTTGAATGGACGAGCTTCACGAAGCTACTCGACGATCGCAACTTTGACGCCGTCGCCCTCGCCTGGGGCCGCGCTCTCGACGGCGACGCCAAGCAGATCTGGCACTCGGCATCCATCGAGGGAGGCGGTTCCAACTTCATCTCCTACCGTAATGCCGAAGTCGACAGGCTTATCGATGAACACCGACGCACGCTTGACCGCCCCGCTCGCGTGGCATTGGCGCGCCGCATCCAGAAGGCGGTTTACGAGGATCAGCCATACGCGTTCCTCGACGAGTCCCGCTACTCGCTCTATGCCCACCAGTCGAGCTGGAGGAAGCAGCGCGACACGTTCAACTACACGATCGGCACGGCGTTCTGGTCGTTCGCCAAGTAACCGTCGCGAAGTCACACCTGGGAGGCGGTCCCCATGGACTTCCGAGTTTACCTTCTCAGACGGCTCTTGCTGATGATCCCCACATTCCTGGGGATCACGCTCGTCAATTTCGGATTCATCCAGCTCGCCCCTGGCGGCCCCGTCGAGAACTACATCGCCAAAGTTCGTTACGCCGGCGGTTCTGGCGGTTCTGGCGGGGAGGGCGGAGGGAACGCGGGCGCCGATGGGGGGGCGGGAGGGTCAACCGGGAAGTCGGCGGTGACCAAAGAGGTCATCGAGGAACTCAAGGTCCGCTACGGCTTCGACAAACCCATCCACGTGCGTTACTTCACTTGGCTCAAGAACACCTTGACGCTCGAGTTCGGCTACTCCCACACATTCGGCAAGCCGGTCATGGAGGTCATCGCCAGCAAGCTTCCGGTGTCGATCCGCTACGGCGTGGCGGGCTTCCTGATCACCTATTTGGTTTGCATCCCCTTGGGCATCCTCAAGGCGGTCAAAGACGGCACGGCATTCGACACCTCCTCGAGCGTGGTCATCTTCCTGCTCTACAGCGTGCCCTACTACATGCTCGCCATCCTGCTCATCCACGTGTTCGCGGGCGGGCGTTACTTCTCGTGGTTCCCCCTGGGTGGACTCGAGAGCCTCGACGCTGACAAGCTCCCCTTCTGGGAGAGAGTGCGCGACCAGCTCTGGCACATGGTGCTCCCTCTCACCTGTTTCGTAGTCAACAGCTTTGCCACCCTCACCATCCTCATGAAGAATTCCATCATCGAGGAGGTCAAGCGAGACTACGTTCGCACCGCGCGCGCCAAGGGCCTCACCCAGCGCGCGGCCATTATCCGCCATGCCCTGCGCAACGCCCTGGTGCCGCTGGCCACTGGATTCGGGAGCATCATCACGGTCTTCTTCGCGTCGAACCTCCTCATCGAGACGATCTTCAACCTCGACGGATTCGGCAAGCTGTTCTACGACGCCGCGCTTCAGCGCGATTACCCGGTGCTCATGGCACAGGTCGCCATCGGCGCGTTCCTCTCGCTGTTCGCGGGGCTCCTCTCCGACGTCGCCTACGTCCTCGTCGACCCGCGCATCAACTACTCCAAGCTCTGAGGCCAGAGTGTTCTCACCGGAAACGCGCCGACGCCTCCGCATCTTCGCAAGCTACAAGCGCGCCGTGGTCGCCCTGGCCATCCTGGTGGCGCTCTTCGGCGGCAGCTTGCTCGCCGAGGTCGTCACGAACTCCCGTCCCGTGGTGGCCAAGCTTGGCGATCGCATCCTGTTCCCCGCGCATTTCGACTACAATTGGGAGGACGTGGGACAGGCAGGGGCCGGCGTGGTCGACTGGCGCGAAATCCGCGACGAGTTTACTTGGTCTGTGTGGCCCCTTCGCGACTGGGATCCCTTCGAGAGCGACGACGAACTCGACCAGTACTTGACCGCACCTGGCGGCACCCACCTCATGGGCACCGACACCGCCGGCCGCGATGTGTTCGCGCGCCTGCTCTACGGAACGCGGATCTCGTTCTTCTTCGCCCTGGCTGTGTGGATCGTGACCTACACCATAGGCACTCTTTTGGGGCTCCTCCAGGGATTCCTCGGCGGACCAGTGGACCTCCTCGGCCAGCGCGTGGTGGAGGTGTTCTCGAGCATCCCCGAGTTCTATCTCCTCCTCATGCTCATCACGATGCTCTCGCCCAACGTGTGGGTCCTCATCATCATCTCTTCGATCTTCGGCTGGGTGAGCATCAGCCAGTACATGCGCGCGGAGGCGCTCCGCAACCGCGGGCTCCTCTACTCCGAGGCCGCGCGCTCCTTAGGCGCGTCGCCCGTTCGCGTCCTCCTCTCGCATATTCTGCCCAACAGTCTCATTCCGCTCGTCACCTTCTCGCCCTTCGCCATTGTGGGAGGCGTGAGCGCCCTGGCGGCCCTCGATCTCTTGGGCTTCGGCGTTCCCGCCCCCACGCCAAGCTGGGGTGAACTCCTCGAGCAAGCGCGGCGCAACTACCAAGTGGCCTGGTGGCTGGCCGTGTTCCCCAGCAGTTTCCTTTTCCTGACGGTGGTGTGCTTCAACCTCGTAGGGGAAGCGTTGCGTGCGGCATTCGATCCCAGGACGTGATGGGGCGCGTGCCGCGGCGCGTGGGATGGTGACATTGGGCCGGTGGTGCACTAGCATCCGACAAACGCCCGCATTACCTTCGCAACCGGTCGGCGCGCCCTGTGCGTCCCACGCCCTCGCCAGGAGATCCGTCATGCAGCCTCGCGTCGTCATGACCATCACTAATCACAAAGGAGGCGTCGGTAAGACGACCACCGCAGTCAATGTCGCGGCCGAACTCGCCCGTGCCGGATACCGCGTCCTCCTCGTGGATCTCGATCCGCAAGGGAACGCGAGCAGCGCGCTCGGCGTGCCTGTCATCGATGGGCGGCCTGGCTCTTACGAGGTGCTTTGCGACGAAGCGCCGCTGGACGACGCCATCGTGGCGTCGAGCGTCGAGGGCCTATGGGTCGTTCCCGCCAACCAAGATCTCTCCGGAGCGGAACTTGAATTGTCGGGCGTCGTTGGCCGCGAGCTCCGCCTGCGAATGGCGCTCGAGGCTTCGAACTCGTTGTTCGACTTCGTCCTCGTCGACACCCCGCCATCACTCGGATTGCTCACTCTCAACGCCCTCGTTGCGGCGCGCTCCGTGCTCGTTCCCGTGCAGGCGGAGTTCTTCGCGCTCGCGGGCCTCGCCCAACTCACCAAAACGGTGAGTCTCGTTTCGCGAGTGCTCAATCGCGATCTTCGCATCGAGGGCCTGCTCCTTACCATGGTCGACAGTCGCAATACCCTTTGCCGCGACGTGGAGAGCGAGGTCCGCGCGCATTTCGGAGATGCGGTTTTCCGCACGCGGATCCCTCGCAGTGTCCGCCTGAGCGAAGCTCCTTCGCACGCCTTGCCGGCTTTCCAGTTCGCGCCCGAGGGAAAGGGAACGCTCGCTTACGCGCAGGCCGCATTCGAAATCGTCGAGCGCTACGTCCTCCCGCTCGATCGCCTCGCAGAGCCCTTCGCCACATGGCGCCGGGAACGCGCCGACCACGATTCCGAAAAGCAAGCACGAGAATCGCTCGATGTGGAGGAACTGCTCCCATGAGGTCGATTCCACCATCGCCCACCTCGAGAGCTGCCGCACCGCTGCGTGTGCTCTTTTGGGTTGCCACGCTCGGGGCGCTTTCTGTGCTCCCATCGCTTTCGACTTATTCATGGTCTCTCGTCCTCAGGACACCTCAGCCTTCCGGCTCCATCGCCCTCGCTCAGCCGCGCCCCGAAGGCGGAGCAAACACCGCGGAGTCGGCGTCCGCTCAAGCGGCTTCGCGAGCGGCAGCGAACGCGCCCTCCGCCGCG
>JBIKVI010000099.1:0-14591 GCA_044356935.1 Silvanigrellaceae bacterium | reverse complement strand
TCCCACCCGCCCACTCTGTTTGTGGGCTACTGCACGCTCGTCGTCCCCTTCGCCTACAGCATCGCGGCTCTTCTGCGCGGCAGTTTCACACCCGACTGGCTCGTCACCACGCGGCGCTGGGCGTTGTTTGCGTGGGCTGTCCTTTCGGTAGGGATCTTCCTCGGCGGTAAGTGGGCATATGTAGAACTCGGTTGGGCGGGTTATTGGGCCTGGGACCCTGTGGAGAACAGCTCCTTCATGCCTTGGCTGGCCATTACAGCCGCGCTCCACACCATGCTCATCCTCGACAAAACCGGCCGTCTCCCCCGCCTCACGACCTTTTTGAGCATGTTGGGCTTCATCCTGACGTTCCTGGGAACGTTCATCACGCGATCGGGCGTTATCAGTAGCGTCCACTCCTTCGCCGAGAGCAACATCGGCCCCGCTTACCTCGCCTACATCGTCGTGCTCATGGTTTTCGCCCTGGGCCTGGTTTTCTCGCGCGGCTCCTTGCTCCAAGGCGCCGGCAGGACAAACGCTTGGGTCCTCTCCAAAGAGAGCACACTGCTTTTCACCGACTTCTTCCTGCTCTTCCTGCTCGCACTCGTGGGAGTGGGCACGCTCTTGCCGCTTATCGTCGAGGCCGTGCGCGGGGTGAAGATCTCCATCCAGCAGCCTTTCTTCAACGCGTTCGCGCCCTGGATCGGCGTGGGCCTCGTGGCCATCCTCGGCGTGGGCAACCTCATGCGCTGGAGGAACGGCAAGATAGACGACCCTGTGGCGTCGCTGGCGTTCCCGGCCGTGTGGGCCACCCTGCTTACAGCTCTCTTGGCGTGGCGCAAGGAACTCGATGTGCGCAGCACCATCGGTTTCTTCCTGGTGATCTGGACCGCCGGCACATTGGTGATGGACCTTGTTTTCAAGCTCAAGGCCATCCGCTGGAACGGCAAGGCGTTCCTCAAATTCAACCGGCCTTACCTCGGCGCGTGGATCGCGCACATGGGTTTCCTGGTGGCCATCGCCGGATTCCTGGGCGCCTACAGGGGCATCGAGCAGCAAACGACCCTCGACTTGGGGCAGTCCACCGAATTCTTCGGATACACGCTCACCAATAGGGGACTCGAGTTCGGCCAGGCTTACAACTACCAAAACGTGAAGGCCCGCATCGAGGCGGTGAATCGCGACGGCGACGCCACCACCATCCTGCCCATGCGCAGCAAGTATACGAACAAGGAGGAGTGGCTCAACGAAATCGGCGTGCACTCCACCTTCTGGCACGACGTCTACCTCGTGCTCGCGTCCTTCGATACGCGCACCCAGCAGGTGGCGCTCAAGATGCACATCAACCCCACTGTGAAGTTCGTTTGGACGAGCCTGATCATCATGGTCCTCGGGGCGCTGGTGGGACTCTCGCACCGTGTGCGCAAGCGGTCGCTGGAAGTCGACTCCTCAGGCCTGGCCCTCGAGACAGTCACCGAAGGCATGGAGAGCCTCCTCGACGAGGTCCTTGAACGCGACCCTGGAAAAGGACGCTCAAAAGAAACACGCGGGGGAGCGCGCGCGGAAGGTTTGGCCACGAGCATCGCGCTCATCGGCTTCGCCGTGGGCATCGCCGTCTTCGGGTTCTCGGGCGTGGCATGGGCACAGCCGACGCCCGGGTCCGCGGTCGCGACCGCCGCCGCGAACGAGGCCGGGTCCAACGCCTCCAGTCCGTCTTCCGCGGCGCCTGTGGTCCAAGTGAACCCACGGCTGCGCGCCATTGGCGAGGAACTGCGATGCCCCACGTGCCAGGGCATCAGCATCCTCGAGAGCGAGACGCCCCAGAGCGTCGCCATGCGCGCCGAAATCGAAAAGCAGCTCGTGGCCGGCAAGAGCCGCGAGGAGATCCTCGACTTCTTCAAGGAACGCTATGGCGACTGGATATTGCGCAAGCCCGACGCCCGCTCCGGTTTGGGATTCTGGGTCTGGGCCATCCCCGTGGCCGGCCTCATCGTAGGCCCGGTCCTCCTGATCTTCGCGCTGCGCCGGTCGCGCCAGCGATCCGCGCGCGAACGCGCCGAACTCGTGGGCGAGCTGCGCGCCTTTATCGAGGCCCAGAAGAACACCTCGCAGGGAGGCGCCTGAACTATGTGGCTCGTTCTGTTCTTGTCCCTCTTGCTGTGCATCGCCCTAGCGCTGTTCGTCCTCGCTCCCCTCGCAACGGGAGAGGAGTCGATTTCGGCCACGTCGCTCAAGGGCTTCGCCGACGAAAAGGAACTGCGCCAGGCACTGGGCCTGCGTGATTCCCTCCTTGAAAAATGCGTCTACGGGCGCACCCAGGAACCCTTGGTGGACGCCCTCGACGAACGCGAAGCCCTCGAGGCGCTCGTGGCGCTCTGCGAGCGCCTGCGCACGGCGGACCTGCCCTATCTTCCCAAGTCCCTCTCGCGCACCATCGCGGTGGCGTTCACCGCGATAGTTCTCGGCAGTGCGAGCCTCATTTCTGCCCCCTCGAGCGTCGCCTTGGCGCAGGCCCTCCCACCGGAGGCGTCCGCCGATCCGTCCGCGAGCACACCCGCTTCCAGCGCCGAGCCGCGCGTTCCACCGCCCGTTCCCGCGGAAGGGGGAGCGGTCTTCGCCTCGCTCCATCAGTTCGTCCTCTCACCGCGCGAAGGCCGGTTGCACGCCTATTACCTCGGGCTCATGAACAACGTCGCCGGCGCCACGGAACTCTCATTGGCGCTGCCGCTACCCGTGGGTTTCGAGGACCTCAAGATCTCCAACATGCCGCAGGCGGTGCTCGAGGCCAGTGGACGCGCTTGGCCAGTGGTACGCGCACCCGTCAAACCCGGCATCGTCGAAGTCCGTGCCGAATTCTCGCTTCCAGCCCCTCTCGGCAGCGTGCGGTGGGAGAATTCAGGCTTGCCGCCACTCCCCGGCACGTTGCTGTTCCTGATGCCCGAGTACCAGAGCTTGTTGCGCAACATAACCGAGAACGTGTTTCCTTCCTTCAACGTGTGGCCACCGCGCGTGGTCGATGCCCCGGCTGAGTTCCGCAACGTCCGCACGCAAGAACAGTACGATCCCGCGGATCCGAACTTCCATCTCCTGTCGCGCATGCCTCCCGAGTACACGCGCAACCTGGTGCGCGTGAGCGACGCTCCCGCTCCTTACCCGAGCTTCGAAGTCACGGGGCTTTCGCCGACGCGCGTGCCCCTGTACGGCTTAGGCCTCCTGTTCGGGGCGTTCCTCGCCGGAGCCGGCGTCTATGCGATCTCGCGATCCGGAAAGGCGGCGCGCAAACGCTCGGCCGCGCTCGGCGCCACGGGAACCGCCTGAGCCGCCCATTTGTCAAAGGCCTGACTTCGCGGGGGCCTAGGCTCCCGCGGCTTGTTACGATGGTGGCTGGGCAAGGATTGCACGCGCCTCGCCCCGCGATGGGTCGCCTGGAGAGCGGCCCTTTTCGACCGTCGGCAAGGAGATCCCATGATCCTCAATAGTGAATCCGCGCAGCTCATCCGAGAGAACGCTACCCGCCTCGCCCGCAGCATCCGCACGAAGGACGACCTCGCCGACCTCACCACGGCGGGAAGCTTCGAGCAGGTCTTTACCGCCATCGAGACTCTGTTGACCAATACCGACATGTTCTTCGACGACGAGCTCCTCATGATGCTCGACGAAGCGACGTGGAAGGGCTTCAAGGCCACGTTGCTGGTCTATACCCTCAACATCGTCAACCGCCATATCGTCGCCGCGCGTGAGCTTCCGTCGATGCAGTACACCGGCGGATTCGACGTGCACTCCGCGGACGAACGCGAGTTCGACGGCGCGTCGGCCCATCCTTGAGCAGCGACGACCTCAGCGCACCACGCGGAGCATGGACTGCGGAACGATCTCGAAGCCGCTCATGCCGGGGCCTTTGTAAAAGAATCGCAATGCTATTTTGTCCGCCGGCCCTTGGAAATAACTCAAGCGTAGCGGATGGGCGCCTCGGGCGAGGGAGATAACGGCGCTGTCCCTGCTTTGGACGCCGTGCTGACCGTCGTTGTTGATGACGAGGCCCCCATCCAGGTACAAGATGCTGCCGTCGTCCGACTCGATTCGGAACGTGTACTCGCCCGGGTTCTCGATAAGCAGCAGGCCCTGGAAGTCGATGGCGAACCATTCGAAGAAGCCAGCCACGCCGGGGAATCCGTCGAGAAAACTGCGGTTAGGAACGTTGACACTCTCCGCGAACACGTCACCGACGGGCTTGAGCGTCGAGAAGTCGGGCAGATTTGGGGTGCCAGCGGGAAGTCGATAGAGGCCCCCCTTCAAACCGCGTTCGAGCTGCTGCGCAACCACGAAGGAGTCGTCGGGCAGCACTTTGATGCTCAGCGACGCGACGCACTCCGGAACCCCGGGGATGGTGACCATGAAAGCCTGGTCGAACGCCGCGACCACCCCTGTGCCGGCCGTGAAGCGGCCAGAGGAGTATGACACCTTTGATCCCTCAGGAAACGTCGGGAGAGCTTTAGTGGGGTACTCGGGAAACACGTCGTCCACGGCGACACCAGCCCCACCCTTGACCGCGAAGCCGCCGAAGCGGGCCGCCAAATCGACCTTACACGCCAAAAGGGTTTGCGTGCCTGGAGGGGGGGCGACCGCAGGGGGTGGTACTGGCGACATGACGCCAGTGGACGGTTCGGAAACCGGCGCGGACTGCGCCTCGCCACCGAGCGGGTCGGGCTCGACGACGGGATCGACCTTTCCTTCTTGCGCATCGTCGCGGGTGCCGGATTCCTTGCCGGCAACGATCGCGGGTTCGGCGCGCGGCTTCTCAACGAGCCGGGCCGGCTTGGCAGCGGAGCCGGAGAATGACGTTTGACCGCAAGCCGCGAGGCTAGCGACGCCAACGAGGGCGGCGCAGGAAAAGAGCGTGTGGCGGCGGTGTCTGGTCATGTCATCCCCTCCCAAAAAGGCGAAACGGAGCAACCGCGAGTCGGTCGCCGCAACATCCGAAAGGAGGATCGACCTTTTCCCTCGGAAACTTGAGTCCAGCACCCAAGCACCCGGAACTTCAGGCTCCCAGAGACAACTTGGCCCACCACGTGAACATCTGCGTGATCTTTTCCCGAAACCCTACCTGGCGATCGAACTCGACCAGGAACACGTCCCGCTCGGCGCAGCGCTCGCGCAAATAGGCATCGCTCGTGGACAGGACATCGACCAAACCCAATTCAACCGCGCGCAGGCCGAACCAGTGCTCACCGGTGGCCACACGCGCCAAATCGACCCGCGGCCTGTGCCGGATGACGAACTCTTTGAACAGGAGGTGCGTGTCCTCGAGGTGCTCCTGGAATTTCGCACGTCCGCGCTCGGTAACTTCGGCGAGCGGACCCACGGTGCGCTTATACTCGCCGGCGGTGAACTCGAGGTAATCGACGTCGTTCTTGCGGAGCACGCGGTTGAAATTGGGCAAGGAAGCGACCACGCCGATGGAGCCGAGCACCGCGAATGGCGCCGCGAGGACCTTGTCGGCGATACAGGCCATCATGTAGCCACCGCTTGCCGCCACTTTGTCGACGCACACCGTCAAGGGAACACCCTTCGCGCGCACGCGCTCGAGCTGCGAGGCCGCCAGCCCGTAGCCATGCACGACGCCGCCGGGACTCTCGAGCCGAACGACGACCTCGTCGGATGAGGATGCCACCTCGAGCAGGGCGGTGACCTGTTCCCTTAGGGCTTCCACCTGCGAAGCGGCGATGTCGCCATCGAAGTCGATGACGTAGACGCGTGGCCGCGAGTGAGCGGCGTCCTTGGCGCGCTCCTTGTCCGCCTTGCGTTCCTCCTTGGCGCGTGCCTTGGCCTCCTTTGGAGGAAGCACGGCGGCCAGCAGGGTCCGTTCGTACTCCTGAACCGTGTCGTTGAGCTTCTTCACGCGCAGGCGGGCGGGTTTAGGGCGGCGGCCGCGGCGTGCGAGCATCACCAACCCCAGGGCCAGGAGCAGCACAAGCAGTGCCAAGAAGAACATGCCACCCAGGCCCAACACGATTTGGAATGCCTCATACCAGGCGAGCGGCCGGACAGCAGTTTCGGTCGTCATGGCGCGGCGCTCCCTTGTGCTGCGAGCAATGGCGCAGCGGTTTCCGCGAATTTCGACGCGGTGATGGCCTCTCGGAAAAGGATGGGAGGAGCCTTCGTGAGATCGGAACCCACCGGGAAGAACCCCACCGCGGGGAGGCCCGAGAGCTCCCAACGCTCAATGATTTCCTCGGAAAAAGGGGAACTCCGAGTGAAGTCCAACTTCACGGGAACGAACCGTTCGTTGATGGTCTCCACGACGCTCGGGTCCTTCCAAACGGTCTCGTCCATTTTCAGGCAGGCCGCGCACCACTCGGCCCACGCGTCGACGATGAGGGGCTTCTTCTCGACCGTGGCGCGGATGACGGCCTGATTCCAGTCCTTCATCCAATCGACGCCCTCGCTCACGGGTGCGCCACCTGCGCCCCCTGCGTCACCAGGTGCCACCGCGGAGGTCGAACCCGACATACCGACCGAGGAGCCCGCGCGCGCAACGGCAGGTTCGAGGGACACGAATCCGCTCGTGACCCAAAGGGTCATCCATAGCGCCATGACAGTGAGCGCGGCCAGGGATCCAAGGCGGGTCAGGCGCGCGGCTTGAGGTTGCAGGCGACCATAAAGATGGAACACCGCCCCCCCTAAAAGCGCCACGATCAACGCCATGGCCGTGGGCCTCGCAAACACCCACCGCACCTCCTCCGCGCGACCGACGAGGGGTTTGAGGTAGTAGAGGGCGAGCGCGAACATGAGGGCCGCGAACACGAACTTCACCCCGTCGAGCAGGCTTCCTGCCTTGGGCAGACGAGCGAGTTTTTGGGTGAACAGGCCGAGGCCTACGTAGGGAGCGCCGAAGCCCAGCGAAAAGAAGAGCATGAGGACGAAGCCGTAAACCGGATCGCGCGACTGTCCAATAAGGAGGAGGATTGTGGAGAGGACCGGTCCGGTGCACGGCGCCGAAACGAGCCCCGACACGCCACCCATGGTGAGCACGCCCGCCACGGGATATTTTTGGGCCACGGGGATGCGTGTGGCAAAGCTCTGCAGGGCTGTCATGTTGAACACGCCGAGCATCGAGAGACCCAGGAGCACCATGACCACCGCGAGCAATACGGTAACAACCGGACTCTGCAGGAGCGAGCCGAAGATGCTTCCGGTCATGGCCGCTGTCACACCCATGAGCGCGTAGGTCACCACCATGCCCGCCACGTAGACGAACGGGAGGATAGCGCGTCGACGGCGGCGCTCGGCCTCGCTCGCCCCTTCGTGCTGCCCGAACTGCGAGAGCACGTTCAATGTGATGGGAATCATGGGATACACGCAAGGCGTGAGATTCATGAGCAAGCCCGCGAGGAACAGCGCGGGAAACAGCAGCCAGCTGCGAGAGGAGAGGGAGGTTTGGACCCAGAGCGAAGCGCGGTCGGTGAGCGAGGTGACGCTCGTGCCACCACCGGAGTCGCCATCGCCCGGTGGAACGACGGGGTCCACGCTCCCGAGTGGCTTCTGGGTTGGTGTCACTGCAGGGGCAGGCATTGACGTGGGCGTCGCTTCGACCGAGGGCGTCACCTGTGGCGTCACCTGCGGCGTCACCTGCGGCGTCGTTGGGGGAGCCGTCGCCGTAGCAGGCGCACCGGGGGCGAAGGCGTCCCCTTCTCCGCCGAAGGGAGAACTCGCGTCCGTTTTGGTGACACGCGACTGCTGACTCGCTGCATCGGGACCTGCATCGAGAGCAACGCCCTCCTTTTTTCGCTGGGGTCGCGCACGCGCGCCTTCGAGACCTGGCACGTCGAAACGCGTGGGCAGCAGGCACATGCTCACCGAGCAGGCCTCGAAACGCACCGTCACGAATCCTTGCGCTAGCGCTGGAAGCAACGTGCCCGCGGGCAGCGTTACGGTGAAAGCGCCACCCGTGGCGTGAACGTAACGATCCTCGTCGTAGAATGGATCCCGAACGAGCAACGGCTTTGGAGAGGGTTCGAACGCGAGCTTCGCGGAAACTGCCCCTCCCGCGTCCTTGTAAGTGAACTCAAGACCCTTGTCGTAGATCTTGAAGCCGTCGCGCGTGGTGAGCCTCACCGTGGCCCGCGGATCTCCACCAGCGGCGTCGATGCGTTCCATGGTGAAACGCACAACGTTTTGGGGATCCTTGCGTTTAAGTTTTTCGATCGGAATCTCGAAGGGATCGGGCTGGGCCGAGGCCGTGGAAGACGCCCATGGCGGCGCGTTGTCGGCGTTCCTCGGCCAAGAGAGTCCGGCAAGCCCGACGAGGGCTCCGAGCACCAAGACCATCCTTGAGGCCCACGCTTTCGCAGGCGTTTCCAATCGTTTGCTTCGCTTCATCCGAAGTGACACATTGCCCCCAAAGTCAACCGGTCGGGTGAGGCTCGGACCACGAAGTGGCGCCGCGTCTCCCGACGTACGTCCAGAGGATGCCGCACATGAACACGGTCCGCCCCGAACTCAGTCGCTTTATACAGAACCCGTCGGTGGCCCACAAAGTTCTCGTCGTAGTCCTTGACGGGGTTGGTTCGACTTCACTCGACACCTCGCTGACCGCGGCACTCGATGCTCAGCTTGGTGTCCTTCCCGAGACCCCCTTCCGGCAAGGCAATGCCGTGGCGGCCGCCTACTTGCCGCGCCTCCAAGGCCTCACGCGCCTCACCACGTACCGCACCCTCCGTGCCCACGGCCCGAGCGTCGGGCTGCCCTCGAAGGACGACATGGGCAACAGCGAAGTTGGCCACAACGCCTTGGGAGCGGGCCGGGTCTTCGCGCAGGGTGCCAAACTCGTCAACGAGGCCATCGCGTCGGGGGCCATTTTCGAGGGCAGCGGCTGGGCCAAGGTCGCGCGCCGCCCAGAACTCGCCTCGGGAACGGCCACACTGCACTTCTGCGGGCTGCTCTCCGACGGCAACGTCCATAGCCACATCGATCACCTCCTCGCGCTAGTGGCGCGCGCGCGAGCCGAGGGTGTGCGCCGCGTGCGCATTCACCCGCTCCTCGACGGCCGCGACGTCCCGCCGACCTCGGCGCTCGAGTACGTCGATCGCCTCGAGGCGTTCCTCGCCTCACTCCGCACGCCTGAATTCGACGTGAAAGTCGCCTCCGGTGGGGGCCGCTCGTTCGTCACCATGGATCGGTATGAGGCCGATTGGCGCATCGTGGAGCGCGGCTATGCGGCCCACGTGCGCGGCGACGCCCGCGCGTTCCCCTCGCTGCGCGAGGCCGTAGAAACCCTCCGCGCCGAAACCAAGCTCGGCGACCAGGATCTCCCACCATTCGTCGTCGCCGAGGCGGGGCTCCCGGTGGGCACGGTCAAGGACGGCGACAGTTTCGTCTTCCTCAACTTCCGCGGCGACCGCGCCATCCAAATCACGCGCGCCCTCACCGAGGCGACTTTCACGGCCTTCGATCGCGTGCGCGCGCCCCGCGTCGTGTTCGCTGGGATGATGCAATACGACGGCGATCTCAAGCTGCCCGAAACCTATCTCGTGGAGCCGCCCGCCATCGCGGGAACCATGGGCGAATGGCTTGCGCGCACCGGCGTCACCCAATTCGCCTGCAGCGAGACCCAGAAGTTCGGGCACGTGACATTCTTCTGGAACGGCAACCGTTCCGGCAAATTCGACGCCGATAAGGAAACATACGTCGAGATCCCCTCCGACCGCGTGCCGTTCCAACAGCGCCCTTGGATGAAGGCCGCCGAGATCGCCGACGCCACCATCGACGCCATGCGCGCCGACGCGTTCCGGGTGGGCCGCATCAATTTTGCCAACGGCGACATGGTGGGTCACACGGGCGATTTCCCGGCCGCCTGCGTGGCCATGGGCGCGGTCGATCTCGCGCTCGGTCGCATCCTCGACGCGGCTCTCGAAACGGGCACCGTGGTCATCGTCACCTCCGACCACGGCAACGCCGACGAAATGTACGAACTCGAGAAGAAAACCGGTCGCGTGGCCCTCGACGCCTCTGGCAAACCGAAACTCAAGACGAGCCACACGCTCGCGCCGGTGCCCTTCGCCATTCACAACCTCGAGGCTCTCGGTGGGGCTGCCCTCTCCGTTTCTCTGCGCGACGACCTTCCCGAAGCGGGCTTGGCCAACGTCGCCGCGACGGTCCTCGAGCTGGCGGGATACGTACCGCCCGCGGGCTTCGAACCTTCGCTCCTCACGTGGCAAGGCCCCTCGTCCCCTGGAACCGGAGAAAAGAAATCGGCCGCAGCGCCTGGACATGGCCCGTCCGATCGGAGCCCGGCCGACCGGGACGTTTCGCTAGGCGCGAGTTTCGCACTCGCGCGCGCGGCCGTGGCCTTCCACCGCACCGTGGCGCGCTTGCGCTCCCCCGATGGCGGGTGTCCGTGGGATCGCGAGCAGACCTTCGAGAGCCTGCGGGCCTTCCTGATCGAGGAAAGCTACGAGGCCGCCCACGCGGCGCGCGACGCGGCGAGCGCACCTGAAGCTTTCGCCGATGAACTCGGAGACGTCCTCCTGCAGGTGTTCCTCAACGCGCAGCTTGCTGCCGACGATAACCTCTTCGAGGCACGCACGGTCTTCGAGGCCATCGACGCCAAAATGATCCGGCGACACCCCCACGTCTTCGGCGTGAAGTCCGCAAACGGCGATGTGACGCGAGCCGGTACCACGGTTGAAACGGCCGAAGAGGTCGTTTCCCAATGGGACGCCATCAAGAGTGCCGAGAAGGCGCTGAGCCCCTCCGAAGCCAAGCCGAAGTCGCTCCTCCACAAGGCGCTCAAGAAGCGCGGCCTGCCCACGCTCGAGTGGCTACGGGAGGTTTCGCGCCGCAGCTACAAAATGGGCTTCGCCTGGAAGACGCTGCCCGAGACCTTCGGGGATCTGCGCGCGGAGGTCGACGAATTGAGCGAAGAACTCGCCAAGCCCGAATTCGATCGCGATCGCGTGGCCGACGAGATGGGTGATGTCGCTTATGCTCTGGCCAACGTGGCGACGTGGCTCAATGAGAACCGGTTCCCCGAACCCCGGAGCATCGACCTCGACCTCGCCGCGCGCGATGCGGGCGAGAAGTTCGTCACCCGCTTCGCGGAAATGGAGGCCATCCGTCGCGAAGGCGGCCACCCCCTCGACGAAACTTCGGCTCAAGCGCTCTCTCTCGACGCGTGGAACGAACTCTGGACGAGCGCGAAGCGAAGGAGGTATCGCTGAAAGCGCCCTTGCCATCCCCGGGGGGCCGTAGCATCCTCATACCCATCCGCTTCGAATCCCCGAAGATCCACTCCCGCTAGATGCGCACGGTAAAAGGAACCCCACGACATGGTGCTCAAGAGCTTGTTCGGCAAGAAGGGCGAAACGCAGAAGACCGCGGGCGTTCCGGGCATAAACGACCTCAAGTCCCCCGCTGAGAAGGTCGAGGCCACAGAGCGCGCTCCGGGCGCCGAATCGGTGGCCACTCCGGGCGAGCCCTCGCCGGCTGTTTATCTCGAACAGGCCATGGTTGAGAACGCGCGTGACGACAACCCTGACTCGCGCCGTAAGGTTTATCAGGAACTCCTCTTCTCCGACCTCCTGCTCGCGTTGGCCGAGCCCGAGCAAGGCACCGAAGGGTCCGAAGAAAACAAGGATCCCAACAACCTGAGCGTGGCCATTCTCACCAACTCCGGTGGCATCCAGTTCGCTGCCGCGTTCACAAGCGCCGCTGCGGCCCGCCGCTGGCGCGCTGAGGGCGGCCAGTACGTCTCCGTGCGCGGCCAAGACATCTTCAAGCTCCTCGAGCCGAGCCCGGCCGAGGTCGTGGTCATCAATGCGGGCAGTGCGCCGTTCATCGTGTTGCCCAAGGTCGAGTACCGCCAACTCGCTATGGGCATCGTGCCCCAAAACGGCCCCTCCCCCGTCCAGGTCGCCGCAGGCGCCTCGGCACAGGGCCAAGCCGAAGGGCAACCCGACGACGGACAAATGCAAGTCGCATTCCCGCCCGACGTCTTCACCGACGAGCAAAAAGCCCACGCCCTCGAAGTCATGACCAACCTGGCGCAGGTCGAAGCTGCCGTCCTGGGAGCCATTCTGCCTCCTGGCACCGGCGAACGCGGTTGGATCCGCACGCTTTTCCTGCGCGTAGAAGGGGTCGACGAATCGCAAGACGCCATGCAGGCCTTCTGCGCCGAAGTCCGTAACGCCATCGCAGCCAAGGAAGAGCTCTTCACCGACGTCGGCTTCGAAGTGGGTGTCATGCCTGACCCGAACTTCTGGGTTGCCATGCACCAGAATAATATCGTGCTCTTCGATCGCAATCCCCCCGATGTCCCCGCCTCTGAAGGCAAGGAAGGCGTGGTTGACGCGTCCCTTGGTGACAAGGCCTGACGCGCCTGCCGCGTAAGGAAGGGAACCTCCTTTGGCCTTCCCTCCCTTCCCCCGTCGCCGTCCCATGAAAGGCAAGTCATGCCCGAAACGAAGTCCGTCCGTAAGAAACCCAAGTCCAACGTGAATTCCGCTCCCCAGGGCGACGATCTCGTGGGTGCGGTGCGTTCTCTCCGACGTAAGGTCGAGGAGGGTCTCGACCAACTTTCTCTCATACAGGGCGTTCTCGAGGAGCTCTGTGAGCGTCAGGAAGCCTTGTCCGCCTGGCAAATGGAGTTCGCCAAACGCACGGTAACGCTGGGCGAGGCCCAGTGGCGCGCGCTGGAAGGGCTTGCCGGGCAAGCCGTCTTCGCGGGATTCTCGTCGAAGGCGGGAGCTATAGCGGCCTTGGTCGCTGAAGCCCCAAGTGCGGCGGGTCTCGACGCGGGTCAAGCAGCGGCGCAAGCCGGAAGAGCGAAAATCGTAACGTCGGACGCCGAAGATACCTTCTCCGACTCCCTTGACGAAGCCACTGAGTTTTTGGGCGACCTCACCGAGGACCTCTCCCGTCGTCGCTCCGTGCGCAAGCGCGTCCTCGACGAGCGCGGAGCTGCCCGCATCGAGGACGACGGCAGTTCAGCGGCCGGCAAGTCCGCTCGTCAAGCCGAGGCTTCTGATGCGGCCAATGGCGAAGGCAAGTCCAAAGGCAAGTCCAAAGGCGCGGCAGGCGTTGCGAATGCTTCCACAGAAGCCCCAGAGAGCATCCTCGTCGTCCCCGAGAAGACGGAATTCCACTGATGCCAGTGGTGTCCGGATCCCTCAGTTCGGACGTGTTGGAAGCGCTTGGCGGCCTCGGCCCTAGCGCGCGCAAACGCGCCGCTCATATGGCTGCGGCGGTGGCGTGGCTTGGCGAGGAAGTCGAGCGTGATGCCGCATGCGAAGCGGCCTTCGACGCGCTCGTGGCCGCCTGTTGCCACGCCTCCCTCGACACGTTTACAAGCATGCCTGCGGGGCCACGACAAATCGTCTTCGTGGCCGTGGGAAAATCAGGGGGCGTGGCGCAGGTCGCGGTGAGCATGCTGATTTCGGTGGGTGTCAATGCCCGTTACCTTCATCCGACAGAGGCGTTCCATGGCGACTTGGGCAGCGTGCTTCCCGGCGATGCCGTGGTGTGCGTTTCCAACCGGGGGCGCTCGGAGGAAATTCTCAGTGCCATCCCCCGCCTGTCCGAGCGGGGCTGCACCCTCTATGCCATTACGGCGCACCCCGATGCGCCCATAGGCCGCGCTGCGAAGCATGTGCTGCGCTTGCCTGCGGTGCGCGAAATGTGCCCCCTCGATCAAGCTCCTATTACCTCCACGGTCGCAACACTTGCGCTTTGCCAGCTGGTCGTGGCGGCCACCATGGAAAAGCGGGGATTCGCGCTGGAACTCTACGCGCGCAACCATCCTGGCGGCGCCATCGGCAAACAGATCTTCGTAAAGGTCGACGACCTCATGGCACGCGGCGATGCGCGCCCCGTGGTTTCACCTGAGGCCGACTTCACGCAGTGCGTTTCGCGCATGACCCATTTTGCGTGCGCCGCGCTTTTGGTGGTCGACGAAGCCAAAGGCAACGAGCGCCTGCAAGGGCTCATTTCCGAGAAGGATCTCCGGGTGGCCATGGAAACCCACGGCCCATCGGTGTTCGGTTTGCGCGCCCGCGAAATTATGAACCCAACGCCCATCACCGTCGCCTCCGGAACCTTAGCGGTGGAGGCCCTCGCCATGATGGAAAATCGTCCGCGGCCCCTCAACATCCTTCCCGTGGTCGGCCCCGCGGGCGAAGCTCTCGGATTGCTGCGCGTGCACGATCTCGTGGCGCAAGGCATTCGTTTGGGGTGAAACGACCCACAAAGGGCAGAGGCATCTTAGAGCGGGTGAAGGAGGCGGAAAATCCGCCGAAGTGGAAAGAGACGATCGACCTCGACGTCTTCGCGACCAACGCGGCCCGGAGCGTCGACGAGGCCTTCATCGACACGCTCGCGCGCTTGCGAGCCCCCTTCGCGTCTCAGGGAGACTTCACCGACGAGCAACTTGTGACGCCGAAACTCTCCATCAACAAGAACGGAGACGAATTCTTCATCGCCCTCCGGTGGGTCGGCGAGAGCCTAGGGCTCGACACGAGCCATTGGTCGATGCACATGACAGGCGGTGTGAAGCAGGTCGCAGCGGGAGGAGAATCCTTGAGCAAGCCTCTGACGCCCGACCAACACCTGTTCACCGA
>JBIKVI010000365.1:0-4216 GCA_044356935.1 Silvanigrellaceae bacterium | reverse complement strand
CGCTGTTCATCCTTTACACGAGCGGTACCACGGGCAAGCCGAAGGGCGTCGTGCATTCCACGGCGGGCTACGTGCTGTGGGCGAAGACGAGCACCCAATGGGTGTTCGACCTCAAGGACGACGACATGTGGTGGTGCACGGCCGACGTGGGTTGGATCACCGGCCACACATACGTGTGCTACGGACCCCTCTCCTGCGGCGCGAAGGTGTTCCTTTACGAGGGCGCGCCCGACTTCCCCGACGCGGGTAGGTTTTGGGACATCGTCGCCCGCGAGAGGGTGAGCGTCTTCTACACCGCACCAACGGCAATCCGCTCGTTCATGCGCCAAGGCGAAACGCTACCCCGCTCGCGGGATCTCACCTCCCTGCGCCTTCTGGGAAGCGTGGGGGAACCCATTAATCCCGAGGCGTGGCATTGGTACCACGCGGTTATCGGGGACGGTCGCTGCCCTATCGTCGACACCTGGTGGCAAACCGAGACAGGGGGCATCGTCATGACCGCGCTCCCCGGCGTGGATGCCGCCAAGCCCGGCTGTGCGACGCGCCCCCTTCCAGGCATCGAGGTCGACGTGGTCGACGACGCCGGCGCTAGCGTGCCGCCCGGGTCCGCGGGCAAGCTCGTCATCCAATCATCTTGGCCTTCGCAGCTTAGAACGGTGCATGGCGATCCCGGTCGTTACGTGTCCTCCTACTGGCGGGCGTTCGCGGGGCCCGGCGGCCTCGAGGCGCAACCCTGGTACTTCACGGGCGACGGCGCCTACCGTGACGAAGACGGCGACGTTTGGATCACAGGGCGCGTCGACGACGTCATGAACGTCGCAGGGCATCGCCTGGGCACCATGGAGGTGGAGAGCGCATTGGTCTCCCACGAGGCGGTGGCCGAGGCGGCCGTCGTAGGAACGCCGGATCCCGTCAAAGGAACGGCCGTCTTTGCGTTCGTCACCTTGCGGCGCGATGCGCGCGACCTCGCCGCGGCCGCAGCCACGCGCAGTCCTCTCGAGGCCGAGTTGCGCGATGCCGTGACTCGGGAGATCGGGGGGTTCGCCAAACCCGATAAGTTCCGATTCACCGACGCGCTCCCCAAGACGCGCAGTGGTAAGATCATGCGTAGATTGCTGCGCGACGTCGCCGCCGGCCATGAAGGCCTCGGCGACACGAGCACCCTCGAGGACGTTTCGGTCCTTGGGACGCTGCGCGCCTACCAGGAGGAATGACGCCGGTGTTCAAGCTTCTCGATCTCTCCCGAGGAAACATCGTGCGCGACGCGTGGGACAAGCTCGCGCGCGTGCCCAAAGGAAACGTTCTTTACTCTCGCCTCTTGGGCCGACTCATCCCCTACACCGGCACGATTCCCTCACTGGTCGAGGAACTGGGCGGAGGCAAGGCAACAGTGTCCATGCGCGATGTACCAGGCGTGCGCAATCACCTCCGCTCGATCCATGCGGTGGCGCTCGCCAACCTCGGCGAGCTCGCCACAGGGCTAGCCCTCAACTACATGCTTCCGCCGCGCGCCCGGTGCATCCTCACCGCCTTGCGCATGGATTACGTAAAGAAGGCGCGAGGCCAACTGCGCGCGCGGGCTTGGTTTGACATTCCAGAATGGGGCCCTCACCAGGAGGTGCACGTGCGCGGCGAGATCGTCGATCCCAAGGGCGAGGTGGTTGCAAAGGTGTCCGCCACTTGGCTGGTGGACGCGCTGTGAACCGGGACGGCCGCATTGTGGATCCGATGCGTTTTGACAACGCACTCACGCGCCAGCTGGGCATCTCCCTGCCCATCATCGGCGGAGCCATGTACCCGTGCAGCAACCCTGAGCTGGTGGCCGCCGTGTCGGAAGCGGGAGGCATCGGCGTTGTGCAGCCGCTTTCCCTGGTGTTCGTGCACGGCCGCGGCACCACGTTTCGCCAAGGACTTCGAGGAATCCGCGAGCTCACGCGCAAGCCCATCGGGATGAACGTCCTCACGGAGAAAACCTCGCGCATTTACCTCGATCGCATGAGCCGCTGGCTCGACGAGGCGCTCGAAGAGGGCGTGCGGTTCTTCGTGTCCTCGCTGGGCGATCCTCGCTGGATCGTCGAGCGGGTCCGCAAGCATGGCGGCGTCGTTTACCATGACGTCACCGAGCGCAAGTGGGCTCTCAAGGCGCTCGAAGGAGGCGTCGATGGGCTCATTTGTGTCAACGCGCGCGCGGGCGGACACGCCGGCACCAAAGATGCGCTTGCCTTGCTTGAAGAGCTCGCCAACCTCGGTGTTCCGTTGGTGTGCGCCGGCGGGGTGAGCACCGCGGGCGACGTAGCCGAGGCCCTGGCCCTCGGCTACGTCGGTGCGCAGATCGGCACGCGTCTCATCGCGACCCACGAATGCTCCGCGCACGCCGACTACAAGGCTGCAATCGTGCGGGCGCGCGAGGAGGATATCGTCCTCACCGAGAAAATCAGCGGCGTGCCTGTAGCCATAATCCGCACGCCCGCGGTGGAGCGCATGGGAACGCGCGCGGGTCCCGTAGCTCGCTGGATGTTGCGTCATCCGAAGTATAAACATTGGATGCGCTCCTATTATTCCGTTCGTTCGCTGTGGGAACTGCGGGGAGCCAACCTCAAAGGTTCCGACTACAAGGACTACTGGCAAGCCGGCCGAAGCGTGCGGGGCATCGACGCCGTGGAGAGCGTGGCCGAGGTCATGGCGCGTTTAGCGCGGGGCTTGCCAGCTCAAGACACGCCACCAACCCGTTCGGAGAAAACCTCCACGGCTAGGTACGCCTCGGAGCCGGCGCCCGCTTCGACTTCGAGGCCAAGTACAAAGGAGTGGGCGCCGAGGAAATCACGCCGGCCCGTGTACCCGCCGAGGTTGCCCGCGCCGCGTGCCAGCTCGCTGTTGCGATGCACGTGGCGTTGGGGTGCGAAGGCTATTCGCGCACCGACATCATCGTCCGCGCCGATGGTCCCGTGTTCCTCGAGACCAATACTCTCCCAGGTCTCACGAAGGCGTCGTTCCTTCCTCAGCAGCTCGCCGCGGTGGGACGCGATCTCGAAGGGTTCTTGAGGGCCGAGATCGCGCGGGCATGGGGCGCTCGGGCCAAGTAAAAAGCATGCGAGCGGTGTGAAGCCATTGCCGACGAATCCGAGTAACTCCTCAAATCGGAGCTCAACATGTTCCCTCAGTATGCCGCTCGGCTTGCAACCTTCGCCCTAGTGACATCGCTTTCCTCCTACTCGGCCTCGTGCAAGCTCAGGCAAAAAACAACGACGACGACGAAGAGCGAGGACTTCCGCAATGGCTTGTTCGACATCAGCGACCTCGCATTCCTCTATCCTCCTCCGGGAACCGCGGCAGACTATGACCAACTCCGCGCTGCATTGCCCGGCCGGCCGGACCTTCAGGATTTCTGGATTCCGGCGGGTGAGATTTTCGACGAGAGACTCCTCCCGAGCCTTATGGACTGGGCGGAAGGGTCGGGTTCGGTTCCAATCGGCGAAGGCGCGGGAATCCGATTGAATGTGATTTCCGCCTACCCGTTCAGCAAGATGGTCACCGTGGTGGCGGAGGATGGGACGGAACGCACGGAATTGCAGTCCTCCCATCAGTTCGTGGAAAGAGAGAGCATGAGCCTGCGAGACATTTCGCGCTGGCGCATCACATCGATTCGCGTGGACTTCTGCCCCACTCACCCTTCGAGCCTTTCGAAGGAAAAAGGGCCTGTGTCACGAGGCCGACCAGTCGAGGCGACCGAGGCGAGAGCCGACGCAGTGGACATGCGGGTCCATGAGGAGGCCGAGCCCGATGGGCAACGACGACTGGTCGGCCTCGTGACACAGGCCGAAAAAAGGAACGAACACACCCCTTGGGAGAACCTCGTGAGAGGGTGCAAACCCGAACTCCGACTGGTCGCTCAACCTTGGCTCGGGTTCTCCAATAAAGTGAGGAACGCGAAGAACGAATTCCTGGACGAGAAAGAAGAGTTCTATGGGAGCGGCAATTTCAGGAGCATCGGCCTGACTTCGGCGCACGGCCGCCCCTTCCTTTCCAGGGATAGGACCGGGTTGTTCTTCGCCGACTTCGCCATACACTTCTTCATCGAGCTCCCGCATCTGGCCGCACTCGAGGCTGAGAAGAACGCCCAACCAGGAACGGGGTTCTCGCTCATGGCCGAGCTCATGAAAATGAAGCTGCACGCCAATGCGCATTGCCCAACGGAAGGAATCCCTTTGGGCGTCCA
>JBIKVI010000098.1:0-14677 GCA_044356935.1 Silvanigrellaceae bacterium | reverse complement strand
GGTTCTTCGGGCGAGGGCATCGGGACGTTGCGCGCGCTGCACTCGATGGAATGGGAGACCTCAAGCGACCACGGCACTCACGCCAAGCTGCGTAACGGGGAGGCGGGCGGCCTCAAGACATAGGCCGGCAAATGTGACGGTGGTGCCGTCGGTTGGATTCCTCAGGGAGAGCGAGCGCGCGGGCTTCACGAGGGGCGCCAAGGCGTCGATGTCGATGCCGAAGGCGGCATTGAGCTCGGCCTTGATCGTTTCGGGAGTGCGATCGGTCTTGAGGATGCCGTTCTTAAGACTTGCGTTGATGTAGTCGGTCGCCTTCGACTGACGCTTGCTGAAGGTTTTGTCGGACTCTTCGGGTGCGAAGTCGCCCTCGAGCATATAGCCGTTGGCGAGCGTGAGCGAAGCCGCTGTCTCAAACCAGCCGCCCGTTTGGATTTCCTTACCGCTGAAGAAGCGGTTGGAGAGCTGCGTTCGGTAATGCAAGTAGGTCACATAGGATTCCGAGAGGTTCAGGCTCTCCGCTCCGTCGGTGGTCGCGAGGACCTTCGATTCAACCCAGCTTGCGAAACTGTAGATCCAGCAGTTTCCGATGCTCTGCCACTTGGCATTGGTTTGGGGTGGGTTGACGGTAGAAACCGAGGACTGGGTTTGTGCTGTGCTCGGTGCGCCGCAAGAAGCAAGCGCGAATGCCGCCAAACTTGCGATAGCGAAGAAGCGGCTGGATTTAAGAACAAAAGACGACATATTATATTTCTCTCCCCATACATCACTGTTGCGAATCACTCGACGTGATTATGCATCAAGTAAACGCAAATAGAAGTCGTGTAAAGTTGATTTTCAGCTCCAACGATCCAAAAAGAGAAGGCTTTTGAGGAATCATCGACCGGCCGCTCAGCCTAGAGTTGAATTAAAAACGAGCAGCTACTAAGTTCTGCCTTTGGTTTGCGGAAAACCCCCCATGACTCAGGTTGCTAGTAAAGGAGGCGTTCGGATGACGCGTAGTGCGGCGCCAGTTCGGTCGTTCGGCCAATCCACAAGGCTGGCCTTGCTTGCCTTGGTCATCAGCCTGGGAGCCACGGCTTGCGCCACGACCGCCCCCCATGGGAATGAGCAGTCGTTTAAGGCCAAGCGGCTTTTAAACGAGGTCGCTTACCTGCAGACCGGGAAGGCGAGCTACTACGCGCTCAAGTTCAAGAACCGACGCACCGCCAACGGAGAGCGATACGACCCAGAAGCCTTTACGGCGGCTCATCCCCGTTTAAAGTTCGGAACCCTCCTCCTCGTGAAACGCAAAGCCACCGGTCGTTACGTCGTCGTGCGCGTCAACGATCGCGGACCTCATACGGGGGGGCGTGTCCTCGACCTGAGCACCGCCGCCGCCCGGAAACTCGGCATCCTCAGGCGCGGTGTTGCCGAGGTCGACATCTACAAGATCGATCCCCAATCGGGTTACGCCTCCCAGCTCTGAGTTGTCAGTCCGACACCCCTGTGAGAACTTCTTGGCCATCCCACTAACGCCAATAGAGTTTCTTTACGGGGAGGACAACGCCGTGCCCAGTTCACGAGATCGCCTCTGTCGTCCGATTTTCGCGCAAGTCGTGCTCCGAAGTTGTGCCATCGCAAGCGCCACCTTCTCCAGCGCCGTCCCGGGCCTCCTAGAGGCATCGCCCGACTGGACGCGCGACGCACGCACTCCGCCCGAGGGGCGGGCAAACATCCTCGAGTTGCCCCCTGACGTGTGGGGAGAAGCCGTGGAAATGGGACGGCGCCACGCCCTCGCCTACCCCGTCGAGGTGACCGGAGCGCTGTTTCCTTACGTGCCCCTCCTCAACATCCTCGACGCGGAAAGCCGTGAACCCAATCCGTTGCGTTGGCTGCTTCGAAAGGTCGGGGGCGGAGTGGCGGGACTTCGGTCGTTTTCCGATGTCGAGCGCCTCGTTGGGGTGGTCCCCTATCCCGACGTCAACGATCGCGACGTCTATCAGGTGCCTCGTCCTGTCATGGCGCGCGAGCGAGTCGGCATGGGTACGACCATTTTGGCGCACGACGATGCCATGGGCCTCACCTGGAGCTGCGGAGCCTGCCATGCCGGGCGCTTGTTCGGCAAGACTGTTTTGGGTCTCACAAATCGCTTCCCGAAGGCCAACGACTTCTTCCTCCTCGGTCAGTCCATGACCCAGTCGGTGAGCCCGTGGATGTTCGCCAACGTAACGCGCGCCACGCCCGAAGAAACGCGGATGTACGAGCGGCTGCAGAAATCCATCCGTTTCATTGGTGCTCGCGCCCCGCTCGTGGAAGGACTCGATACGTCGCTCGCGCAGGTGGGCCTCTCGCTCTCGCGTCGCGGTGCTGACCCGGAAGCCACGCGCGATGACGCTTTCGCCCGTAATCCGGCACCCAACATGCTCGAGGATGCGCCCGCCGACAGCAAGCCGGCGGTGTGGTGGAATGTGAAGTACAAGACGCGTTGGTTGTCCGATGGTTCGGTCGTGTCGGGCAATCCCATTTATACGAACATCCTGTGGAACGAGGTGGGTCGCGGAGCGGACCTGCGCGAAGTCGAAGGATGGCTCAACGACAACCCCGGCGCCGTCGACGAGCTGACCGCAGCGGTGTTTGCGGCTCGGGCACCACGTTGGACCGACTTCTTCGCCCCCGAGACCATCGACCTAGCGACCGCAAAGCAAGGCGAGGCGCTCTTCAATGGGAACTGCGCGCGATGCCACGGAACTTACGAGAAGTCGTGGAGCAGGGCCGATGCCCACCACCTTCCGCCTGACGAGAGGCTCCGCACGATGCGCGTACGTTACCATGAACGCACGCCTGTGATAGATGTGGGCACAGACCTCCACCGCGCAAGAGGCATGGAAGGCCTCGCTGAGGGCCTCAACAGGCTCTCGATCTCTAGAAGTAACGGCGTGGTGGTCGAGGTGCAGGCAGGATACGTTCCTCCTCCGCTCGAGGGTATATGGGCGCGCTGGCCATACTTCCACAACAACTCCGTGCCCACGTTGTGCGCCGTGCTCACGAGAAGCTCGGAGCGGCCGCGCGTGTTCCATGCCGGCGAGGCCGTGGACAAGGAGAGGGACTTCGACGGGGACTGCGTGGGTTATCCCACAGGAGCAGCCACGCCCAAGTCCTGGCAACGGAACGCCGCCCGCCGCGTGGACACCTCGCGCAGGGGGCTTGGCAACCAGGGCCATGACGAAGGAGTCTTCCTCGATGGCGGGCGCGAGATGTACACTCCCGAGCAAAAACGCGCTTTGGTGGAATTCCTCAAAACGCTTTGACTACGCCGACTCAGATTGCGGTGCAGGCGCCCGAGAGTGCCGCGTCCGACTTGACCGATGCCTTGGCGTTGGCGAGGAAGGCCAGAGGAGTGGCGTCGGCTTCGGGAAACAGCTCGCCATAAGAGGTCTGCAGGTGCATGCCGAGCGCCGAGGCGTCGGTGCATCCCAAGAGGTCGGAGAACGCGACAACCGAGTCGCCGCGGCCCTGCGCGATTTCCTGGCGGAGGGTTTCGAAGTTGGCGTGGGCGAACTTGAGCTGCTGCTCCTCGGACTGCACGATGCCCTTGGCGCTGCAGCCTGATGTGCCAAAGGTGATGCCGAAGGTCTGCGAGCCGAAGGAGCCGTTGGTGGTGACCGCGAAAAGCTGGAGGAGCTTGGTGTTCGACTTCCAGATGAGGCCGCCCAGGCCGCAGCCCGCGTCCTTGGCGAAGGCGTTCGAAGAAAGGGCGACAGGGAGGCAAAGGATTGCGAGCGAGGCGAGGCGGCGTGCGATGATCATGGTCGGCTCCTTTGGGGGGCTTGGTTCGGGTGGGGTAACGAGTGCATAAGGGAACACGTTTGTTTCTTCGGCAGTGTCCCTTGCTAGGGGCGTGCGGGTCAAGCGCATGGCCCAGTGGGAGCGCGCATGGGGTCCGATGACATCATCGAGGCGTGCGAGACGCTTTGGGAAGACGCGCGTTTCCTCGCAGTCCTCAAGCCCGCGGGGGTGTTCACTCACGACACCGACCTCCACCGGGGGGAGCCTTCGGTCACCGCCCTCCTGCGACGGGCTCGTGCGGAGCCTCGGCTCTCCCCGGTCCATAGGCTCGATAAACCGACCTCGGGCGTCCTCCTGTTCGCCAAAGACTCGGAGGCGGCGTCGCTCTTTGGGCGCATGCTCGCGGCGCGCGACGTGGACAAGCGTTACGACGTGGTCGTCCGGGGCGCGCTCGATGCCGCGGTCATGGTCGATCATCCGCTGCGCGAGGAAGAGGACGACGGCACGTGGGGTGAGCCCCGGCCCGCCCGCACGCTGTTGGCGCCGCGCACGACCTGGGAGTTCCCCTTCGCCAACAAGAGGCACCCCTCGACGCGGCTCACGCACCTAGAGGCGAGTCCGGCCACGGGAAGGCGCCACCAGATCCGCAGGCATTGCAAACATCTCTCTCATCCAATCGTGGGCGACACCGTTTACGGGAGTGGCGAAATCAACCTTATTGCTCGTCGGTCCCTAGGCGTGTCCGCCTTGCTTTTGCACGCGCGCGTTCTAAGGTTCATGCATCCCGTGAGCGGAGAGGAGGTGCTCGTCGAAGCGCCCGAGCCACCGTGGCTGCCGACGCTCCGGGCCATCGGACGGATCCTCACACCATGACGACGACTTCGCCGCCTTCCCCGACTCCCGTTCCGCCTCCGCCCGCAGCGCCCGCAGCGCCCTCCGCGCGCTCCGCTCGTAAGGGGGGCGGGTCCGTGTTCCTCGACATCGGACTCAACATCCTCCTGCCTTCTTTCGTCCTCATGAAGCTCAGCGGCCCTGAAAGACTCGGGCAGGTAAACGCGTTCGTGGTCGCTCTGGCCATTCCGTTCATCTACGGCCTTTACGGAGCCGTGCGCGAGAAGCGGTTCAATTGGATCGCAGCACTTGGCCTGGTGAACATCATGCTCACCGGCGGCCTGCGTTTCATGGAGGCCGGGCGGCTGGGTTTCGCGCTTAAGGAGGCCGCCACGCCCGCCGTCATCGGCGTGTTCGTCGTCGCTTCCATGCGCTCGCGCTTCCCCCTCGTGCGCAAGGTCCTCTACAACGAGAAGATCCTCAACGTGGAGAACATCGACACCATCGTCGTGCGCGACGGGCACGTGGCCTCGCGCGACAGGCTCCTTGACCGCACTACCTACATCCTCGCTTCGTCGTTCTTCCTGAGCGCCGTCCTCAATTTCGGCCTCGCCTGGGCCCTCCTCTTGAGCCCGGTGAATTCGGTGGAATTCAATCAGGAACTCGGCCGCATGACGGCCCTCAGTTGGCCGGTCATCGTTGTTCCTTCCATGGCCGTGATGGCTTTCGCCCTCTGGCACCTCGGCAGCGGTTTACGCGCCCTCACGGGTCTGTCTTGGGAAGAGGTGTTGGCGGGCGAGAAGCCGGCGGCCACAGCGTCCACGCCGCAAGAGTAAAGCTCGCGGCGACGACCCAAGGGTTCCCTTCGACGAAATCGAAGCCAGCGGCGAGTCCCAAAGGGGGATCGCCGGGGGATGCGAACATGTCGAGGCGAAAGCGCAGCACGTTCCAACCGGCGTGGATGGCTAGGCATCCCACGAGGTGGCCCTGCCGGACGAACAACGCTCCGGTGGACAAGCCGAAGGCGAAAAGAGTGGCGAGCGTTCCTAGGGAGAGCGGCTCTGCCTTAATCCATCGGAAGTTGATTTCGTGGGCGAGCACGAACACGACCGCCGAGAGGAGGACGAACGCGCGCGGCGATACAAGGGGGCCACCCCGGACGCCGGGAGCGATGGCGAGGAGGTAGAACGGAACGGCCCGAAAAAGGATTTCCTCGCGCAGAGCCTTGGCCGGGACTTCGGTCAGCAGCGCAGGGAGCCGCGAGGAAACGTCGACGAACGCCTCGGGCGCCAGAACGCTGAGCAGTGGCGCTCCGAGCAGGGCGAGGAAAGCGAAAACCGCGAGCGAGCCCGCCCAGGCCCTCCAGCCGGCCGTGTGAACGCGCGGGCCGAAACACGCTATGCTGATGGCGCGCAGTGCGACCGCTAACCCAATCCTATCGCCCCGAGGTGCTACCGTGCGTAAAGTCACGTGGCTCGCCGTCCTCCTGGCCATCCCGGTGGCCGTTGTTGGTTTTCTCGCATACGCGCCCAAGGTGAACGACGATCTCGTCACCGAGGAGGAGATTTCCGCATCGAACCGCGTCTTGGCCGTGCTCGCGCACGCCGACGACGAAGTCATGAGCGCGGGGCTCCTCGGGCATTTTGCCAGGAACGGAGCCACGGTGCACTTGGTGACGTTGACCGACGGAAGCGCCAACCCCCGGTCTAACCTTGCGGCATGCCGTGAAGACGATATCCGCGATTGCCGGGCGCGTGAACTCCGCGAGGCCGCTCGGCGCATTGGTGTCGCCCAGACGTCGCTCCCGCTCTTGCCCGACTCGCGCCTCGCCGAGCACGTGGAGAGGGGTGCTGCGTTCGTCCTCGAGGAAATGCGCGCCTTCGCACCCGATACGATCGTGACCGTGGAACCGAGCGGTTTGAACGGGAACGCGGATCACGTGGCTGCCCACGTCATCGCCATGCGTGCGCTGGCGCAAGCGCGATCCGACGGGAATGGAGTGAGTGTGAGTCGCGCCTATCTCGCCACCCTCCCCTTCCCCATCGACCGTTTCCTCCGCACGCGCGTGCCGCCGCGGGCCGGTATCGCGCCGCGTCACTTTCTGCTAGACGAAGACCTCATCATCCTGAAGACCGAGGTGGCCTCCAGTCACGCGTCGCAAGCCTCGACGCTCTCAGGCATCAGCTTGGGGCTTGGGCCCGAACCCGTGTTCCGTTGGATGCGCAGGGAGTCGTTCTACGTGTTGGATGGCGGAACGTTGGAACGGTTCATCGAAGCGAGCGAGGAAGCGAGGCGTCAATGAGGGGTGTTCGAGGGAAGTGGGTCGTCGTGGGATTCGCCGGCATCGCGGTGGCCAACCTCGCGCTGTTCTTTTGGGCGCGCGAATCGACGCGCGGGTGTTTCCTCACCAAAGAAGAGATAGCCGGTCGTTGGGGAGAGGCGCCCGCCCAAGGCGCGCCGTTGCCCACGCCCGAGCAATTCCGTGTCGCTTCGGCGAAGGGGCGCGAGCCTCTCGTGCGTGGTTTGATGAATGAGCACGCCCTTTATGGCGTCGTCCCGTCGGTCATCGAGGAGAGGCTCGGGCCACCGGACGGCGTAGGCCCCCAGCCCGGGCTACCCGCATACGCCGTCGGCGACGACGGATGGAACCTCGTGTTCGTAGTCGGCGACGTGAAGGGAAAAGTGGGCGTCGTGCGCGACGTCGTCGTTTGGAAGGAGCGTTGTTCGTGATTTCCCCCCCGACCCCCGGCGTGGCCCTAACGCCGAGCCGAGCGCAAAGCACGGGCTCGCCCGAATCGCATGCCAACGCGCAACGCAAGGGCGTGCTGCTCGTGAATCTCGGCACCCCCGACGCACCACAAGCCGGCCCCGTGCGCCGTTACCTTCGTGAGTTCCTTTCCGATCCGCGCGTCATCGACATCCCCGCCCTCGCGCGCTTCCTCTTGCTCAACCTCATTATCCTGCCGCTGCGCCCACGGAAGTCGGCGGCCGCGTACGCCACCATCTGGACCGACAGGGGGTCGCCGCTGTTGTTCCACTCGCGCGACTTGGTTGAAAAAGTGCGCGCAATCCTCGGACCCGAGACGCCCGTGGCGCTTGGGATGCGCTATGGCAATCCTTCCATCGCCTCGGCGGTGGAGGAGCTCGAACGCGCCGGCGCGGCCGACATCACCTGCCTCCCGCTGTTTCCGCAGTATTCGAGCGCGGCCAACGGCTCGGCGATGGAGGAGGTCATGCGCGTGGTGAAGGGGCGTTGGAACGTGCCCGCCATCCGCGTCCTGGGCGCGTTCTACGACGACCCAGGCTTCCTCGACGCCTTCGCGCAGGTGGCGCGCCCCCAACTCGACGCGTTCCGCCCCGACTTTGTGCTGTTGAGTTACCACGGCCTCCCCGAGCGCCATATGACCAAGAGCGACACCACTGGCGGAAGGCATTGCCTCGTCGCGTCGTCGTGCTGCGACACCCTCGTTGAGGCCAATAAATACTGTTACCGGGCCCAGTGTTTCGCAACAACGCGAGGGCTCGTCAAACGCCTTGGGCTCACCGAAGGGAGCTACGAGACGACGTTCCAGTCGCGCCTAGGCCGCACGCCTTGGATAAAGCCTTACACCGACGAGTTCCTGCCCGAGCTCGCCAAGCGTGGTGTGAAGCGCATCGCGGTGCTCTGCCCAGCGTTCGTGGCCGACTGCCTCGAGACCATCGAGGAAATCGGCGAGCGCGCGCTCCACGATTGGAAGGCGCTCGGCGGCGAGGAGCTCACCCTCGTGACTTCGCTCAACTCCGAGGACGTTTGGGCGGAGTGGGTTGCGCGGGCGGTGCGGTGAGGCTCTGAGGGCTCACCATGCCATCACCTATCCCGCCTTCTTCCCCTTGATGCGGTCCACGGCGAGGCGTGCCTTGCTGAGGCTTGGGTCGTCAACCAAGGCTGCGTAAAGGTAATGGAGCGCCTGATCGAACTCGCCGAGCTTCTCGTAGGCACGTCCTAGGTTGAACTTCACCTTCGGATTGCGTGCGTCGAGCTTGAGCGCCATGACGTAGTAATTGATGCCTTCCTTGAAGTGTCCCTGCCTCACGCAGGTCGTGCCGAGGCCGTTGAGAACCGCGATGTCCTCGCCGTCGAGATCGAGCGCCTTGAGGTAGTAGCGGCGCGATCGTTCGTTGTCGTCCTTCTTGAGATAGACATCGCCTAACCCCTTGTACGCCGCCGCGAGTTTTGGCGACACGGCGATGGTCATCTTGAAGAACTGCTCCGACGCGAACAGGTCGCCCGCCTCAAGCGAGGTCTTCGCGAGGATCATGGTGTACTTAGGATTCTCGGGGCTCATTTCGTGCGCCTTCTTTGCCACGCGCAGAACATTGGTAGAGTCTTTGCGCGCCTGGTGGACGCGCAGTTCGAGCCGGTAGCTCTCAAGGAACTCCGGATTGGCGGCCTGGGCCTTTGCGACGAGGTCGAGAGCGAGCGCGGTGTTGCCGGCGTCGAATGTCATTCGCGCAAGGCCGGTGTGAGCGCGTGCGCTGCTGGGCTTGCGCATGAGTGCCTGGTTGAAGCCGCGTTGGGCGGCCGCGACATCCTTGCGCGCGAGCGCCTTCTCCGCCTCATCGAGTAGGGTTTCGAGTGTGTCGGGCTCGCGGCGCACCGACAGGACCTCCGTTACCTTGTTGGAGAAATCCTCGTAGGAAAAGGGCTTGAGCAGGTAGCCGTCGATGTTGACCTCGCTTGCGAGCACCACGTCGGACTCCAAGTTCTCCATGGAAAGCAGGAGGAACGGCACGTCGCTCGCATGGATGCTCCGCAGGAGCTCTTTGCGGAACTGGAGGCCGTTTGTGCCCGGTGTGAGCCACTCGACCACGTAGAGCCCGACCTTCTTCTGCAGAGTGAGCTTTCGAGCCTCTTCGCACGTGGCAACGAGTTTTACGTTTTTCACGCGGAGGTTGGCGAGGAACTGCCGGATACTCGCGCGGTAGTTTTGTGACGGCTCCACCACGACGACCCACCGGTCGCCGAGCAGGCGAGAGACGGTATCCGCGAACCTCTTCATGACACCGACCTCTCAAGAAACGGGGCAGGAGCGTCACCGGGGCATCGCTTGCCCACCCCTCTATGGTATCTTCTGGATATCCTGCGGAAAACTCCAGTGAATCGCGGGGGGAGCCCTTCCGCGACGGGAGTCGACGGGTGTAGCTTGCAAGAACTCATTGATTTCACAGTAAAAATATCTGGAAGACGGTGTGAGTTCTCGGGTCACCTCGTCGACTCGACTCCCGTGGAGAACTACGAAGCTGAATTCCGCGTCTGTCGCGAGTTCGACTTTGGACGCCTCTACAGCGTCAGCTGGGAAGGGATGCGCAGACTCATCGAGTTCCTCGAGAAAGTGGGTGCGCGCGGAGTGCTCGTGAATGTACCCGCGCACATCCACCGCATTCTCGTGCTTGTGTCGGACTTTTCTGGAACGCTCGCCATTCGCTCGGTGGAGGTCGAGGTGAGGGCCCCCGGAGCGGGAGGGCAAGTGGGGACCGCCGTGGTCGACTTCGACGAGCTCGTCAACCATGGCCTTTTGCGTGGCGCCTTCGTGGCGCTGGAAAAGACCGGTTTCGTGCTCGACAGTCTTCACGTCATCTGCCGACCCGTATTCCGGACGTCCCGCCTTCCTCGCCCGAACTTCGCTCCCAATTGGTGCTCCGAGCATCCGCGCGAATCGCTGTTTTGGTATGAGTATTGTTTTTTTGCTCGGATGACCGTGGAGTCGAGCGCGCTCGTTATCTCATCCACGGTGCGGCTGGTGGAGGATTCGTTGCAATCCATGTTCGCCCGAATCTCGGCCGCGGAGTCGTTCGCCAAGGCCATCCACCCAGGTGCTCGCGCTCACGCCCGAGCGCGATTGTTGCTCGACTTTCTCGCTCGCCTCAACGAACTCGGCCATTCCGCGGTGGCTGCCCTCGGGCGCGCCCGCGATCCCTTGCGAGACGTTTGCCACGGGATGGTAGTCGCTTTCTCGGAGCGCGGCACCACGCGTGGGCGAATCGATGCCTTCCTGGCCGACCTCATCGCGGCTTTGCGTTCGCTCGTTCCCTTGACCCGTTCGCTCGACGACGTGGGAGGAGAGACCTCGCGGGGCTTGTTCGAGTTCCAAGAGCGCGAGGGACTCATTGGCTTCCTGCGAGGACTCGATGTCAATGAACTCTCGCCGGAGGCGCTCGTCGCGGCGCGCCGCAAAGCAAAGTTGCCACCACCCGAGGGCGGAGCTGATCCAACATGGCGATCGACGTTGATCGAGATAGAGCGCGTCCTGGCGAGCATCGACAAAGACGTCGAGCGTTGCCTCGTTTCGCTCCAGTGCTACGACGCCGTGCGACAGGTCTTGGAGCACCGCTTGGCGGAGGCCGAACTCCTCGACGCCATGGGGCGGGATTTGGCGACCGGAGCTCTCCCCCACGAGGATGCTCGGGCGCGCTTGCTCGACGCGGCCGGAGCGAAACTCGTGACCGACCAGGAGAAGTTCGCGTTCGAATTCTTCTTCCCGGAAGAGTATGTCATGCGTCGTAGGATGGACAGCGGTGAAGTCGTCTTCTTCGAAACGACGAAGGTTTCCGAAGCTGGGGGGGAAGTGGTAAAAGAGGCTTCGTGATGGACCACGAGGCCATGAGGTGAAAGGTGACGCGATCCCCTTCCTACGATATCCATGCGGGCGCGGGTGCACCCGGAACCCTCGAGGACGGCGGGACTCTCCTCGACGAACGGACACGTCCGAAGTACCCGTCCCTCTATCGCGTCGTCATGCTCAACGACGACTTTACCCCCATGGATTTTGTCGTCTTCGTCCTGATGCGGTTTTTCGGGAAGGACGAGCGCCAAGCCATGAGCATTATGATGCGCGTGCACCGACAAGGGAAATCCCTTGTCGGAATGTACGCGAAGTCCATCGCTGAGACCAAGGTTGCGCAAGTGAACGCCTTCTCGCGTGAGAACGGCCACCCGCTCAAGTGCATCTATGAGAAAGAGGAAGGCCATGCTGACGGAGAGCTTTGAACGCTGCCTGCGGAAGGCCATCGCCATGGCCGGATCGGAGCGTCACGAGTACGTGACCATCGAGCACCTCCTCCTCGCCCTACTCGACGACGATGACGTGTGCGAAATCATCGTTGCCTGCGGAGGGCAGGTGAAGGGCTTGCGGGAAGAACTCGTCGTCTTCCTGCGCGACAACAGCCCCTCGTCCGACGACGATGAAGGGTCGCCCACGCGCGACGACAAGTCGAGCCCGGTGCTGACGCTCGCCCTCGAGAGGCTCATGCAGCGCGTCATCCTCCGGGTGCGCGCGGCCGGGCGGCAAAAGGCCGAAACCGGGATGGCGATCGTTGAGATGTTCGAGGAGGACGACTGCCATGCCAACTACTTCCTCGTGAAGCAGGGGCTTTCGCGCCAGGCGGTCATGGCCTACTTCTCGCACGAGCTCCTCCCGCGCAAAGGCGATTCAGGCCGCCGCTCGCCCGATGATGCAGGAGAAGGGAGCGAGGGCGACAAGGGCAAGGGTTCGTTCCTCGAACGCTTCACCGTGGATCTGACGCGCAAAGCCCGTGAGGGAAAGGTCGATCCGGTCATCGGGCGCGAACACGAAATCCAAAGGGCGCTCGAGATCCTCAATCGTCGCACGAAGAACAATCCCATCCTCGTCGGCGATCCTGGCGTAGGCAAAACGGCCATCGCCGACGGACTCGCCCTGCGCATTTCCCAAGGGCGCGTGCCACCCAAGATGCGGGAGGCCGAGGTGTTCTCCCTCGATCTCGGTTCGCTGATGGCCGGGTCGCGCTACCGAGGCGACTTCGAGGAACGACTCAAGGGCGTGGTCAAGGAGCTCTCCGAGCGCAAGAAGGCGGTCCTTTTCATCGACGAGATCCATACCATCGTCGGGGCCGGAGCCACAGGCGGCGGCAGCCTTGACGCGTCGAACCTGCTCAAACCGGCCCTCGCGCAGGGCTCCTTGTCGTGCATGGGTTCGACGACGTTCAAGGAGTACCGCCAACACATCGAGAAGGATCGCGCACTCGCCCGCCGGTTCCAGAAAATCGAGGTGCTCGAGCCATCGGAGGACGACACCTACGAAATCCTCAAGGGCCTCAGGCCGAAATTCGAGGAGCACCACGGTGTGCGCTATTCGAACCCCGTGCTGCGCGCGGCCATCGAGCTCGCCGTCAAGCACCTTCACGGACGTTACCTTCCCGACAAAGCTATCGACCTCATCGACGAGGCGGGTAGCCGCGTCTCGTTGAGGACGCACGGAGCGCCCGTCAAGGCAGGTGCCACCGCCGGCGTCGGCCTGCCATCGGCTGACGGGCCCAAGGTGAGTCGCCGTGAGCTCGAGGACATCGTCGCGAGCCTCGCCCAGCTGCCGCGCGAGAGCGTGAGCGCCGAACAAAAGGAAATGCTCGCGACCTTGGAGGCGCGTCTCAAGGAGCACGTCTACGGGCAGGAGAAGGCCGTCGAGGCGGTCGTGGAATCGATCCACCTCGCACGAGCGGGTCTGGGCAACAGATCCAAACCAGTGGGCTGTTTCCTTTTCGCGGGCCCAACCGGTGTAGGTAAGACCGCTCTGGCCAAGGCACTTTCTGAGACCCTCTCCATTCCGCTCCTGCGTTTCGACATGAGCGAGTACATGGAGAAGCACTCCGTCAGCCGCCTTCTCGGCGCGCCGCCTGGATACGTCGGCTACGAGGAGGGCGGTCAGCTCACCGATGCCGTGAGCAAGGCGCCCCACAGCGTCGTCCTCCTCGACGAAATCGAGAAGGCGCACCCCGACGTGTTCAACGTGCTCCTCCAAGTCATGGACGCCGGGCAGCTCACCGACGCCACGGGCAAGACGACATCGTTCCGCAATGTGGTGCTCATCCTCACGTCCAACGCCGGCGCCCGCGAAATGACCGAGCGCAACATCGGTTTCGTGGAGGAGGCGGCGGCGGACAAGGGCAAGGGAGCGCTCAAGCAGCAATTCTCGCCGGAGTTCCTCAACCGTCTCGATGCCATCGTCACCTTCCACTCCCTTCCCGATGAGGTCATGCTTCGCATCGTGGAGCGCGCGCTGGGCCAGCTCAAAACCGATCTCGCGCGCAAGAAGGTGGAGCTCGCCTGGGACGTCGATGCGGCCAGGCTCCTGTGTGAAAAAGGGACGTCCCGCGAGTATGGAGCGCGCCCGCTCGAGCGTTTCGTGGAGAAGAACGTCCGCTCCCCGTTGGTCAAGGAGATCCTCTTTGGCCGACTGGTGAAGGGTGGCAAAGTGCGACTGGTCCGCAAGGAAGACGTCGTGGATTTCGCTTTTGAAGGAGCGCGCACGAATGAGTCGGCAGCCGAGCCCCTCCCCGTCCCCTGAGGAAACGGGCGCCGGCACCGGCGCCGACGGCCAGGAGAAGACCAACCTCGTGACGCCCAAGGGGTTCGCGAAGCTCAAGGATGAACTCGACTTCCTTCTGCGCAAGGAGCGTCCGCGTATCGTCGAAGAGGTCCAAGCCGCCGTGAAGCAGGGCGATCGCTCCGAGAACGCCGAGTACCAATACGGCAAGAAGCGCCTCCGGGAAATCGACCGTCGCGTCCGATTTCTCCGCAAGCGCCTGGATTCCGCTCGCGTCATCGTTCCTTCGCAACAGAGTCCCGATTGCGTGCGTTTTGGTGCCAAGGTAACGGTTCGTTACGAAGACGGTAGGTCGAAGACTTTCGTATTGGTGGGAGAGGACGAGATCGATACCGCCGCCCGCCGCATCAGTTGGAGGTCGCCCATCGGGCGTGGCCTGCTCAAGGCCCGCAAGGGAGACTGGCTGTCCATCGAGGTGCCTGGTGGGCTTCAGGAGTTCGAAGTCGTGTCGTATGTTTACGAAGACGATTGACGCTCTCTCCCATGAGGTGGTCCGCCCAGCGGATGATGCGTCGACGGCAGCGTAACGCGGGTGTTACGAAGAGGGCGGCCCGTTCCGGGCCTCACAGGAGGAGCACCATGATCCACCAATCCGCATTCGCCACGAGGGCGTCCTTCGCTTCGCTCTTGGTCGTCGCCGCTGTTTCGGCGCAAGCCTTCGCCACCGAGCCGCACTCGTCGGT
>JBIKVI010000363.1:0-4249 GCA_044356935.1 Silvanigrellaceae bacterium | reverse complement strand
CGAAACGTGTTAGTGACGGGAACAAGCGCGCGGACGGCCGATTTCCTGGGCCACGCGGGCTCGGCCAACGAACTCAATCCCGTGGGAGGCGCTGCGGGCAGTGCGGGAACCAACGGAACACCGGTGGTCTCCGCCTCTCGCTCCGGCTCCGGGGGCGCCCATGGAGGTGCCGGTGGTGCAAGCCAAAACTCGGGTAATCCCCGTGCCGGCGGCAGCGTCACCTACGGCAGCCTCGATGCGCCCACCACCCTCGGTTCTGGTGGCGGCGGCTGCGGCAACACGAACTCTTGGTGGAAGATGTGCTGGAACGCCAACCAAGCTTTCAACTCAGGCGGTGGCGCGTTGTACATGAACATTGGGGGCACCTTGACCCTTGAAAATGGAGCCCAAATTCGCGCCAACGGAGGCGCCGGCTGGGACATGCCTGCGTCGTGGGAAGACGAGCACACCACGGTTCAAGGAGGAGGCGCCGGAGGTTCCGTGTGGATCCAAACGGTGAACCTCGTGTGCCCAAGTACAGGCTCAGCCACTTTTGCGGCCAGAGGCGGAAAAGGCGGGAACAAGAATTCCATCGACTTTGGCGCCCCAGGGAGTGCCGCAGGCGGCGGTGGTGGCGGCGGCGGAGGGCGCATTTCGGTCACGCACTCGGGCACCATGACGAACTCGATCGGGTGTGTGTTCGATGTGACGGGTGGAGCGGGAGGCACAGCGGCCAACAGCTCGACCGGCTCGACGGGCTCGGCTGGAACCAAACGCGTGAACGGGGCCAACGCTCCGTAACGAACCGCAACGAACCGCAACGAACCGTAACGTGTAGGGGCGTTTCCCTTTTGACGCTTGGCTTCGGGTAACATTCTTCCGGGGAGGGTGCATTGTCCTCCCGCGGAGGACTTTTTCCATGGCAGCTCCCTCGACATCCCAAAACAGCGGCGGCGGTAACAGCGGCGGCGCCCCCCAGCGTGCCGTACTGACGTCCGTGTTTACGCTCGGCGCCGGCATGGCCCTGGGCGCCGTGCTTTGTTACTTGGTTCTCTCGAGAACCGAGGGCGGTTCACCAGCAGGCCGCGGCACCTCCGGCGTCGACGCCAGCGCCTTCACCTGTCTCCTGGGTGGCTGCGGCGACGAACCTCTGGTGGTGGTGCGCGGAACGCCTGTGCGGTACGTGGATCTCCCCCCTTCCGTGCGTCAAGGCCTGCACGATCGGGTTCTTTCGGCCTGGCTCGACGCAAGGGAACAGGTCAGCGCGTTCGCGGCGAGCATCGCCATCGCGAAGGAACGCGGCGACAGCCGCCCGTTGTTGGAACTGCCGTCGCTCGAGGAGTGGGTGGCTGCGGAGCCTATTGAAGATGCCGCCGTGAGCGCTTACTTCGAGGCGAACAAGGCTTCCTTTGGCGTGGGCACGACGTTGCCCCAGGTCCGCGATCAGATCCGACAGGTCCTGCGCAACGCACGCGCGGCGGAAATCAAGTCGACGAAAACGGCTGAGCTCGCCGCGAGCGGAACCCAGGACAAAATCGACCTCCGCCTGGCGCCCCCGCGTCACGCCTCAGTGCCCGCGCCCGAGGCCTCGTTCGCTTCCCTGCGCCTCCCCCCAGGTAGCGTTGCAAGCGCCGAGAACATTGCCACGCAGAGCGACGAAGGTGCCGGCAACCCCGCCGAACATTGGCTCGTCGAGTTTACGCCCTACGCTTGCGACACCTGCGGCTATAGCAAGTTGCAGGTGGACGACTTTTTGAGGACCTCCAAGGTGCCGGTCAGGTTCGTTCGTTTGGCCGCGGGCCCGACAGACGCACTCACCACAGCCTTCGCCAAGGGCACATACTGCGCCGCGAAAATCTCTCCCGAAACGCACGAAGCCTTCGACGTCCGGGCCTTCCAACCCGCTCCAACGGGCTACGATCCCCTTGTGCGCGATGCCGGAGCCGAGGCCGCGGCCAAGGCCCACGTCCTGCGCGTGGCCAGGGAAGCGGGCGTCAAAGACGAAACGGCCTTCGACGCCTGCCTCTCCTCCGCTGACGCCAACGCCCATCTTGAAAAGGCCGCCGCCTACGCGCGAACCGCGGGAGCCGGTGGCAAGGGAACAACACTCCTCCTCAATGGCCAGCGGGTCCCGGGCGGAGCCTCCGGACTCGCTCGTTTCGCGTCGTGGGCCATCGAATCTACCCCCGACACGCGAGCGCAAAAATGAAAGGCATTGGGGCAACGTGCGCGTTCGCAGGCGCGACGCTTCTTCTCTCCTGCGCGAGCACGCTCACTTTGAAGAGCAACCCCGCGGGTGCCGACGTGCACGCCTTGGGCGAAAAAGGGGATCGCGCGCAACTCCTGGGCCAAACCCCGTTGCAGCTTCCCATGGAATCGACACGTGGACTCGAGATAACGAAACCGGGCTTCTTGAGCACGTACGTGTTCCTTCCCAAACCCGGTTCGGGACAGGACACCGCCCTCACGGTGAACCTGCAGAACGTCTCCCGCGCGCTGGTGGAAAGCCTGGTGAAAGAAAAGCACCCCGGCCTTCTCGATGACGCGGCCTACGACCTCCTCGAACTCCAGGCCGCGGCCACCGCGGGACGGGAAACCGAAGTTACGGGCCTCGTGCGAAAGTTCGAAACCCGATACGGAAAATTCGTTACCTTCAATCTGATTCTAGGCAACTTCTACTTCGGGAGAAAAGACTATCGAAAATCCCGCGAGCACTACGACCGCGCCTTGGAGCTCGACCCCGAGAACAAAGACGCACGGCAAATGCTCAAGCTCTTGAGTAGCTCCCGGCGCTGAACCCAAAAAAAGCCAACGCCATCAATTGCCTGAGCAGAACTGGGAGTATTCGCCATCGCGGCCGAAAGCCTGGGCGAAGCACGCCTCAACAGAAGAAAGCTGCAAGTAACTTGAGGATCCGCTGGGAGAATCAATGCGCAGCTCGCCACCCCGATCGCAGTGACACGTCGATTTCGCCGCTTTTGGTTCAGTGGCGGAGCAATTGACCCGCGTCTTGACGTTTGCGTCTACGGTTGCAGACGTTCCTCCTGCGAGGTTGATTGTGTTGTCTGCGAAAGCGAAACTGGCAGAACAAGACAAAACGCTCACGATAACTGCGAATTTCATCGACAACTCCCAATGCAGGTTGCTTCATTTGTTAGCGGCGATGCCACCGTGCTCTCAAAAGCTACGGCGCGACTGCGTCAAGGCCACTCCTCAGCGAGGAGCGCGCCCTCATAGGACCCGATCCAACAAAAAAGGCCAGGGGCAAAAACCCCTGACCTCTTGTACGCTTGCGAAGCAAATGGTGGACCCGATCGGGATCGAACCGACGACCTCTACAATGCCATTGTAGCGCTCTCCCAACTGAGCTACGAGCCCGTTCGCTTTCGTAAGCGGTGCAAAGAGGGGTACATGAAGCTCGCGTTCGTTGTCAAGCGCGCGGGCTGAATCGATGGTCGGCTCGGCTTGAGCCCTCCCCCACGCCCGGGCTACCCTTCGGGCTCGCACGCCGACGCCTCCAAGGTGCGTCGCTCGCCCTTCCCTTCGCCCTCACTCCGCGAGGTCACCTCCGCATGCCGTCGCCCTTCGCAAACAGCTTGTTCTCGTCGCTCATCGCGGGGCGAACGCGGGCCGACCTCGCTCCGCAAGCCATTATGGGGGGCGTCACGGGTTCGCGATTCGCGCTCGAGGAACGCTTCGCCCAGTTGCCGCTGGTCGTGTTCGACTTCGAGACGACCGGGCTCGACACGAAGACCGACAGGATCATCGAAATAGGCGCGGTGAAGTACAAGGGCCGCAACGAAGTCGCGCGCTACTCGCAGTTGGTCGATCCCGGGCGCGAGATCTCCGAAGATATCACGTGCGTCACTGGCATCACCCAGGACATGCTCGTGGGTCAGCCGTCCATCGCAGACGTGCTCCCCTCCTTCCACGACTTCCTCCGCGGCTGCGTGGGGGTGGCCCACAACGCCGAGTTCGACACCTCCATTCTCTCGTGGGAATCGACCCGATTGGGTATCCAATGCGATTACTTCGTGGTGTGCACCCTCCGCATGGCGCGAGAGCTCGTCAAGAGCGAGCGCAAGAACCTCGACGCGTTGGCGGCGCATTACGGACTCTCGTTCGAGTCGCGCCACCGATCCATCGGGGACATCCTCGTGACAGCTTCGGTGCTGTGGCATATGCTCGACGAAAATCGGCACCTTGTCACGTTACGTGACTTCTCCCCCTTCCAGGAGGTCATGCAGGGCCCATGAACGCAAACGCCAAG
>JBIKVI010000373.1:0-4058 GCA_044356935.1 Silvanigrellaceae bacterium | reverse complement strand
GCTCGCCGCCCTCGTCGTGCGTCACGCGCCCAACCCGCGCGCGGGCCTGCTCCTCTTCGGAGCCACGGTTGTGTTGTTCGTGGTGTTCCGCGCGCTCGCCCGCGGTCTCGTTTCCTTGTTCTCGCGCTACGAAACGCGCCTCCCGCTGGCGCTGCGCCTTTCGCTCGCCGAAATCGCCGCGCGCAAAGAAACAGCTGTGCTCTCCATGGCCCTCGCGGGATTGTCGCTCTTCCTCACCTGCCTCGTGCAGTTCGTCAAAGACGATCTCCTCACGCCGCTTGGCGACACGAGCGTGCGCGGGAAACCCAACCTCTACTTGGTCGACGTCCAGCCGTCGCAAAAGGCAGGTGTCGAAGCGGCGCTCAAGGAACGCAATGGCGGTGGAGCGGTGTACGCCTCCCCTATGGTGCGGGCGCGCCTCGTGCGCGTGAACGCCGACGAAACCAACGCTGCGCAGGGAGAGGCGTCGAGCGGCGGAGAGGTCATGGGCGGCCCGCCCCAAGAGGGCCTCGCGCGCTCACCCGAGGAAGAGGCCGCGCGTTCGCGCCGGAGGGAACAGAACCTCACCTACCGACATTCCTTAGGCGACGGCGAACGCGTCCTCGAGCGCGTCGAAGGCGCCCCACCCGCGCCCGAAGGTCACATTTGGGACCCGGCCGGAGGCGCGCGCGCGGAGGTGTCCATCGAACGTGAGTTCGCCGGGCGCGCGCGCATCGCACTAGGCGACGAGCTCACGTTCGATGTCCAGGGAATTCCGGTCAAGGCCCGCGTGACTTCCTTGCGTTCCGTAACATGGCAGAATTGGCGACCCAACTTCTTCATGGTGGTGCACCCGTCGTTGCTCTCCGACGCCCCCCAAATGAATTTGGTGGCAACCAACGTTGCGGCTGCCGAAGATCGCAGAGCGCTCACACGCGAGCTCGCCGGAAGCTTCCCCAACGTGAGCGTTCTCGACGCCGCCGCCATCGTGAAACGCGTGGCCGAACTCTCCACGGGCGTGGCCGAAGCCACGCGATTTTTGGCCACCCTGCTGCTCGGCGCGAGCTTGCTCGTTCTCGCAGCCGGCTTAGTTTCCACGCGCCGCACGCGCCTGCGCCACTATGCCGTCATCCGAAGCCTCGGCGGAAAAAACGGGCTCCTTTCCGCGAGCCTCGTACTCGAATTCCTTTGGCTTGCGGGTGTGAGCGGCGCATTGGGAGTCGTGGCTGCGGCCGTCGTCGCGCGCGTGTTTTCGGAAACGTTCCTCGATCTCGACGCGAGCCTCTCATTGGCCCCGGCCCTCTACCTGTTCGCGGGTTACCTTGTGGTGAACGTGGTAGTGGGATGGCTCTCGTGCGCGTCGGTGCTCAGGCGCAAACCATCGGAGGTTCTCAGGGAGGGAATCTAGGACCGTCAGGCTCGCTGCATGGATGAACCCGACGCACCTCGATCATGAGTCCCACTCGGCGCAACCGGTGCCGCAAATGTCCCTATCCAGCCCTTCCCCCCTTCGGTACGAGGGGCATTTTAGCGCGAACGTCTCAAAACCCCACAGGGTTTGGGATTGAGCCTCGCGGACCCTCATGTTAATTTCAAGTGATCCGAAATTACGGGGAGAGGGGGCGTGGTTCATGACTTCGAATGGGGCGATGAAAAAAACATCCGGAACAAAAACGAAAAAGGGCTCTCCTTCGAAGGAGGCATTGGCATCTTCCGCGACGCGCAAGGAATCCTCGAAAGCCAAAGGCGCGGTGAAGAAGTCAGATAAAAGCTCATCGGTAAAAACCAAGAAGGTCAAATCCTCACGGTCGTCTTCACCTGGCGGGGGCAAACCCGCCGTGTCATCTCAGCGTGGCCAGCCTCGCGCCAAGAACGCAAAGCCTACTTGGGACGATGAAGGTTGGGAATCCGAAGGTTGGTCGGAGCCGAGGAGGATACAGGCCTAGGAGCACAAGCTCCTCAAGAAGGCCTTCGACAAGAGCGGTAAGCCACGCATTCGGGTCGTTGGGCGTCCGAAAAAGGCCGAAGAGGAAAAGCAGAAACCCGTTCCCTTCAACCTGAGCGATCGCCTGTTCGCCGCTTTCCGCAAGCGGGCCAAGCAGCGTGGGTTCAAGAGCTGGCAGGAGTGGCTGCGCTCGCTCGGCGAGAACGATGCTTCGGACTTGCTGAGCGACGCCAATTGAGAGTTTGGCGAAGGGAGCGAGCGCACGGCCAGCGCGGCGGGACTACCTCACGCAGACAGCCCTGCGGGTGTCGGTCTTGGCGAGGTTGCCCATGTCGCCACTGCTCAAGTCCACGTCCCAGGCGTCGGAGGTGAAGTAGGTCACCGAGCTCGAGGACCAAAAATTTGTGTCAACGTCTCCGAAGAATGTAATAAGGTTCGAAGTCTGGTTCAGACCCCGGACTCCTGCGCTGTATAGCTGCATCAACTCTTTTTGCGTCGGTAAACGCCAGTCGCTGTGCGATGCGCCGCCGATGAAGGGAATAGGGCTTGTCACCGCCCCACCAGCCTCGCCAAGATTATGGCAGTAGTTGATGGCGTTCTGCCAGGTGTAGGTCGCCGCCGAAACCTCAGTGACCATCAGGCCCGAAATGAGCTCGCGGAACACGCAATGCTTGTCGGCAGCGTTGCAGCCGTTCGCCGTGTTCGTGCTGTTTGTCGGCGTAGCAGCCGGGATGATTCCAGGCGTGAGATCCTGCCAGTTCCCGTTGGCATCATGCGCAAGGGTAGCGTCGGCACCCGTGTTCCCTGTCGCGGTGTTGCCCGTGGCGTAAATGCCGCCGCAGGCAAAGTCGCTACCTACCGTCACCGTGTTCCCGCCAATAAGCATGGTCCACTCGGGAATTTCTCCAGGAAGCCCCGTGAGGTTGTTGTTGGCATCGTCGATGGTGTCAAAGAAATCGAGACCCGCTGAAGAGGGTGCAGTCGTGTTGTTGAACACAGCAGTATTCGCCCGGTTCCGGCAGGTCTTGGTCTGACCCGTCAGCCCTGCGAAAGTCACGAGCGCCCCTGCGCTGTTGCGCTTCCTCCGAATATCCCAGCCTGTGAAGTTAGCCGTGTCCGCCGCCCTTATGGATCCACTCGATGGCACCACGCAGCCCTGGGAACCATCCGCTGTGCAGTCCCCCAATGTGCCTGAAGCCCCATTCACCGTGTCACTGGCCCGGACGTTCGCCACGTTGGGAAAGTCAGGTGTGTACGTTCCCGAGGATGCGGATGCGGTTCCGAAAGTCACACCCGAGCGCACATCGCTCAACGAGGGGAGCACGACCGTTCCCTTTTCGCCCGCTACCGACGATGTGGAAAGGACCTTCGAGGCGAGACCGCCGATGGCTGCCGCCTTGTGACTCGGTGTGGTCACGCAACCGACCTGGCCGTCCTCGACACAGGGCTTGGGAGGAGGAGGCGCATCGCACGTCGCCGTGCCCGCCACGCCAAGCAGTGAGGTGCCCCGGCAAATACGCGAGGCATCCAGAGGTCCCGTCAGCTTCGCGAAGAATCCGGCCCCGAACTCCCGCACCGGTTCACGCGAGGCTTCCACCTGAGCCAGGCCAAGGTCGCTGACCTCGAGGGTAATGCGGTGGAGATTGTTGCTTAGGCTGATCGCCGAGGGGGCAGGCACATCGACTTGACCGATGCCCCGGGAGCTGACGTAACGGAAGCTCAATGCTCCCTCGCTCGAAGGGAACACAGGCAGAAGGAGCGGCGCAACACCCGCGGCGTTCGTGGTGGCTTCGCCCAAAGCGCGCTGCGCGCAAGCGGAAGGAAGTGGAATCTGCCATTGCGGATCCAGGGGCAGGAGCTGCACGCCAGGCGCTGGCTTTACGCCTGCCGGGGTGCGCTCTTGCACGAGCGCGCCTCCGGGAAAAACAGGAACCGGACGAAGCGCGCCCACGGCAAGAGTAAGCGCGCGGGCATCCTCGGACACCACCTCAGAGGACTCGCCTTGAGCGAGGAGGTAGGTGACCTCCGCCGGCGAGGCACAGGCGCGATCACGAATCAGCGCGAGGGCGGACGTCGCCGAAGGCGCGGTCTTGGGAACATCGCTTGCGATCGGAAGCAAAGTACCAACAAGGAA
>JBIKVI010000146.1:0-10656 GCA_044356935.1 Silvanigrellaceae bacterium | reverse complement strand
TTCCGGGAAAAACTTCAAAACGGGCCGAAAGTTCGCCCGGCTGTAACGTGCGCTCCTGCCACACGCCATCTTCCCCGCGCAGCCTCACGACCAGAGCGACCGCCGACGAGATCGGTGCGGGAGGGCTTTGAAGCGCAGTCGCAGTGTTCGGCGCTGAGTTCGGCGCGGAGCTGGGGTTGGTGCGCGAAGACGCCCTAAGACCTTCGAGAGAAGCCGGAAGAGCGGGGAGGCTCAAGCGCAGACTCAGGGGAACTGGGCTGGGAGAGCGCGCGCGCGAGCAACCTATGGCGAAGGCGCAAGCAAAGGCGAGGCAAAGAGCGCCCCGTATGGTTTCTACACCTGGCTTTAGCGCGATGCTCACTTCCAACCCTCCACACGGACGTCCACGGGAATGCGGCGCCGAGGGGAAGGCGGCGAAGCTCCCTGGGCCCGCTCAAGAGTGTCTCGGGCCACTTGCTCCACCGCAAGTCCCGCTTCGAGCCCAGCACCTCGGGCGAACTCAGGGGATTGCCTCACGGAAGCGTCCACGGGAGAGCCCACGGGAGAGTCCAAGAACGGAAGGCTAGCAGGCACGATGGCTTCCACGCCTCCTCCCCTCACGACGACACCCGAACTCCCATCGGGTGAATAAAGAGTCTTGGACGAAGGTGCGGAAGTCTCCCCTGTTGGCTCCGACTCCTGAGGCGTTGACGGGGTGTCTGTGCGGGGCGAATTCCCTCCCCCGCTTTCTTCTTGGGGCGAATCCGGTTCCTTCTCCTCCTGAGATGGGCTCGGGCGGGAAGGCTCGAGCTCAGGAGCTGAGTCAGCGGGGAAAGGATCGGCGGCCACGGCCGAAACATCGAACGCCTTCGGAGGCGTCGGCGCGGCATTCCGGAGAACGATCGTTGAGAAGCCCGGTCCCACGGGAACAGCGGTTGCGTTGGCAATGCCACTGGCAACGACCTCAACACGACCTGACGTTACGAACAGTTCGCTGCGTTCGCCTTGCGAGACGATAACCCCACTGGTGCCCCGCACTCCCATAATGGCGTTGCTGGTTTTGAATTTCACAGCGTTGCCTGCGCTCTTGGGTTTCACGAAGAAGCGGACCTTGCCCTTGATGACGTTCACGGTGGCCTCAAGGCCGCCATCCTGGCCCAGTTTCGCGTCCTCGAGCACGAGGTCTGTGCTCTCGAAAAGCGTTGTGGCGCTGCCGTCCTCGAACTGGATCTTCACGGCCGACTTCGGGGCGATAGAAATCACATCGCTCGCGAGAAGCAGTGTTCCTTTGTGCAAGGGTGACTTCTCTCCCTTGCGATCGAATGTTCCCGATCCGATGAGGTTGACGACCATGGCCGATGAGCCTTGGGCGTAGGCTTCGGCCCCCAAAGGGCCGAACGGCAACGCCACCTCGGCGGGAACGAGGAAACTTGCCGCCGCGCAGAGGGTCAGTGCGAGAAGTCGACGCGAGGATGCGTGTGCCCGAAACCTCATACGCAGGACCGCCTAGGGCGAGAGGAGACGACAGAACTTCCGACGCGAAAGTCAAGACGCGACAGAGCCACCTTAACGTTTCGGCGGGCCCGCCATTGCCCAAGGAGCATATCCCAATTTCGATGCCGTGGTCGCTTATCCGCGTCACGAAACCCCCACCATGGAGAGCCGCTTTCAAGAGTTTTACCCCTGACGCGGCGCGAAGCGCGCCGTGTCCCGTTCCCAGAACCGCCCTCGTTTGACTCCATTTTGGAAAGCATGTAAAGAGACTCATTTCTCCGTTATCAAGGGCATTCGCTCTCGGTCGGGGCCATTTTTTGATGCGTTGAGGTGATGTGATGCCTTTCAAATTGTTTTCCGGCCTGCTTCTGGGGTTCTTCCTCAGCTTGAGTGCGGATGCTCTCGCTCAAGACACCCTTCGTGATGTCAACGATCGAAGGTCTGACGTTATCAATGCGTGTGGCAATCGATACTCACCGGGAGTGACGCTGCAAGCGTGCTTTCGCGCGTTCGATGCGGGGATCGTTCAGATTTGCGCTTCCCGCTATGCTCCCAGCGAAGCACTGAATGCATGCTTCTTGGCGAACAGCTCCGAACTCGTCGGCATCTGCTCGTTGAGATACGCTCCTAGCGATACTCTCAAGAGTTGCTTTGCAGCTTGGACGAGTGATGTTGTTTCCATTTGCTTCATCAGGTACGCGCCTGGAGCTGCGCTCACAGCGTGTTTCCGCTCTCAGTCATCGGCGGTGGTCCAAGCATGCTCCAATCGGTATGCATCCGGGCCAACGCTCCAAGCCTGCTTCGGGGCGACTTCCTTGGACACTGTTGAACAGTGCGCAATGCGCTATGCACCTGGCCAAACCCTTCAAGCATGCTTTGGCGATTGGCGCGGCGATGTTCGCCCCTTGCCTCAGTATCCCTATCCCAATCCCTATCCCCAACTCCCGCAGCCGTTTCCAACAGCCCCCCCATCCGACGAAACCTTCGTCATCGAGGCCAAACTTCCAACAGTGTTGAAGGCCTACGACCTGCCGAGCACACAACTTGACGACTCGCTCAAATGCTCGATTCCTCAAGGCGCACGCCTGCGGGTAACCGCTACTCCAAGTGACTTTGGGCGGGATGGCAACGTGGCGGTGCGTTTGCTTTCCTCGGTGAACGACTGCAAGGGGCTCAACTTTTAAGGACGTCCTGGAAAGTCGGCTTTCGTTTTCGCACCGCATTTCATGCTTCGGCAATCTGAAAGGGCCGGTGGCGCAACATCAGTGGGCGTCCCGTTAAGTCAGCAATAAGGGAACACCCTCCTTAGCCGTGCCCAACATATCCGCCAACACATCCCCCGGATCCTCGAGACCCACGCTCACGCGCACGAGCTTTTTGTCGATGCCCTGAGACAGCCTGCGCTCTTGTGTTTGCGTGGCGTTGGTGGTGAACCACGGCATTGTTACGGTGGTTTCCGTTCCTCCGAGCGAAGGAACATCGGTGACCAGCGCGAACTTCCGGACGAGCGCCTCCACGTCGATGTCGTCGCGAAAACGAACGGCCAGCATGCCACCATGCCCTTTAGGGAACAGCGCGTGGAGTGCGCGCTCCGGTCCAAGCACGGAACCATGGAACACCTCGGCCACGAGGGGCGATTCCTTCAAGCCGCGCGCGAGGAGCTCAGCGTTGCGCGCATGCGCCTCCATGCGCACCCCGAGGGTTCGGACTCCCCTCATGAGCTGCACGCACCCCTGCGTGGAAAGGAAGCCTCCCAGGAGCGTGCTCGCCTCGGCGATACGCGCGATGAGAGGAGTCGATCCGGCCACCACGCCACAGATGAGGTCGCTGTGCCCGTTGAGATACTTGGTACCGCTCTCGAGGACGAGGTCGGCCCCATGGAGAAGAGGGGTGCACAGCGCCGGACTTGCGAAGGTGTTGTCCACCAGCAAGGGAACACCCGCCGCGCGCGCGACGCCGGCCGCCGTGCGCAAGTCTTGCGGCACGCACAATGGATTCGAGATGCTCTCGCAATAGGCCAGCTGGGTTTCGGGGCGAAGATGCGAAGGCCACTCCGACAGCGGAGCGAATGTGGTTTCCACCCCCCATCGCGCCAGCACCTTGGTGAGGAGTCCCGCATTGCCGCCGTAACAGTTCTCCTGCGCGAGGATGTGGGCGCCAGGCCGCAGGAGCGTGAACACCACAGCGCTCATGGCCGCCATGCCGGAGGCGAACACAGCCGCCCGCGGCGCCCCGTGCAGGCTCGCGATGAGCGCCTCGACCTCGGCGTGGTTGCGCGTGTTGGAGAGACGCGCGTACACGGGCGGTTGGGCCACACTTTCCGACTGGTATGTTACCGAAAGTTCCAAAGCTCCCACAAGACCGGTCCCGAGGCGCTGGTCGGCCCCGGCGTGCTGCAGGCGTGTTGCGAACGAAGAATCACGGGGGAGAGCAGATTTCATGGATATTCCTCAGCGCAAACGAAAACGAAAACAGCGTCGGTCGCGTGAGCGCGCGCGACGAGTGAACCTTCGATGGTCCCCGCAACGACGTTTGACAGGCCCCGCGATCCTCGACCCAGCACGAGTTCGCCACCGTAACAAGCGCCTGCCAAATGCAGCTCTGGGCCGCCGCGTAGCGAACAAAGTGAAAACGTAGTGCCTCCAGGCGCGCACAGTTTTACCCCGCCCGAGAAACACACGATCCGCCCCTCGAAATCCACGACGCCGTGCAGGCCCAGGGCGCTCAACCCGACGAGGAAATCGGCGGCTTCGAGGAGGTTGCACAGTTCGTGATCGCGACGACCTCCGAGGCCTCCTTCCACCGAAACGACGACACTGCCGCCACTTCCTATTCCGGCGTTCTCGACCTCGCTGGTCAACGCGTCGAGCGCGGCGCCAAAGTCGGACACATCCTTGTCGACGGGCAGAGGCAGCGTGCGGAGTTCAATGCCCGTAGGCCCCTCGAGGGCACCCGGCGCGAAAAAGCTGCGGGGATCCCGGGCGTGGAGGCTATCGCCATCGCCAACCCACAACCAGTTGCGGGCGAGATCGGGAGGCAGGAAAATGCCACCTCCCGTGCTTTCGAGTAGCCCCTTGAGGCCGCCGTCCACCGCGATGACGCGTTTGTTCGCCGGTGCCCTTGTGCCTGAGTCAGTGCCTGAAGCGGAACCCTCCGAAGGGGACCCGACCCGCGCGAACGGTCCTCGACGCTTCTTTTCTCGCGTGGCGGGAGCACCAAGCCAAAGCAGGGCCTCCAAGCTAGGGCGGGTTGGAGTCGCCACCGACGTCCTCCTCGATTTCGGGATTTTCGGGAATAGGCAGGCCCGACAGGCGCATGATGCGCAGCGCATTGGTGGTGGGGCAAGGCCCTTCCCGCAATCGATAATCGAACGCCAGGAGCCCCTCCTCCACATGTTCTCGGAAATGCATGTTCACAAGCCGGGAGTCGCGGCGCCCCAAACCACACAGGGCGAGGTCGTGGGTGGACACCACGCCATACCCGTGGGTTGAAAGGAACGCCTTGATGACGTGCCAACTCCCGAGGAAGCGTTCGCGGTTATTGGTTCCGCGGAAGATTTCGTCGACCAGGAAGAGAGACGTGTAAGGACGCGCCCTCGAGTCTTCGTCGAGTCTCGCGAGGATGGATTGGAGACGCTTGACCTCCGCGTAAAAGTAACTCGTAGCCTCCTCGAGGGAATCGTCGACGCGGATGGCGCAAAGGACGTTCTCTGCGGGACAACGAAACGCGTCCGCGCACACGGGCGCTCCGAGGCGCGCGAGAACGACGTTGACACCGAGCGTGCGCAAGAAGGTGCTCTTGCCAGCCATGTTGCTGCCCGTGAGGAGGACCACGGGGCCACTTGGCGTAAGGGTGAGGTCGTTGACGATACGTTTGCTCACCGGGAGCGCCGGATGCCCCAAGCCGCGGACAACGAAATCTCCCGACTTGTCGGTTGTCTGGGAAGCTCCCGAAGTGGGGAGCGGGGCGAAATCACCGTCACTCTGCACCGTTTCCACGAAGCGAAACTCGGGATTTTCGTGCGCGAAGCGGGCGAGCTGCACACGCACGTCGAACTCCACGGCATCTTCCCACCACTGCGGCAGCGGCGGCACGACTTGCCGAGCACGGAAATCGAGGAACGCACCTGCCACCGCGTCGAAGGGAACGAGGATGTGAAGGAACAGCCAAAGGACGGGATTGCCGCGTAGCTCCAGGAGCGAGAGAGCCCTACCTAGGCTCGAAAGGCGCGTTACGATGCGCGTGGCGTGTTCGCGCAAGGGAACACCCCCTTGCGCAAGCAGGGAGCTCGGGGCCTCCTCCGCCATGGCGGAGTAGAGCGCGCGCAGCGTGCGCCCCTTGCGCGAGAGGAGTCGCGCGCCCTCCATGACCGGGGTGAAAACCACAAGTCCCAAGAGTGGAAAAATGGCGTAGGCGAGGAGTCCGGAAAAGAGGTCCTCGAACTTGGCCGACGCGAGGAACGAGCGCCACGCGGGCACGAGGAACCAGGCCCATGCCGCCACGCTCGCGAGGGCGAAGGCGAAGCGCGCCATGGGCGCAAGCCCCTTGGCGAACGCTTCTGCCGCCCTCTCGAAGACGCGCTCATGACCATCGGCACGATAGGCGTGGTAGTCGCGCAGGGTTTCGTCTTGCAGGCGAATGGCCTCGAGCCTTCGGTGCAGGGCTGACGCCTGGGTAAGCGCGGAGGCAACGCGAGAGCGCTCGAGGGCCAGCGCCGCATAGGCGGAGGCGTCGCTCTCGGGCGCTGCGCACGCCAGGAGGTCATGGAAAAGACGGCGCGACACTTCGGGGCATGAACCAGCGTCGAGCAGCCCGAACACCTGCCTGGGCATGTCGAGATCCACCGCATACGGGTGCCCTTTGGGCGCGGTGGACTTGATGTCGGCGTGCCAGGGCGAATGGAGGGCGCCCAGAGCGTCGAAGTCGCGGCGCCAGCGCGCAAGCGATGCCTCGTAGGAGGTGGCGAGCGCCTTCCAAAGTGACGCGCGCGCCTGCAATCGCGCGTGGAGACGCGAGAGCACGAGGAAGAATGCCACGAGCGAGAGGATGCCCATGGTTTTGGCGGCGGCGTCCCAGGTCGAGAAGAACGAGGCGAGCACGGCGAGGTAGACGACGCTTCCGCCCAGTCGCGCCAAGCTCACGAAGTTGTCGCGACGGGCGATCGCAGCGGCCACGCGGCCGGCGCGGGATCGCGCGCGCTCCAGTGCCGCGCCTCGCCCCAGTGCGCGAGTGAGTCCTGTGCGCGCGTCGTGCGCCATGTTAGCGTCCTCCAAAGACTTCAAGAGCGGAACCATGGTGGGAAGGATAGACATGACGGCGAAAACTGCAACCGAGGGCTCGCCTGCGCACGTGCGTATCGTAGGTGCAGGCATCAGCGGTCTGGTCGTGGCGCACGCGCTGCTGCGTCTTGGCGCGCTCCGTGCGGGCGACAAACTCGAAATCCAGGACGCCCGAAACCGCGTGGGCGGATGCCTTGCGCATTCCACCCGCGATGGTTTCCTTCTCGAACACGGAGCGCAGGGCGTGCTCTCCTCGCGCGAGGCCTTCACACGGCTCTGCTCCGAGGCAGGGCTCGCGAGCGAGTGCATGGGAAACGCTCCCACCGCCCGTGCGCGTTATCTCATCACGCCACCACCCACGTCTGCTCCGACTCCCCCGCACCGTTCCCATGAAGCCCGAAGTCGCCTTGTGCGCCTCTCCCCGCCCTTGTGGGGACTCGTGCGTTCGGGACTCATGGGCTGGCGCGCATGGGCGCGCGCTCTTTTCGAGTGGCGAGTCACGCCCGCACGCCCGCCCGACGCGCGCGAAACTTTGTACGGCTTTTTCGCGCGTCGTTTCGGCGAAGCTTTCGCCCTGCGACTCGCTGTTCCAATGGCCACGGGCATCTGGGCAGGAGGCGCGCGCAAGCTGCTCGTTCGACGCGCGTTCCCCCGCTTGGTCGCGTGGGAACATGCGTTCGGAAGCGTTACGGCTGGCGCATTGCGTGCACTCATAGGAGCGCGACAGGCCAGAAAGAGGCTGGAGGCATCCTCAACTCCACAGAGTTTTCGCGCACAAGGACTCGTTTCTTTTCCGGCGGGCATGGGCACATTGCCAAAGGGTCTCGCTGCGAGCATCGAACGCTCCGCCCTCGCCGCAGGAGTGGACCTTCATTGGCTCCTCTCTTCTCCGCTCGCGAGCGTCGATCATGATGGGTCTCGCCCCCGCGTTGACGACTCCCCCTGCGATGCCCTCGTGCTGGCGTTCGCTCCGTGGACGTCACCTGACATGGCCTGGAACCACGCCGCAAGTCGCGCAGCCTGGCGAATGCTCGCGTGCGGAGGCATCGACGCACACGGCGTGGCGGTGGTCGGGATCGGGGGCTGGATTCCTGAAGACTTCCCAGCGCCGCGGGGCTTCGGCTCACTTGCCGCCGACGAGAGCGACGGCCTTTTGGGCGTTCTCAACGTTCATGACATTTACCCCGCGCATGTTCCCTCCGCTGGGCTGCCAGGTACGCGTGCTGTTCTTTACCGCATCCTTCTAGGTGGGGATCGCGCGCCCGGGCTTGTCAGTGCTTCCCATGAGACGCTCGTGGCGCGCGCCTTGGCGGAATGCATGGCACTTGGCATATTGCCTCCCGCGTTCACGCCCACGTTTACCGATGTCGTTGCTTGGGAAGGTGCCATCGCCGTCATGGACGCCAAGCACGACACGACTCTTCCCAACGCTTGGCAGGTGGAAGCGCTCGCGCCAGGCGTCGTTCTCACCGGCAATTGGATCTCGGGCGTGGGCGTGGCCGACTGCATCGCAGAAGGAGAGAGGGCGGCAGAGCGAGTTGCGCAGAGGCTCGCTGGCACCCGTGAAGTCGGGCTTAGGTGATCTCGTTCCACGAGGAGAGGATGCGCGTAATGAGGCCGTACTCCTTGCCCTCCTCGGCGGTCATCCAGTAATCGCGCTCCAAATCGCGCTGGACGCGCTCGAGGGGCTGACCCGTTTCCTTGTTGTAAAGGATGGCGAGGCGTTCGCGCGTCTTGATGATCTCCCGGGCGGTAATGTCGATGTCGGTGGCCTGGCCTTGCACGTATCCACCAATGAGGGGCTGGTGGATCATGATGCGCGAGTTGGGCATGGAGTAGCGATACTCTTTCTTGGCGCCAAGCAGGATCACTGTGGCGATGCTTGCCGCGAGCCCCGAAACAATGACCTTTACTTCCGGTTTGATGAATCGCATCGTATCGTATATGCCGAAACCGCTATTGACCTCACCACCTGGGCTGTTGATGAACATCCAGATTTCGCGGGACGCGTCGTCGGCTTCCAAAGCGAGGAGTTGCTCTATAATCTTGCGGGCGCTCGCACTGGTCACAGCCTCCGACAGGATGATCTTGCGATTCTTGAAGAGGGTCTTCTGCGACGTTCCCTCTAGCAGGGAAGTGATCTCTTCGATGTTGGCCATGCGAGGCTCCTTAGGGTTGGCTGCGAGGGTGGCGTTCCGTTCTGACTATCATAGGCCCTGCGCCGAGCGGCACGCAAGCCGACTCAAGCAAGGCCCGCTCACAGGAGGACTTCTGACATGATGTACGCAGGGATGGTGGCCGGACTTTTGATGCTCGTGCTCGGGGGCGACTTCCTTGTTTCGGGAGCATCGCGCCTCGCCACGCGCTTTGGGGTGTCGTCGCTCGTTGTGGGGTTGACGGTGGTGGCCTTCGGCACGAGCGCGCCCGAAATGGCTGTTTCCATAAACGCTGCGCTGGGCGGATCGCACGATATCGCCCTTGGGAACGTCGTAGGAAGCAACATCTACAACGTCCTTTTCATCCTCGGCATCGCGGCGGTCATCACACCCCTGGTCGTGGCCGAGCAAATGGTGAGGCGCGAAGTTCCCATCATGATTGCCTCGAGCATCGCGCTCCTTGTTCTGGCGCTCGACGGGCGGCTCTCGCGCGTCGACGGAATCCTCCTAGCCTGCGGCATCGTCGCGTACACGGTGTACTCGGTCGTCGACGGACGACGAGCCACGCGCTCTGCCGCCGCGGCTTTGGCAGAAGCGAACCCCGAAGAAAAGTCTCCCTCGAAGGACGAGCCCCAGGGTTGGCGATCGCATCCCCTTGTGAGCGTCGCCTACGTCATCGGCGGCTTGGTGATCCTCGTCATGGGCAGTCGTCTTCTGGTGGAAGGGGCTGTGACCCTCGCCCGCGGCTGGGGCATCAGCGAGCTTGTCGTCGGCCTCACCATCGTGGCCATGGGAACGAGCTTGCCTGAGCTGTCTGCATCGGTCATTGCCGCACTCAAGGGCGAGGGCGACATCGCGGTAGGCAACGTCGTCGGGAGTAACATCTTCAATATCCTGGCCGTGCTGGGATTCTCTACCATCGTCGCGCCCGAAGGTCTCCCTGTGCCGCGCGGAGCGCTGACTTTCGACGTGCCGGTGATGATTGCGGTGGCCGTAGCCTGCCTCCCTATCTTTTACGTTGGCAACCGCGTCTCGCGGTGGGAGGGGATGCTTTTCGTCGTCTACGCCTTCCTTTACACGGCCTATCTCATCCTCGATGCACAGAAGCACCCGCTCACCGATGGCCTCGGTGTGGCACTCTTTGGTGTGGCCGCTCCCCTCACGGCGCTCACCATTGGCATTTACGCCTTCCGCCACTGGCGCAAGCAAAAGTCCGCCGCGATTCCGTAGGATAGCCCTTGGGCAAACGGACCCATCACACTTTCTTGCGTGCTTCTCGTTCCTTAGCGTTACGCTTCAAGCCGTTCCTCACGACGACCGATCCTTTCGATCGACAAAGAGCGCGCCTCGCTCTGCGTGATCGCACGAGGCGTGTCGTTGGAGGAAACTCTCTTTGACCGCACTTGAGGGCATCACCCCCCAACCACGTCGCGCAGTCTGGCCGCGACGACGCGCAAGCCTAACAGAGCGGGCGCGTGCGCGTGCGATGCTCGCCGCGCTGGGATTCTGCGGTGCCATGTCGACGTTTGGGTGCGGGACACCTCTGGAAGACGACGAACCCTCGGGCCTCGAGGCTCCACCCCCATGGGAAGGGAACGAAAGTGATTCACAGCCGGAGTCTGGCGCAGCACAAGAGAGAGCGGGTTCCCGCGGGAAGAGAGGCGGAAGTTTCGAAGACCCCTCGAGGCCGGGCACACGGACCGAGGCCCCCCCGCTGATTGCGATAACGGCGCGCCCGTTCCCCTCCC
>JBIKVI010000362.1:0-4266 GCA_044356935.1 Silvanigrellaceae bacterium | reverse complement strand
TTCTTCTTGTACCGCTGCCAGCCCTCGCGCGACTTGCCAAGCGAGCGGAAGTTCTTCGAGTAGAAACCCATGTAGCTGTCGAAGTTCGACGTCTCCCAACTCTCTCGCCAAGCTTCGATCATCTCGAGAGCTTTGGCGCGTGGCGTGGCGATCTCGCCCTCGGCGACCCTGACCATCTCCTTGGTGATGACCACCGGGACTTCGAAGGGTGAGAGCAGCGACTCGAGTTCGAGGAGATCCTCATTGCTCACGACGACGCATCCCTCGGTGTCGAACGGGTTGAGGAGCCGCTTGGGATCGTCGGTCGCGTGGATCCAAATGCCGTAGCCCGACTTTCGCTCCCTTTGGTCGAAGATATTAGGGTAGTCGAGCGTGAACGCAGCGCGGCCGTACTTCGAAGGGAGGTCCTTGTCGTCGATGCGGCCGGTGACGAAGTAGATTCCTTCGGGCGTTCGAAGATCGCCGATGGTTTTCTTGTCCTCGGGATCCTTGCCCGTTATGGCGCGGTAGGTTTTCAAAACTTCGTACTTGCCGTCTTCTCGCAAACGGAACACCGTCAGGCGGTGGTGCAGTTTCTCGACGACGATTCCGAAGGCGGGAGCGCGTTCGCCGAGGCTCACGAAGGACTTCGGCGTCCCATCGAACTGCTGCGGTGCTTGGAAGCCGTAGCTCCCTCCCACGAGAGGGGGGAGGTCGCGTCCACCGCCTGGCGCGCGCGCAGGGCTGGAAGCTCCTTCTCCGTTGATTGAATTTTCCATGGACCCCGAAGCGCCACCGGAGCCTTGTCCTGTCACGACGTTGGTGGACGCGAGGACCATTCCACCGCTGCTGCCAGTCTGATGGGCTTGGGGGCCTGTTCCTTGTTTCGGAGCCGATTGACCCGCGCGTCGAGCCGTGAGCTCCTCGAGTCGCTTGCGAGCTTCCGGCGTGCGCAAACTCGGACCTATGGGTTCGGTGGGTCCTACAGAGGTGGGGAGGTCGTCAGCCCTGAGCGCGGTTACCGGCGCCAAAGCAATCGCGACCGCGAGAACGGCTAGGAGGGGTCTGGTGACGCGCGTGGCCAGCGTGTCGGCACTAACGCGTGAGGTGGACTTTGTCATGGAATTGCGGACCCTCCGAGGTCTCCTTTTACAAAACCGTCTAGATAGCATACGTGTCAGCCTAACAAGCGCACAGCGTCCGCGCAAAATCCAATCTTTTCCTCGGTGTCAAAACCTTGGAGCGCAAGGAAAAGATGAACATGCCCCGTAGCGACGTCCGCACCCAAATCGCGTCCTCGCAAGCTCCGGCGAGATTCGCCGCATGGTTGCGGGCGTTGCACATGCGCTGCGGCTCCTTCGCGATATCGACGCGCTCCGACGCCTCCGCCCTCGACGTCGTGGCGCGCGCCGCCCCCTGCCAGAAACGTGACTCGGGGGGCAAAGAGGAGTCTCCACCGCGAACGCCTTGCCAGGGAAGGGTGACGGCGAGTCTCGGAAATGGGAGCCTCCAACCTTTTTCGTTTCCTTGCCCTTGTAAGCATTACGCTCGAGCTCTGTCAAAATACGATGCCGTCGTTCTCGCGGCCCTCCCTTGGCAGGAAGACCACGAGGGAGCGGACGCGGTGCGCGGCCGGCTCGATTCGCGGTTCGATTCCCCTGCGCGCGCTCGCGGTCGGCCTTGGACGGTAGCGCCCGAGGAGGCCATTCTCCCGGAGATCGCGCGCCGGGCGTTGCTCCGCTATGGCGCGCGCGCGCTCGAGGCCTCTCCAACGCCTTTCGATGACTCCCGGGGCGCGCTAGACGAAGGTCAGCGAGCGAGTCTGCGTGAACTCTCGGGCGTGGCGCGCGCTGCCCGCGTGGTTCGCTGTGCCTCGCACGTCGTCGTCCCATGGTCGCTCGTGAAGGACGCCTACCTCGAGGGGAACGTCGCAGCCGCCGTCTCCCCGCCGTTCTCTCGCGAGCAGTTCGTGGAGGCGCTGCCTGCGCAAGCCCACGCGCTCGTCGGTTTTGATGCCCTCACGCTCAAGGCCTATGGCGGGCATTGGCCCGAAGGGACGGCCCTCTCCGCCTTCCTCCACGATCTCTACGAGCGTGGATGCTCCCTCGAAGTCATTTCGCGCTATCCTCTCCTCGCTGAAGCGCGAGCGTTCGAAGGTCAAGGTCACGGAGAGGGCCGTCGCGCGCTCCGCGACGAGCGCGGCCGCCTGCGCGTCACTCGGCGCACGGCGCCTGGCGGCGCGCCGAGTTTCGAGGGCGCGCTCGAAAGGGGGGAATTCGAGATGCTCGCGCACATGCTCGTGGATGGCGGGGAAAGCCAGCAGTGAACCCCGCGCCAGATAACTCCAAGGGACTCAGCGCGGAGTACTACAAGCGCCGCTCGCAACTGGTTCGGGCCCGTTGGTTGCTTGCGACGCTGATCCCCGTGTCCATCGCCCTCCTCGTGACGCTCTCACTGGCCGAGGGATGGGTCGTCAGATGGTTGCTATCGACACCTACCGGCTGGGGAAGGCTTGCTGCCGTGCTTGCGGGAATAGCCGCTTTCCTCGCCATCTACTGCTTGGGCATGGCGCGTGTCGCGCTTCACATCGTTTACCATATCGAGCACGCTGGAGTGGCGCGCACGGCGGTCATCGCCGCATTCCTGGTGGCGTACGTTTTCGTTTTCACCAAGCTTCCGAGTCCACAGACCGTGCTTCCCCTCGCGGCGGGTAAGCTTCTCTCGATCTTCCTTTTCTTCCGCTTCTGGCAGAGTCAGCTCTCGGAGACACGCCTGCGGCTGCGCGCTCATGTGTCGCCGCGCGTGTTCATCGTGAGCCTCGAGGCTTTTCTCGTGTGCGCGTGGGTAGTGATGGCCTGTTTCTTGTTGTGCGCGCTGGGATTCGCCCTCGCCCTCGCATCTGTGCACCCGGTGATTGAGTTCGAGGGTTGGGAAGGGCTCATGCTTTTGGGCACGTTCTACTTCCTCTTCCGCATTTTCGTGCGGAACCCAAACGCGCACGCGCTGCCCTTTCGGGGTTAAGCCCATAAATAGGCAGCGCGTGTGCCAAACTTAGTAGCCTGCGTTGCAGAGCTTCCGCTCGTCGCGAGACATATTCGCTGGAGGCTTGCTGCAAATGCGGGTGCGCTCTTTGAGGGCCCACGCGCGCACGCGGTTGAACATTCCCTTTGTGATGTCGGCGCGCTGGTCAAGCGACCGAGCCACATTGTCGATGCCTTGCTCCGTGGGGAGCTTGTACTGGCCAAGGAGCTGGATGTCCTCACTCGAGAGTCCGAGGGCGTTGAGCGGTGCGGCGTCGCCTTGGTCGGATGCGTCGAGAGCCGCCCAGAACTTCTCGGCGTTATCGAAGCCAAGCTTGTACTCCTTAGCGAAATCTTCGACGGTCAGTCCGTTGGATTCAGCGTGCTGGCGCACCTGGATGCGATTGCCGGACGCGAACGCCTCGAGCGCGCTCTCGGTGCGCTCGTAGCGGTACCGGCACGAATCACGAACCTCGCGGCAATCGCGTATAAGGCGGCCGTAGTAGTCGTAATAGCTCGAGCACACTGTGCGATAGCTAGGGGTGCAACGGTCGTTGTCGTTCCTGTCGATAATGACGGCCGCGACTCCCGCGCCGATGACGGCGCCCGCGACGCCGGCGGCGACTGCATCGTCGTCGCAAGCGGTCATGCCTAAACCGGTGGCCGCCACGAGCAGCGATATGGCGATATTCGAAAGGGTCATCTTCATGCTGCAATACCTCCAAAAGGGACATCACTCTAGACGCTGTGTCGCAGCGAGTCTTCGCCGCGAACCAAGGGGAGATAGCACAAAAGGGAGCAAGGACAAATCGAACGGCCCCCGAGGCCCTCAATGATTGGTGTCCCCGTCGAGTTCGAACGCGCGTTTTGAGGAGCATCGAGAGGTACGCAAATTGTCGATGCGGCGAGAGGGGTCGCGGCACGCAATTTTCGGAAGTTGGGTGTGCAGCAAACCCGCTTCTTCGAGTCTTCTGTCCATCAGAAATGCGGATGGGGTCAGCCCGGTTGCCGCGCGAAACGCGCGGCTGAGGTTCGAGACACCCTTTGGACGAGGCGTGATCAGCTTAGCCTAGGTGTGACTCTGCGACCTCTAGAGCGTCGCAGGCAAGCGCGTTTTCATTGGAGCGGCTTCAAGTGGCCTTCTTGTTCCAATCGCGACATGGCAGGCATTGAGAGTGCGGCTTGGACCCCACCTTGAAAGAGGGCGTCTCCTAGGGAGGGTATCGTTTCAGAGACAACCGCTTTTCCGGCTTCGCTCACCTTTCCG
>JBIKVI010000361.1:0-4270 GCA_044356935.1 Silvanigrellaceae bacterium | reverse complement strand
GCGGCGCATGCCATGAGTGTCCGGAGAACGAAGGCGCGCCCCATACGAATCCCCAAACGAAACACGGACCTCAGATAGCCGCGAAATGCGCCGGATCTTCACCAATCCAGAACAGGAAATCGCCCAGGCTCATGCGCCCGCGCACGAACGGAGAGAAGCGCACGGCCCAGCGGTATTCCATGGCCGTAGTGTGCTGCGAGAGATCCTCGGGGATGAGCGGCAGGCGAGCCGCTATAAGGAGCGACTCCATTTCGGAGGCGGGCAGCGTGAGTTCGCGCAGCCGCGCGCGGATGGCAGGCCAACGCTCCACCACCCCGGCCATGGCGCCGCCTTGCAAGGCCGCCCACTTCGCAGCTTTCTGGGCGTAGTCGCGCATGAAGAGTTCCGTGGCGCGCGCCAACGGTTCTGCCAACAACGCGCGGCGCGCGGCGCGCTCCGCGTCGGACATTTCGACCTCTGCGCGGCCGAAGACGGGCGCCTGATCCACGAACGCGGCTATCATCTTGGCCGCGCGAGCCTCGTCGAGCACCCGAAAACGCTTTGGGTCAAGGCTCTCGGTGGCGCACAGGAGATCAAACGAAACGGCGCTCGTGAGAGTCGCGAGGGCCACTTGTTCGCCGTGGAAGGCGAGAGGTCGCCCCGACGAGAGGCGCAGGAAATCCAGCGCGTGGCTAATGACGTGCTCATAGCCCGAAAGCGGCGTCGTTTCGCCCGACACGCTCATGGCGATGCCCGCCATGGAGAGCGCCGCGCCCACCATCTCCACGGCGAGGTGCGACTGTTCCTCGGCGCCGAAGGCGGAGGCCGCCCCCTTGAGCAAGGGCGCGAAGGGTTCCATAAGGCGGTAGGCGCGTTCGTCGTAATTCTCGGCCATGCCGAGCTCGTGCGAAAGGTACCAGTCACCGTAGGCAACGAAACGCGCCAAGAGGTCGCCATAGCCCGCACGCGACATAGAGGCGGGAGCCTGCGCGAGGACGGACGCATGCCACAGGCAGCCGCTCACCGGACGAGAGACACGCGTGCGTTTCGCGCCAGCCTCTTCGAGCACCGCGAACGCCGAGGTGAAGGCCGTGACCGTGAGGGCCGTGGGCGCCACCAGGAACGCGCGCAAATCGCCCTCCTCGTGCAGCGCGTGCTTCACAAGATCGGTGAGCGTGCCGCTGCCGATCACCACGACGGCACAGGCCGAGGAGGCGCGCAACACGTTACGCAGCTTGGGGAGGGCATCCACCGAGGCGTGGATTTTCTCGGGCACGACGTCCAAGACGTCGGACACGTTCACCCACTGCACCTCGACGCCGGCGCTTTCGAGGACGAAACGGAACACGACGTCGACCAGGCTGACACCGCACGCCTTCGGAACGCCGTCGACGAACACGATGGCCGATCGCCCCCCGCCGGCGCGCGCGTCGAGGAAAGATAGGAACGCATCGCCCAGCTCTTTTTCCGATGAAACGAAGGCCTGCCACGGAACGAAAGGGGCCCAGCGGGGGTTGGTGAGCACACCCTCCAGGCGGAGCGTGTCTTCGAGGAGGCGGAAGGATGGGGCCGACGTGACCGCGGGAGAATGGATGGATTGGGTCATGACGGGCCTCCGGGGGGCATGGGCGAAATCGCACGGTTCCGCTCGGGGACGCGCACGAGCAACGCTAGCAAAAAGATGCCCGTGAAGAAAACGAGGATGGCGATGCCCTGCGATGTGGAAAGGCTCGTCCCCCAAAAGGAGCCACGGGGATCGCCCCGATAGACTTCGTTGGCGAACCGCTGCGCGGTCGAAGCCACGGCCACGGCCGCGGCCACAGCACCGGGCCGAGCTGGCCACGAAGAGGTGCCCCGAGGGGTGTGCACGCGCAGGAACGCCCAGGACCCCAGGGCCGCGATGAGTCCAGAAGCGCCCGCCTCCGCGAGCTGAACAGGGTAACGTGCCACGCCGTCAGCGAGGTTAGGGAAGGCCACGGCCCAAGCCGGCGGCGAAACTTGGTTTGCCACCGGCAATCCGAAATCGTCGCCGTTGAGGTGGCAACCCACGCGTCCGAATGCGAGCCCCAGCGAGGCCGCAGGCAGGCACGCATCGGCGAGCAGACCCGTGGGCAAGCGCCGCGCGCGTATCCACGCGAGCCCCACGCCGAAGGCCACAAGGGCGCCACCGTAGAAGGTCATGGGGCCCATGGAGAAAAGAGCCTCCAGGGAGGGCACGAACCCTTGTACGTCGGTTTGCTCCCTCCATAAACTGAAGGCGCGCGCGCCGAACCATCCTGCGACGTAACAGAGGGCGAAAAGGCTCCCGAACCCTTCCGCGGCGCGCGCGCCCTCGGACGAGGCCCGCGCCGCGCGCGCCAAAAGCCAGGCCGCAAGGCAGTAGGCCGCGATGCCACCGAGGGCGAAGAAGAGGTACCAGGAGGCGACGGGGACACCACCGATTGTGAAGAGAATGGGCCGCATGACCAGAAATCTCCGTTCCTACCCCGGTGCGTGGTGACGGCCTACCGCGGCCGTGGCAAACGCTCCGGGAAGCCATGGCCTCGTGCCAAATTTCGCACTACAATATATCATCTCAAGGAGGCGCCATGACCGCCCGCAAGCTGCCAGAACTGACCCTGGAAGAGTACCTCGTGCGCTACGAGGGAACGAGGAACGAGTACGTCGATGGACAAATCGTCGAACTCGCGCCCACGACGTCCTACCATGGAGATGCACAAGCTGGTTTTGCTGAAATCCTGCGCGCCGCGTTTCACAAGAAGCGCGGCGGTCCTGGCGACCCACCCGGGGGGTGGTGGCTTCGCACCGAAGCAGCTGTGCGATACGGCCAGCGCCACCTCTTCGCGCACGACCTCGCGGGATGGAGGAGGGATCTCCACCCGTCCAAGCCCTCTGGGTATCCAGTCCTTGAACGCCCCGACTGGGTCTGCGAAATGCTCTCGACCAACGTCCGAGACGACAAGGAACGCAAGAAGGCAATCCTCCACGAGTGGCAGGTTCCCCACTTCTGGCTCGTCGACCCTATTGGCCAAGAAATCCGCATCCTCGCCTGGGAGGAGAAGGACTACAGGGTCGTTGGCGACTACGGCATCGGGTTCATGGGGGAGCTGCCACCGTTCAATGCCGCTCCCCTGGCCGTGCGCGATCTCTTCGGGGTCGAAGACGACGAAACGCTCGAATGACGTCCTATTCGGGCGTCCTTTGGGCCTCGGGGGACGCTACGGACTCCTCAGCCTCCAAGTACGCCGTTACGACATCTTTGTTCAAATCGGACGGCGCTTTGCACTGTACGTTCACGTTTCCTTTGGCCGACTTGATGACTCCCTGAATTCCGTCCAGCTGCGGCCAGGTGACCTTCTTCGCGACCTGGCGTTCCTCGGCCATGAGTTCCATGAGTTCTTTCGCTTTCCTGTTGTTCCAGGCTTGGTATTGAAAATGGCTTAACTGATTCTTGAATTCGGTGATCGAGGTTGTCGCGGTAAGGTACGAAGTCAGCCCAAGGAGCGTGCCGAGGAGAAACGTTTCGAGTCCCCTCCCACTGGCAGCCTTCGCAACCTCTCGGCCGGCATCTGCCACTGCCTTCCCAGTTTCATTCACCGGCCCCTTCATGAAGGCGCCAAGAATAGGAATGCAGGCCCCGCCAGTGAGCATTCCGCACAATCCAACTCCTGCAAAGGTCACAACTGTTCCTGCCACAACGGCGCCCACATATATCGAGCCTGCATCGTTGAAGCGGTTTTCCCAGGGCGCGAGCAATCGGAAAAGCTCCGGATCGCCTGCGATTCCCTTTGCGATCTCAGAGAAAAAAACCGGACGCGGGAGCAACAATTCACCACCCACCACATCGGTGCTCGAACCGAAGGTCCGGTAAGCGCAAGCTTGAAAGTCAGCCTTTACATCGGGCCCGGTTCCGACTGGAGCAAGGAATGGCTGCTGCGGGTCGCTGGATGAAATTTCAGGGGGAAGAAACCGGATGGCCGACTTCTCCTTGTTGAAGAGTCCCCGCTCCGCTTCGAAATTCTTCTGTTGCGCACCCGCCTGTTTGCATCCCAGGAGAGCCAAAGGCACCAAGCAAAGGAAACTCTGCACTTTGAAGTATGAGTTCATTTCGTCCTCCTAGCGACATTTTATGCTTCGAAAAGAAACGGCACGAGAACTCAGTCAAAGCCTTGGCAAGCTAAGTTACTTTGCCTGCACGGCACCGGAGCTCGAATCCAACGGAAAAGGGATGTTGACGGCGGCGTCGTTCGTAGGACCGCCAGGTCGAGGCGGCTGAGGGGGCGACCCGACG
>JBIKVI010000360.1:0-4271 GCA_044356935.1 Silvanigrellaceae bacterium | reverse complement strand
CGACCAGTCGTCGTTGCCCATCGGGCTCGGCCTCCTCATGGACCCGCATGTCCACTGCGTCGGCTCTCGCCTCGGTCGCCTCGACTGGTCGGCCTCGTGACACAGGCCGGGAATTCAGCTGCTTAAAGTTCAGATGAGTACGGACTTGTTCTCTCTGGACTTGAAGAAGAAGCGCGCTGGCAACGACAGCTTTTGGTTGATGGGACAGCCGGACGTTCGGACGAAACAGGCTGCCGGTGACAAGATGACCGTCGAAGTACTCGGCTTTGACTACTACAACCCGAAGACCGGCACGCTCGATCCCGGCGGCCAACAGCGCATCGCAGTGTGGATGCTCGACACCGACTACGATGGCCGGTCACTGTTTCCCCGTCAGGTGTTCTTCCCGATGGCCGGCGAGAAAGAGGGCTGGGCAAAGCTCGGCAAGACTCTCGGGGCCGTCATCGACGAAGACAAGCTCGAGGCCTACCGTGGCGCCAAGTCGCTTCCCTTCACGCCAGGCAAGCACAACCGCATCGCCGTGAAGATCATCGACGACCGCGGCATCGAAAGCCTGCGCGTCATGCCGCTGAGCAAGGGAGCCTGACGCGATGAACACTGCGACGATCGACAAGCTCATCATCTCTAGTCCCTACGAAGAGCCAAGGGAGCACTGGTCATACGATCGTGAGTCGATGTCTTTTTTGCGCCGCGAGGGTCGCCGCCCTGCCGGGTACGTTCGCGCAACGAATGAGGCGACATCGTTCGACGATCCTGGGCAGTTCATCGAGCTGCCCCTCGTCAATCAGATTCGCCCCCGCGTGCGCCAATGGCGCGAAGCTGGTTACCCAGGTACCGAAGGAGTGACGCGCCGACTTCTCGAGCACTGGCGCGACCCGGAGGCTCGCGAGGGGCGGCGGTTCTTCTTTTGTCAGATAGAGGCGATTGAGACACTCGTCTGGCTCACCGAGGCGCCACCGAGCGAGCTGACTGGCGTCCTCGTTCCCGGTGACGGCGGCCCGTTCAAACGCCTGTGCAGCAAGATGGCCACCGGCACGGGTAAGACCATCTTGATGTCCATGATCTGCGCCTGGCAGATCCTCAACCGCGTGGCGAGTCCGCACGACAAGCGCTACTCGAAGAACATCTTGCTTCTCGCCCCGGGACTCACTGTTCGCAACCGCCTCTCGGTGTTGCTGCCAGCCGGCGAGGCAAACTATTACGACCAGTTCAACATCGTTCCGAGCGGCCTTCGCGACTCCTTGCGGCAAGGCCAAGTCATCGTGCGCAACTGGCATGCCCTGCAGTGGGACAACGAAGAAAAAGTCGGCAAGCGGCGCAGCGTCGATAAGCGCGGCATGATCAGCGACCAGGCATACTTGCGAGATGTGCTTGGCGACATGGCATCGGCGCGCAACCTCGTCGTCATCAACGACGAGGCGCATCATGCGTGGCGTCCCCTGCCTGATATTCAGTTCGACGGCCCGCGGGAAGCCAAGGAAGAGGCAACCCGCTGGGTCGCTGGCCTCGACCGCATCAACGGTCGCGACGGGCGAATAAACACCTGCTTCGACGTCTCGGCTACGCCGTTCATTCCCACCGGCGGGCGCAAGGCGTCTGAACGCTTCTTCCAGTGGATCGTTAGCGACTTTGGCCTAAACGACGCCATCGAGGCGGGGCTCGTTAAGACGCCACGAGTCGTAGTTCGTGACGACGGTGTTCCAGACGCGGCCACTTACCGCTCGAAGCTCTACCACCTCTACCAAGATCCGACGGTCAAAGACGACTTGAACCGCAAAGCGGCCCCCGAAGAGAGGCTGCCCGACCTCGTCACGAACGCCTACTACCTGCTCGGAAGGGACTGGCTAGAATGGCGACGTGAGTGGGCCGCGAGTGGCCACACCACTCCGCCGGTGATGATCACGGTCGCAAACCGCACCGAGACCGCGGCGCGCATCAAATATGCGTTCGACAGCGGCAGGATTCAGATTAGCGAGCTCCAGTCACCCGACCGCACACTCCATATCGACTCCAAGGTCCTAGCGCTGGCGGAAAAACTTGAAGTGCCAACGGTGGTCGGCTCGAAGGTTGGCGAGGACGATGAAGAGGATGAGAGCACGCAGGCGGAAGAACTCGACGGCGACGAGGGAACCTCGGACAGTCAAGAGAAGAAGTCGAAGTTGTCCAAGAAGGAGAGCGCAGAGCTCCTGCGGCGGGTAGTCGACACGGTCGGCCAAGCCGGTCAGCCCGGCGCGCAAATTCAAAACGTGATCTCTGTAAACATGCTTACCGAGGGCTGGGACGCAAAGACCGTCACTCACATCATGGGCTTGCGCGCGTTCACCTCGCAGCTACTCTGTGAGCAGGTGGTGGGCCGAGGCCTGCGTCGCACCTCGTACGAGGTTGGCGCGGACGGCCTGCTGCATCCGGAGTACGTGAACGTCTTCGGGATTCCGTTTACTTTCTTGCCGCACGAAGGCGGCGGCCCTGCGGCCACTCAGGCGGTAGTGCCGAAAAAGCGCATCGAACCGGACTCTAAGAAATCACAGTTCGAGATCACGTGGCCCAACATCATCCGCATCGAGCGGACGCTCCGCCCGCGGCTCACTCTCAAACTCTCGAACGTTCCGGTGTTGCAGATAAACGCACGCGAGATGGCGTTTGCCGCAGACCTCGCGCCGGTGCTCGAGGGCAAGCCTGACCTAACTCGTCTTTCCTCGATCGAACTCGACTCGCTCGGCGAGAGCCTGCGACTGCAGTCGATCATCTTCAAAGTCGCAGTCGACCTTTTCGACGCGCACAAGCCGGCCTGGAAGGGCGCTCGTGACGTCTTGCTTGGACAGCTGATCCGGCTGGTCGAGAAGGTCGTATCGTCTGACCGCATCAAGGTGATGCCCGCTACCTTTGATGCCGACGAAGACCGAAGGCGGATCGTCCTCGCGCTCACGATGAGCAAGATCGGTCATCACATCTGGAGCGCAATCCAGCACGAGAACGTCGCGGTGCGCACATTGATTCCAGACCGCGAACGGCCGATCTTGAGCACCGGCCGCATGGCGCCGTGGTACTCAGGGCGACCATGTCACCCGGGCAGGAAGTCTCACATCAACCTCACTGTCCTCGACAGCACATGGGAAAGTAGCGATGCTGTAATCATTGATAAGAGTCCGCTTGTTCAGGCTTGGGTGAAGAACGATCACCTGGGCTTCGAAGTGCATTACATCTTCGAAGGCGTGGTGCGAAAATATCGCCCAGACTTCCTCGTCCATCTCGTCAACGGTGATATGGTCATCGTCGAGACCAAGGGCCAAGTAACCGACGAGGTCAAAGCCAAGCATGCCGCCCTGCTCGAGTGGGTGGAGGCGGTCAACGAGCACGGAGGCTTTGGACGCTGGCACGCCGCCATCGCAGACTCGCATGGCAAGATAGACGAGATCCTGGCTGAGCTTTGTTCGAAATGTGCAGCCATTAAAAGTGCATAAATGCGAATGTTGGAGATTTCTTCCTCGGTCCAATTGGCGTCTCGTCTTCGGCAGTACCTTTCAATTTTCCTCCTCAAGGAAGCGCACCACTTCCTCACACGGAACGCGTGCGTATACCGACGTCGTTTCGATCTTCGCGTGGCCCATCATGCGCTGGAGCGCAGCGAGCGGCACGGGCTCACGTGCAAGGCCGTAGCCCTGTGGATCGATCGCCGCGGCCGCGAACGTATGCCGAAGTTGGTGGGGTGAGAGAGGTGCCGCAAGTCCCGCTCGCTTCCCAAGTTTCTCCGTGATCATCCCAATCCCGCGGCGCGTGAACGGCCCCCGTTGCCCTACGAGGAAAGGGCCGTTTTCGTCCTGAGCCCAGGCCGGCGCGGGCACTCCTCTTGACTCAGCGCGAGATCGAACGCCCGCGATCACCGTGGGCCGAACGGAAAGCCAAGGCGCGACCCCTTCGCGCGCGTCCGCGTCGAGCGGAACGAAACGGGCCTTAATGCCTATCCCGCCCCCGATCCGCACCTGTCCGGCCTTTGCGGAGACAATCACATCGCCGGCAGAAAGGTCCGTAAGTTCGCTTGCACGAAGCCCTGCGTGGCTTAGGAGCGCGACCACCGCGAGCGCGATGCCCCCGTCCATAGCTTCAGCGGCGGCAGCGGCCCTGCGTACGGCATTCCACTCCATGAGCGAAAGGGCGCGGGGCACCCCGCGCTCGATGGCGACACGCTTGACCGCTCGGAAAGGGTTTCGTCCGGAGGTTGCCCCTAGGAACTCGATAAGCGCCGCGAGGGTGCCAAGACGCCGATTCACAGT
>JBIKVI010000359.1:0-4277 GCA_044356935.1 Silvanigrellaceae bacterium | reverse complement strand
CGCGCTACGCGCGTGGCGCACGTGACAACCTTCGCCGCCGTCTCGGTTTCCACAGCCGCTCTCGAGCGCCTGCCCGAGGATGAGTTCGAAGCCCTGATCGCGCACGAACTCGCACACTATTACCGTGCCCACGCCACGGCCGCGCACGACGAGTACGACTACTTCTACCGCGTGGGCGAAGGAAACAGCGAACTCAAGCCCCTTCCGGACGCGAGCCTCGCATCCTTGGGCGCTAAACTCCTCTCGCTTGGTTCCATGCTCGATCATCCGCGCCCCTCGCCAGGGGTACGTCATCCCGCTCTCGTCGGGTTCACCAACGGACTCGCAGGGGTCGTGCGCGAACAGGAGTCCCCGTCACCGGCATGCTCAGAGTTCGTAGCGACGCTCGACGCGGGTACGGCGCTTGTATGGCCTTACGTTACCGGCGCGGACACCTCCGAGGCCGCCGCGCGGGCATGGGCCCAGGTCGACGCGAGCTTGTCCGCGTGCGCCGAAACCCTTGTTGTTTCCGCGGATCGCCTCGCTGATCTCCTCCCTTATTCCATGAAGGACTTGGCGACATCCGATCCCGAGGCGTGGGCCACAACGCCACTTCCAACAATCCTGACACGCATCGACGCGCGCCATTGGGAACAGGTGGCGACCTTCGAGCGCGCCGTGGAGGAGCGGCTGGGTTACTACACGGTCGAGCAAGAAGCCGACGACATGTCAGCCGAGATCCTCACGACATTGGGTCGGGATTCCGGAGCGGCTGCCGCTCTCTTACTCAGCCAGTTCCGTGCCCGCGCCGACGCGTCTGGACGCGATTCCACGCTCCTCACAGAAATGGGGCTCGCCACGTGCGAGGCTCACCGCGCACGTGGCTGGCGCGACGAACGGGGCCAGCCCGTGTTTGTTCCCATCGCCGACTTCAACGGGGCGCACCACGCTCTGTGTTTCCGCATCCACAACCTCGATCGCGAAGTCGAGGCCCACCGTTGGGGGCGACGTCTCCCGGGATTCCACTAAACCCAGGCGACTCCTCGTGGTGCGAAGCGAAGCTTGGCGGGGCGAGGCGAAGCTTGGCGGGGCGGAGTGTTCACTGCCCGCCCACGAGGGAACAGTACTTCTGGAAGAAGCCGAGGATGTTCATGCTCTCGCCATCCACGGTGGCGACTTGCTGGATGCCGCCTTGCTTTTTCGCGGCCTCGATGGACGCGTCTCCCACCGCCACCAGACCTAGGATATTCACCGCACACGCCTGGCCCTTTTTCTTCACCACCCCCACGCCCGCCGACTCGGGCGCCTTGACGTTCGAATAAATTAAGCCCGTGAAGGGCGCACGATTGTTGCTCACGCATCCATTAGCCAGGACGAGCGCGGGCAGGGTGACGAGCAAGGGAACGATGCGCATGGGATGACTCCACTCGGATGATGGCGGGACCAACCACGATTCCAGCCTCTCATAAAAGTAACACGACACCCGATTCTTGGCTCAACGGACCGCGTCAAAACACGCGTCGAGGAACGCTCACCCCGGGGGTGTCACGGTGAAGGTCCACTCTCCGCCCGCGGACAGATCGGCCTTCGTCACGTCGAGGCGAGAAAGGCAAAGACCTTTGCCGCCCTTGGACAGGCTGAAGCCGTAAGTTCCCGGCGCACGCAAGTCCACCGGCGACGTCCCTACCTTCGATCCGTCGGCGCGCAGCACCGTGAAAGCGTACTCCACCGTCAGGTCCACCGGCGGCTGACCTCGCTGAGCAATGAAACGCAACGTCACACTTCCTGGGGCGCCAGGGGTCTTGCTGAGGAGAGCGGAGCAAGGCTTTAGCCCTCCTATTGATGAAGATGGCGGCGGCGTTGATTTTCCTTCGCGGGAATCGCGAGCGGTTTCGTCGTTGTCGTCGTCGTCGCCCGGGTTGCGCACGACGGTTCCGCATCCTCCCCAAGCCAACAATAGGGCGCACGCAAGCAAAGGCACAATGCGCGAAACGACTCCCACAACGCCTTCGAGTCTGAACTTCATTCTTGAGGCCCCTTCCCGCCGGCGCCGCTGGCGATTTTCTTCCCGTCCGCGACGGCCCCAGTGGACCTTTCCGTGAGCGGGAAAATCTGGATGTTGATTTGGTAGATTTCTTCGCCGTCGTCGAGAGACTCGGCGGCCGCGAGGATGCGCTGCTGCCAAGCGGCCGCTTCGGCGCGCAGGGTTTCGAAGAGAGCGCGCGTCATGGGAACGGTGAGCACAGTGACGTCGCGATCGCGCGCCTTCACTCGCATGACGCACTCCTTGCCAAGCTCCGCCATCTTCTGATGGTAACGGATGATGGCCAAACTGCGCGCGCCTTCGGGTTGTTCGATGCGGGCTTCGGCTTGGCGCCATCGTCCATGCGCATCGCGCCGGACGAGGCCAAGGCGAGACAGGAGTTCCCAACTGCGCCGCGCCTCGTCGGGGGTAACTCGGGGCACGAGTCGCGACGCCATCCATTCCGGTTCAGGGCAGAAGCCCGGCAAGAGAACCATTTCCCGTATGGCCGCGTGCCACCACTCCGAGAAGTACTCGAAGCCATCCTTGGACTCGGAGCCTCCGATGAGGCGTGCCTTGATGTCGACGATTTCCTCGAATGCCACTTCCCTCTCCACGGCGGATCGCGCGGTCCCGTGGCGCGCGAGGAGGACGAAGTAACGTTCCTCGCGTTCGCCGAGCCTCAGGGAGGTGGCGATGCGTCGCGCCGCGCTCACTGACAACGGGCGTCGGCCATTGCAGATGAGGTGCAGGTAATTGGTCGGGCCGAATCCAAGGTCGAGTGCAAAGGCGCGGTAGGAGTAGCTCGGCGCGACCCGCTTCATACCTGCGTAAAGACGCTTGAGGACCTCGACTCCGGAGAGCGCGTCAAAAAGACGGATCTTCCGGACCTCCTCTCGCAGGAGGCGTAGGGTCATGTTTCCTTTGGTGTCCGCGGCGGCGCGGCCCCGAGTTGTATACAAATCAATCCCTCAAGTATAATCAAGGCCTACACTTTGCCTTCCGATAGAAGGATTACTCGACGTGGGCAGTATACACAACAGCCCTTCAGCCCAGGCCCGGCAACGTCGTGACATCGTTCTTCAGGAGGTTCCATGTCTGCATCCCGCGCGTTTCGTTATCTAACTCTCTGCGCCTCCCCGGCCGCTTTTTCCCTGCTTCCTGTTCTCTTTCTGGTTGCCGCATGCGGAAGCCTCGATGCGGCCGATCGCGCGATAGCGCCTCTGCGCCCCACGCCGCCGGACTGCAAGTGCACCCCCGTGACGCGCGCTAATCTCACCACCCGGTTCGCAGCCTCGCCGCGGATTTATTCGGGTTGCGCTGCTCTGCGCGCTGACGTCAACGTCATCCGCAATCGCAAACACGCCCTAGCGGCCGAAAGCTCGGGCAGAAGCGGCCGCGTCGCAGTGGCGCAAAACGACAAAGGGCCCACTGCCTCGCCCATAGCCAAAGGAACCGCACCTGACGTTCTTGGAAACCTACAAGAACAGGGCGTAGACGAGGCCGACATCTACAAGGTCGGCGCGCACCACATCTTGGCCCTGGTCGATGGCAAACTTCATGCGGCCGATCGCGCGACGGGCCGCGCCCTCCCGCCCTTGGATCTCGCCGCGCGGGTCGAACCCCACATGTTTGTGCATGGTGACAGGCTCATCGTGGTCGACCTCGTGGTCGATCCTACGAGATCGGCGAACCAGGCAAACCAGGCAAACCAGGCGACCAAGGCGAACCAGGCAGACAACTCCCCCCAAATGCTTTTGACTTCCCAGGCGCTGCCAGACCGGAGCAGCCCTCCCCCTTCCGAGTTCCGCACGCGCGTGCGCGCAGTGCGACTCCCGGCCGGCGCGCCCCCAGTGGTCGCCGAGGAAACGTTCGTCTCCGGGCTCACCCGTCATCTGCGCCTAGCGCAGGGAAAGCTCATCCTCGTTTCGACGACTCGGCTCGACGACGAGGAAATGGGTGCAATGGCGCGGGATGTGGGAGGAGTTGCTTGCACGGCGATCCACGCCCCGGCCTACCACAATCTCGATGAGTCCTTCACGAGCGTCACTCTGCTCGACGCCAGCGATCTCCGGGCACCCGCAAGCGCGACCGGCTTCCTCGGCGCTGGCGACCATCTCTACATGACCTCACGCGCCCTTTACGTCGGCGCGCAAGCAGCCTCCTGGGACGCGTACATTCCCCCAGAGGGAGAGGGCGCCTTTGGCACTTTAGGTAGCACGCGTGAAAAGCTGGTCCTCCATAGGATCGGTTTCGACGGCGCGGGCGGCATCGG
>JBIKVI010000456.1:0-2501 GCA_044356935.1 Silvanigrellaceae bacterium | reverse complement strand
ACCCCCCTCGCGTTCGCCAGGGCGTCGCGGGCCTGAACGCCCCCAGGCCATGACCGCGATTTGAGCGGATGTGCCGAAAAGGAGGGGTTACTTTCCTTCGGCGGTGGTGCCGAGCGCCGGCAGGCCAAGGCCCTTGCTGATGGCCGCCATCAGGCTTTCGCTGGGTGCGAGCGCCTTGAATTCCATCGACGAGCCGCCCACCTCTTCGGTGCCTTTGTCCGAGACACGATCCGAGGGCGTCTTTTCGAGGATCTTCGTGCCTGTGTCGTCGGTCATCAGGTATGTGCGCGTGGCGAGCAACCGCCACAGATGAACGTAGACAGGCAGCAGGGTGGCCGCTACGAAGCGCACCATATCGTAACAAGCCGTTTTCGCGATGCCGGTGGCCACGGCAAGCCGCGTGTAGGGCGTGCACATCTGGACGTGCATCATCACGAGCAGAAAATAGGTGTCGTAGGTGTATTTGGACCCTGGCGGCACATTCGGGATTTCGCCCGTGACCTGCTTGCCGGCCTTGGTGTTGGTGAGCGTCTGCACTCTGAGCCTTTGTCTTGTCACGACGATTTTCACGTCGACAATCTCGCGCTCGTTCGACTCCGACCGAAGCCCCTTCACATCTTCCTCCGCGGCGATCCGTTTTCCCTCGGCGGTCACCTCGCCCACTTCGGGTGAAGAGACGCTTTCAAGGCCCGCGCGGAACATCGCCTCAGTGCGCGTGGGCTCATTGGAATTCGACGACGAACGGTCATCGGCACTGGCGCGGCGCACAGATCGTTTCTTGACCTTGCACTCTTGCGCGCCCGCAGGCTTTTCCTTCCCGTCGGCATCTTTTTTTGCCCGCGGTTTGCCATTCTCGCAAGGCTTTCGGACTTTCCTTTGCCGGCGAAAGCGTCGCCCAGGAGCTTGAGGAGCCGCGCGTTGCTGCGAAGGACCTCATCGAGCCTCTCGAACTGGACCATCAGCGCCTGGAAGACCTCACGCTTCTTTTCGGGCATGGCGATCCCAGACTTCCAGGCGCGAAGAGCCGCAACCTTCGCTTAGTCGAGAACCGTCTGTTTTACGGATGCCGCCATGCCTGTTTCCTGCGTGTTTCGTTGCCTTCGTGATCGCAGAAAAATCGAACGGAGTCAAATTTCGTTCTCTCACAAATTTTCATCCGGCCATGTCGCAGGACGCCATGAGATGTCGAATCTGTTTCCTTCGATGAGCATGGCGAATTCCGCGGGTGTGACCTTCGCCACCGACGGGTCATTGAGAAGCACGAGCGCGGTCTTCATCGTGTCTGCGGAAAGATGGCAACGGCGATCTCGCTCGCTGGAACGTCCTGCTCACGCAGTGCGACCGCGCGAAAACGGATCTCGTCAGTCAAACCGGATCCGAGGGAGCGCGCGATGACGGCGTCCTTTCTCAGCGACTCGACGCAATCAGTGGGCAGGTGAAGGGCCGTCAGCATGGAAATCCTCCCGCGCCAGGAGTGGCGCGCGGCGAGAACTACGACGCCCGCGAAATGAGGTCATGCGGGAGGTTCGAACGCTTACACTGAAAACGACGCGGACAACGTCCCCGTTCCAACACCTCACGTCGAAATGATCGGAACACCATCGCATGTTGCTTGCCATCGTCATGACTTTGCCGTCGTGCGCTCGGGTGGGCTTCCGAGACGGGCGCTGCAACAGAAGCCCTTCAGCCAGCATGACGCGATAAACGCGCTTGAGATTGAGTTTCACTTTGCGTCCGCGGTTGAGAACGGCAGTGACGTGCCGGTAGCCGCAAAAGGGGCGCTCAGCGACGACAGCGCGGATTTCGTTCGCGAGCTCTTAGTCGCCATGCCTAGGCTGCTCGCTGGCTCGGGGAAATCTCGTATCTCCGCGCAACCGCCGACAGGCTGATATTAGGCTGGGATGCTTTTTCCACCAATGAAATCTTCTCCGCAGCTGAGAACCGGCGCCGAGGTTGGCGACCGTGAGCCAGCAGGATTTCTCCTTTGATTGCCATGACCAGTAGACTCCTTGGTTTGAAGACTAGGTGTCCGGTTCAAACGGGGAGCACTACATCATGCGCCTGCGAGCTCCTCGAGCGAGAGAACGGTCACGCGGACGCTTTTTGCCTTTTCAATGAATGCCTGGCTTGTCGGGTAGCCGCATGCGAGAACTCTGTTCACGCAGTAGCCGTCGGGCAGTCGCGTCGTCGTCGGCTTGTGTTGCTGGTCGTCGAGCCACCCCGGGTCCTCTCGCCCCCACTTGCATTCGATCTGATGCGCGATGCGCGCGGCCGCGTCGACCACGAGCACGTCGACCTGGCTTCCTCGGTCTCGCACGTCCGCGCTAACTTCGTGCATACCGCCCGCGACCGCAGGCGTAAGGCGCAAGCGATTGTAGAGTGCGGGCCAACTTCGCGACTCGAGGGAGCGCGGACCGGCGCGCAGCTCTCGCTCGACGAGCAGCTCAAAGGCGCTCCCGGTGAACTCCGGAATGTAGAAGCTGTCGCTCTTTGCTCCGACG
>JBIKVI010000096.1:0-14797 GCA_044356935.1 Silvanigrellaceae bacterium | reverse complement strand
AGAAGGCGTCCTTTCCGTAGACGATGGATTTGCAGTTTTCGTGAGCCACGAAGAAACGCTCGCCCTCTTCGTTTTCGATTTCTAGCGTGCGGTAACCGCAGACTTCCGCGGTGGGGCAGCCGTTGTGCAGTGCGGTAAGGGAGCAGCTCTCGGCGATGAACAGCGGGGTGTCTTTGTACAAAATGACCTGTGGGACTCCCGCGTCCGTTGGCCAGGCGTCGAGGAGAGCGGCGAGGTCGGTGGCGTCGTCCTCGATGGAGAGAGCCACCTTGCCGATACCCAAGCGCGACCACTCCCGCGCCGCGATGGCGTTGAGCGCGTAGAGCGTGAAGTCGGACGCCAGGTCAAGAGGCGCCTCCGTGCGCGAGAGCTCCCACTGGCTGGCATGGGCAAATGCTCCTGCGTTGCCGAACTCGAAACGCGTTACGCCCGCGGCCGCAAAGGCGCGCATCCAGAGCTTCAGGAGAGGTTCATCCCACGCCCGTACCACGGTGGGCAGGGCCACGCGCAGTGCGACGGGCCTGCCATAGGCTCGCGAAACAGCGTCGACCCGTGCGAGGACTTCGCGCGCAATGACGGCGGGATCGAGGCTCGCGAGGAACATACGTTTGGGCTCGAAAACGATTTCCTCAACGATTCCAGCTGCCTCGGGGGAGGTCAGCGAGGTGCGCCGCGCTCCCAACCAGGAGGCGATTGCGTCGAGGGTCTCCAGTCGATCGACCTTGCACGCGAATCGCGCGGGAGTGCGCGGGTTGTCTGCCATGGAGTGGGCCAATGGAGTCACGGGAGTCAGGGCGAGAGTCTCCTCACGCGCCACGCGAATTTTTTCTTGCAGGAGTGCTTCGAGAGCCGCAATCAGCCGCGCGCCCACGTCGTTTTTGAGGCCTTTGAGCCGGGAGCGGGGCACGAACCACGCGAGGTCGGCTCCTTCGACGACGAGTTCACGCGCCACGACGCCCTCGTTTCCCCACACCGAGAAGAGATCACGAAGGTCGGCCTCCAGGGCTCCCGAGCGCTCGGGCCGTTCAGGCCTCAGCGCGTGAACCGTCAGAGTCTCCGCGAAGAGGGTCTGCCCCAACTTGGAAACAACGCAGGTGATGGTGAGTTCTTGGTCGCCTTGCCTCGACACCGTCACGGAGGCATCCACGAAACGCAGAGGGGCAAGGCGGTGGTCGCCAGGTTGCGAAATCTTCTCGATGCGCGCCTTGAGCGAGGCCGATCGGGTTTTGTAGAGCACGTCGCCCACGCGAGGCATGGGCCCCGCCGCCGGGGGAACCTCGAACTCGACCTGCTCGCCCGCCTCCGCGCTAGGAACGCGACGACCGCGTGCGCGCATTTCCCGCAGCGAGAACTGGACGACCTCGCCCTCGTACTTGCGGCCCAATGCTTCCATGCCCTTGGCGTCGGCCGCGTTGGGGCCTTGCTGAGGTCGGGCATGGAAAATTTTGCCGGCCGGATCAATGCGCAAGCCATCGAAACGCTCGATGGCCTCCTCGAGGACGACTCGCGCCCAGCGGCCATCCACCTTCAGGACCTCGCCCACGCGGAGGCCTTTGTGCGTGGGGTTGTCGAGATCGATGACGTTCTCGTGGTAGCGGCCCTTGAGGAAAAAGGACGTGCGCTCGCGCTGGAACGTGAGCCCGAGCTGCTTGTCGAGGTCCTCGAAGGCGGCGCCATCGCGCGCCACAGCCGGGGCCTCCGGGCGCAGCGTGTCGCGTCCGGAGATGGCGTCGAGCTTGGCGCGGTATGTTTTGACCACCGTGGAGACGTACTGCGCGTCCTTTTTGCGGCCTTCTATTTTGAGCGTGTCGACGCCGGCTCCGACGAGCAGATCGAGGTCGTCGGCCGTGTCGAGATCGCGCATGCTGAAAAGGAAGCCGTGGCCGGGCTCATTGAGGATGCGGTAGGGCTTGCGGCAGGTGTAGGCGCATTCGCCGCGGTTGCCGCTGCGCGAGTCCTGCGCCCCGCTGAAGAAACACAGGCCGCTGTAAGAGTAACAAAGACTGCCGTGGCAGAAGGCCTCGATCTCCACTTCGTCGCGCGGCAGTGCGCGTCGGATTCCACGTAACTCCTGGGCGGTCAGCTCGCGCGCGAGGACCACCCGGCGAAAGCCCAACGAGCGCGCCGTTCGGACGCCCGCGAGATTGTGCACGGCGAGTTGAGTGGAGGCGTGGAGGCGTAGCCCTGGGAAATGGCGGCGGACGAGGGCGGCCACGGCGACGTCTTGGACGATGATGGCATCGACCTCGAGATCCTCGAGCATCGCCAAGACCTCCACGAGGTCGCCAAGCTCGGCCTGTTTGACGAGCACGTTGAGCGTCACGAGGACCTTCATGCCGTGGCGTTTGGCGAGGGGGAGGAGCTCGCGCAGGTCGTCGGCCGAGAAATTCTCGGCGCGCGCGCGGGCGTTGAAACGCTTGAGTCCTAGGAAGACGGCGTCGGCGCCGCTGTTGAGGGCGGCGAAGAATTGCTCGCGGCCTCCTACTGGCGCGAGGATTTCGGGAACGTGCACGGGGGCGTGGGCGTCTACTGATTCATGAAGTTCAACATTCACGTGGACTTGCTCCTCCTCGGCGGAGTTAACACGGAGAATTGCCCATTGCCACACGTTTGACTCGGGCGCCGACCTTGCCCCGTCAGTGACGTTGGGCCCAGGCAATACTGGCCTCGAGGCCTTCCAAGTCTCAAAAGGCCCCTTTCTTGAGGAGCTCTCGCCATGTCTTCGACCCTTCGCGCTCGCAACAGGACCTTTGCCACCACCCTTGCAGCACTGGTTGCCGGGAGCCTCCCCCTCTCCCAGGTCGCTCGCGCGGAGAGCGACCTCCAAGCGGAGGACAGCTTCCGAGAAGTGTTCGTTACCGCCGGATACTCGGCCGCCTTCGGAGCGGCCATAGGCGCCGCCTTGCTGCCCTTCCTCCCGAACCCCTCCCTCTCGAGCCTTCGTTACGTTGCCGGCGGGGCCTCGCTGGGCTTCATCGCCGGGAGCGGATTCGCCTTCTACAACCTCGCCGGCGGCCAAACCAACGCGTACCCGGCCGAGGAGGTGCCACTCGACGACGAGCCGTTCCAAGGCGAAGACGATGGGATGGCCCAGGCGCCTCGCGACGAGAGGCGCTTGCCCGTCGGCGCCCTCGTGGTTGGACATGGAGCGCGCGCGGCCATAGCCGTTCCCGCTTTCGCCATCGTCGACGGAGGTGCGCTCGTCAACGTCCTCGATTGGCGTTTCTAAGGAGTGCAGAAGGAGAAGGGAGCGGCCTCGCTGCGTCCAGAGGTTTCCCGCGCGCGACAAACTTTGGTAGAACCCCAGGGCTCCCGTGATCGCAAACCCCTCCGCAGGAATTCCCGATGACGACGCATTATTTCAGCCCCGGGCCCGCGACGCTACCCGGGCCAGTCCGCGAACGCGTGGCCCGCGAGCTCCTCGATACGTTCGGCCTCGGCGTCTCCATCATGGAGATTTCCCATCGATCGAGCCAGTACGCCGAAGTCAACGCCCGCGCGCACGCCTCAGCCAAGCGACTTCTGGGAGTCCCCGACACGCACGAGCTCTTCTTCACGCCGTTCGGCGCGCAGCAGCACTTCTGCCTCCTGCTCCAGCAGCTCACCTTGCCAGGAGATGTCGTCGCATATACCGACACGGGTGTGTGGGCCCACATTGCGGTCAAGGAAGCCAAAGCCTCCGGTCGGGACGTGGTCGTGGTTTACGATGGCCAGCCCGATTACGTGGAGTTGGGCACTCCTTCCGCTTGGCACCTCCCGCCTCGGGCTAAGTTCCTCCACCTCACGGTGAACAACACCGTGTATGGCACCGAGTACCCCAGCATCCCCTCGGGGTTAGGCGTTGACCTCGTGCTCGACATGACCAGCTCCATAGCTGCCCGCTCCGATATCCCGTGGAACGAGACGTCCATGATTTACGCCAGCGCGCAGAAGAACTTCGGCATCGCAGGCTGCTCGCTTGTCATCCTTCGCAAGGACGTCCTCGAGGCCTCGCGCGCCATCGCCAAGGCCAACCGCCTCGGCAACGCCCTGACCTACGCCTCGTTTTTCGACGCCAAGAGCATCCTGAACACGCCGCCGTGCTTCCCCATCTACGTCGCGGCCTGTTACTTCGAATGGATGGAGGAACAGGGCGGCTTGCCGGCCATGGAGGCCCGCGCCCTCGAAAAGGCGCGCCTCGTATACGACCAGGTCGACGGCGGTCTTTACGTGGGTCGCGCCGTGCGCCCATTCCGTTCGCGCCACAATTTCGTGTTCGACCTCCCACGCGCCGACCTCGTGGAGGCGTTCATCCAGGAAGCCGGTCGTGAGGGGCTGCTGGAAATCAAGGGTTACCGCACCACGGGTGGAGTTCGCTGCTCCATGTACAACGGCGTCTCCGTGCCGTCGGCGCGCACCTTCGCCGATTTCATGGCCGACTTCCGCCGTCGGCGAGGTTGAGCACCCCATGAGCGTCGCAGGTGGCGGTAACAAGGGAAGTGGTGCGGACGGCCGGGAAGGGCTGGAAGCGAATTTAGAGGCTCAGGCGAGGGCCGAGGCTCAGGCGCGGGCCGAGGCTCAGGCCTCCATCGTCACACTCCAAGATCGTCTCGAGTCCCTCTTCGAGGTCGGTCGTCTCCTCGCCACCTTCGACGAACTCGACACGCTGCTCTCGCGCATCCTTGCGGAGGTGCACGAGGTCATGCAGGCCAACGCCGCCTCTATGCTCCTCAGGGTGCCTGGAACCGACCTCCTCGAGTTCGTCAACGCGCGCGGCAACGTCGCCGATAAAATTCATTCGAGGCGCATCCGCTTCGGAGAAGGCATCAGCGGCGAGGTGGCGCGCACGCGCACCACCCTCAATGTGCCCGACGCTTACGCCGATCCCCGCTTCAACCCGAATTTCGACAAGGCCTCTGGATTCGTGACGCGGCAGATCCTGGCGGCCCCCATGGTCTTCCGCGATTCCGTCGTGGGCGTCATCAGCGTCATGAACCGCCGGGGCGACAAACCCTTCGACGCCGACGACGAGCGGATCCTCTCGATCTTCTCCGATCAGGCCTCCATCGCCGTCATCAATGCCCAGGAGAAGAGGAAGTACGAGCAGAAGAACAAGGCCATCACAGTGTTCGCGCGCGAGATAGGACGCATCCTGTCTTCGGAGCTCACCCTCGTTTACGGGTATCTTCACCAGACGCGCCGGTTCCTCGCGAAGAACCTCCCCGAAGATTCGCACGCCTGGCTCCTCGACAAGGTCAACGTTCCCCTCTCGGCCGTAGAGAAGAGCACCGACTCGTTGGTGCGCATCTCCAGGACGCTTGGCGTGTTCACGCGCAGCACGGAGAACGTCAGCCTCGAGGTGTTCTCGGTGGAGGATGCGCTCGGGTACTTCCTCAGGGAAACAAAGTACCACCGCGTGCGCGTTTACGTGGAGGGCAGTCCCTCGGTGAAGCTTCGCTTGCCCATGGAAAGCCTTTTCCTCGTGCTCGAGTCACTCCTGGAGTCGTTGGTCGCGCCCCTGCCCCAAGGATTCGATCTCCATGGGCACTTGTTCCTGGCGTTCCGGCAGCGCGTCGACCACGCGGACTTTCGAATTTGCGGCACGCCGGAGGTGGAAGAGGCGTCACGGGCTCGGCTGGGACGCGAGACCGATGCCCAGAGCCTGCTTTCGCTGGCGACCATCGAATCCATCGTCGATACCTTCGACGCCGAATTGCTCGACGCCAAAAGCCTTTCGCGAGCGCGGACAGACGAATCAATTCTTTCGGGAGCCTTGCCGTTCCTCGGAGGAGCGCGTTCAAGTGGCGAAGACCCCCAATCACACAAGCTCGTTCGTGCGTTGTGGCAATTGTCTGTGCCACTCTCCGACGCCGCGCCGCCCAAGAGTCAAGGGGGCCAGGCGGGCGAATGGTCCGGCGACCCCGAGACCTCCAGCCAGGAGAAGACGTGAAACAGGCCATGGACAAAGTGACCCAAGCCGTTGATCGCGCGCGCGACGAAGCGCGCCTCACGTGGTTCGAATGGAAGGGCCTTCTGACGCAATCGGCCGCTTTCGAGTTCGACAGACGCATTGCGTCGTCTCCCCTCTACGAGCCCTTGCAGGCCAGCCTTGAAACGATCTCGGAAAATGTTAAGAAAATCTCGGCACGCGGATATTTGGCGAGGCTCAAATTGAGCCGCATCCTCGTGCGGCTCGCGGGATCGCTCCTGAACCAGAATCAGGCCGCTTTCGAGGCCGCGCTCAGGGACCTCATTGAACTCGGAAAGTCGGTGTGAAATGGAAAAGAAGTCGCCCCCGGCCAAGGAGTCCGAAAAGACTCCCGTGAAGCGCAGGCTCAAGCCGGAGGCCATCGTCGTCAACGTTTTCGGCGACCTCATGAAGTTCTCCAAGAAGGCGCCCGACGTCCAGGCTCCTTTCCGGAAGTACGACACGCTCGCGGTGGCTATGGCGGAACAGCCGCGAGACGAGCGTCTCATGATGTACGGATTCCTCATGGGGCTCGCCCTCACGGCGCACGCCAGGCGCATCAAGGACGCCTCCAAGCGTCGTTTCGTGTTCGAAACGAAGAACCGGCTTTTCCTCGCGCTGGCCAACAACTTCGCAATGAGGAAGGTGCTCAACTTCCGGCTTTGCCAGAGCAAACGCTTCAAGGTCGTAAAGTACTGCGCCGACTGCACGCGGCGGAATTCCGAGGAAGGACTCGCCGCGAGGCAATGGAAGTTCTGCCCTCGGTGCCAGGTCGACAGGAACTACTACAACGTCCTCTCGATGTTCCACAAACACGGGGAGGGAGGCGCCTCCCTTTTCTTGGGCAATGATCTCATCGCCCAAATCCGCGGCTTGCGTGTCCTCAAGCATGCCAAGTTCGGCCAGCTCGGCGAGGAAATCACGTTCCGAAAGTACACATTCTCGCCCAAGAACCTCGTGGCTCTCGACCTCGCCAGCGTCATGTCGGCCGCGCAAAAAATGGCCGACCTGCTCGAGAAGATGCGTGACACCGAGTCCGACAGGCAGGTGAAGTCCTACGTTCAAACGGGTGTGCCACCAGGAGGGCGTCTGGGTCGCCCTCTCACCCCTGGCCTAGCGGCTGCGACAACCAGCCCACGCGTCGGCGAACGGCCTGCTGCTGACCGTCCCCGCCCCTTGGCGGGAGTCTATCGTCCGCCCGCGACTTCGGGTACGCGCCCGCGCGGCGATCTCAATGCCATTCCTGGACTCGTTCTCAAGCCCAAGTCAGCCACTCCCGCTCCGGAGTCCACGCGTGTGACGGACGCTCCGAGGGGAGAGGATGCTGCATCCGCCAACACCACCACCACCTCCAACACACCGGACAAGGGTGCTCCCTCGGGGGAATGACGCTGGGCTCGCACCGCATCCCGTTTCACATGAGATATCCTCGCATTGGTCATGCCGCCCGCGAGGACCCACACGTGACACGCCGCACCTTCCCGCCGAGTCTCGCTGCTTCCGTTTTCAAGTGCGCTGGCGTTGCCTTGTTCGCGGCCACCGCATGGACCTCGCCGGCCAAAGCCGATGGCGAGGACGAATCCGTATCGTTTTTCGCGTTGCGCAATGCCGGCTCCGCGCGTTCGGTGGGCCTTGCCGGGGCCACGGTCGCCGCTCCCGCAGACGCGGATTCCGCCTTCGGCAATCCCGCGTCCCTGGTGTGGCAGCGCGGACTATTGGGCGTGAGTTACTTTTCGTGGTCGCACTCCGCGACCGATCCCGCCGTTTCGAGCGTCGATGCCGGCGAGCAGGAGGGCATGGTTGTCGCGGGCACTCTCAAGCCCTTCGAGTCACTGGCGGCCGGCGTGGGCTACGCTTCGACGTCGGGAGGGTACTCCCGGGCGGTGCATGAGCGCAGCGCCCTCGATGTGGCCGTCGAAGGCAGCGATCTTCCCCTCATGGCGTCGGCTCGCATCCATGAGCGCGTGTCGCTGGGCGGCGGCGTTACGTTTTCGCGCCGCCAGTACGCGAGGGGGGCGGGCGAGACGCGGGACGCGACCACGCGGCGAGCGCGCCAGGAGTACGCGGGCAGGACCTGGAAGGTCGGACTCATCGGTGCGGTTTTCGACACGCTGTCGGCCGGATTCTCGTACGAGGCCGCGCGCGAACTGGGGCGCTCGGGTGGCGAGGGCGACGAGTCGTCGCGGCCTGGTCGTTACGTCGACCCTTGGGTGGCGAAGTTCGGCCTGTGTTACCTTCTTGCTCCCACGGAGTCGAGTCTGCTCCGCATCGAGAACACCTTTTTCCTTGGGGTCGATCTTTTGGGCTTCCCAGGGGATGCCGGGATCGTGCGTCACCCTGCTGCCACGCTGTCCGAGGAGACGGCCGCCCTGGCATGGCCAGGGCCGCGCGCGCGCGCCGACGTGAATCCTGCCCGTTACGATGACGGCCAGCGGGCCGTGCCGCGCTTGGGCATCGAGACGGCCTGGTTTCGAACCAACGCCGCCGAGTTGTCGACGTGGCTCGGATCGTGGTGGGAGCCCGCTTACGTTGCGGGACGCGGAGGCGCTTTCCACACCACGGTGGGCGCGCAGTTCTCGCTCTGGTGGCTCATGGTCCAGGGCGCGGTCGACATTTCGCGCGATGGTCCCCGTGCGGTCCTCGGGGCGGGTATCCGGGCACGCTGATACCGCGGGTCTGCGAACGACGCCTCGCCGACCGCGGCAATTCCCGCCCACCGTTCCAACGCATCGCCTGTTACTGTTGGCCGGTACGAGAAGGAACGGAAAATGGACAAAGCCCGCCTCCGCGTCGTCGCAATGCGCGCATGCCTCGTCCTCGGTGGCATGGCTCTCCTTACCCTGGCGGGCGGATCGCTCGTCGCTTGGAACGCCTACGATCGCGTGCGCGCGACGCTCCCCTCGGTGCACAAGCTCCAGGACTACGAGCCTTCGGTGCCCTCCACGGTCTGGAGCCGCGATGGCGTCAAGATAGGCGAGCTCTTCGATGAAAAGCGTTACCCACTCAGGTACGCCGACATCGGCCCTTTGGTGGTCAAAAGCTTCCTCGCCGCAGAAGACGCCCACTTTCGCGATCACGGTGGCGTGGATTGGCAAGGCTTCGCGCGGGCCGGGTTCCATTACCTGACGAAGACCGGCACCAAGCAGGGCGGCTCCACGATCACCCAACAGCTCGCCAAGATCCTTTTGCTCACGCGCGAGCGCACGGTGGAGCGCAAGGTCAAGGATATCCTGCTTGCTTTCGAAATCGAGAAGTCCTTCTCCAAGGAACAGATCCTCGAGATGTACCTCAACACGATCTTCCTAGGGAACCACTCCTACGGCGTGGAGGCGGCGGCGCGGAACTACTTCCGGAAGTCCAACGGCAAGTTGACGCTAGCCGAAGCCGCAATGATTGCCGGCATTACCCCAGCGCCTTCTGCCTATGCCCCCACGGAGAGCCTCGAGAAGGCCAAAACGCGGCAACGCTTCGTGCTCGAACAGATGCTCAAACACGGCTGGGCGACGAAGGCGGAGGTGGATGCGGCACTCGTCGAGAAACTCAAGATCCACAACGCCGAGAGCCCCAACACGCGCGTGGCGCCCTTCTTCCTGATGGAAGTGAAGAAACAGCTCGAGGACAAGCTCAAGCTCCCGGGGCTGCTGTCCAAGGGATACCGCGTCACGACGACCCTCGATATGGGCCTTCAACGCAAGTCCGATGATGCGGTGCGAGCTTTCCTCGCGCAGCAGGAGTCGCGCAAGGGGTTCAAGGGCGCGCTGCGTCGCCACGGCGAGGGATTCGAGGAACCGCTCCGATCGCTGCTTGGCAAACCTTTCGATGCGGCGCAGGAGTCGGCGCGCGCCGTCGTGGTCGACATCTATCCGAATCTCGACGCGGTTGCGGTCGTGACTCAACAGGGCCTCGGGCTCCTGCTGCTCGAGGATCACCGCTGGGCGCTGCGCGCCGCGAGCCGAGCCAAGGAGAGCGGAGTGCTCGACTTCGCCGACATCGTCCGGGTGGGCGACGAAGTCCACGTCGAGGCGCTGGAACGCGGCACCCCTCGGCGGCTCGAGAAAAGCGCCTCCGCGTTCAACGGCCTCAAGCGCTATGAGGACGCGTATCCCCATGGCGTGTCCTACCAGGGGGTGCGTTACTACAAACTCACCGACACCGAGGGCGTGGAAGCCGCCGCTGTCGTGATGAAAGCCGCCAGCGGCGAAGTGCTCGCGTTGGTGGGCGGCGAGAATTTCGAACGCAACCAGTTCAACCGCGCGACCCAGGCGCGCCGACAAGTGGGCAGCGGCGTGAAGCCGCTCTACTACGCCTGGGCGATGGATCAAGGATTCTCTCCGGCATCGCAGATCGACACTCCCCCCATCGTCATCGGCGATTGGAAGCCCGAGAACTACTCCAAGGAGTTCACCGGCCGCACCACCCTGCGCACGAGCCTGATCCAGTCGTACAACATCTCGAGCATCCAGATCTTCCAGGCGTTGGGCATCTCCAAAGTCACTAGTCACCTGCAGCGCCTAGGCCTTCCTTGGCCACAGGGCGACCTCTCGCTCGCGCTCGGCTCCGGCAACGCCACCCTCCTGCAGATGACCCAGGCCTATTCGCCCTTCGCCAACGCTGGCCGCCTCACCGAGGCCCGCATGATCTCCAAGGTCGAGGACCGCAAAGGGAACACGGTCGTCGATGCCGACGACGAGCGTCTGCGTGTCGCGCCGGTGGGGGATGCAGGTGGAGCAGAGGTCATTTCGCCCGCGGCCGCCTATGTTACCGTGCGGGTCATGCAGGACGTGGTGCGGCTTGGCACCGGCACGCGCGCCTCGGGCGTGCCGCACGGCGCCGGCAAGACGGGGACCACCAACGGCTACACGGACGCCTGGTTCATGGGCGTGACGCCCACTCTCGTGGGAGGCGTGTGGGTCGGCTTCGACGACGTCAAGAAGAGCCTGGGTTCTGAGGGAACAGGCAGTAAAATGGCGGCACCCGTGTGGAAGGACATCATGATGGCCGCCACGCAAATCTACCCGTCCACGGGCTGGAAGGAGCCTAGCGGAGTGACCAACGTGCGCATCGAACCCGACACCGGAAAGCCCGCGCTCGGCGGCGGCGGATTGCTCCTCCCCGTGGTGTCCGGGACGGAACCCGGCGCGCCCGGATCGCGCAATGCTCTAGGGCAGTTCGGATTCGAGGGCGCATCCACCGCCGAAGAGGAGAGCTTGGGCGGCGCGCAGGGCGAGGAGAACGATACGGGAACGCTGCGGGGCATGAACTGAGGCCCGGCCGGCTTCCCTGAGTCAGACCAACGCGGCCCTCCGCGCGAACTCCTCTGCGCAAGCCGTGTCTGCGGCGAGGGCCTTCACGAAGGCGGGGCGCGCGAAAAGGCGCGCGACGTAGTCCTCGAACACAGGGGTCTTCTCGACGATCCCGAATCCCATCATCCATGCCAAGGCGTTGGACCATCACGTCGGCCCCATCGTCGACGATGACGAGAAGGTCGACGTCGGACCCTTCGCGCATGTTCCCACGCGCGGCGGACCCGAAGGCGTAAATGCGGAGAGGCACGACGGCCTCCAGAATCCACTGCACCCGCTCACGCACGAGGGTTCGCGCGCGTTCAGGAGGAAGGGGGATGGGCTTGAAGCGACTCATGCCCGCAGGGTAACGCGCGGATGGCTCCGCGCCAAGCGCGAGGGTTGCCCTCGACTCACATGTCGAAGTCGCCCATGCCGCCCATACCACCCATGCCGCCCATACCACCCATGCCGCCCATACCACCCATGCCGCCCATCCCACCGGCGCCAGCGCCTGCCGACTCCTTCTTGGGGCGTTCGGTGATCATGGCGTCGGTGGTGAGCAAGAGGCTCGACACCGAGGCCGCATTCTGCAGAGCGCAGCGCGTAACCTTGACTGGGTCAATGACACCAGCGGCGATGAGGTCCTCGTAGGTCTCCGTGAGGGCGTTGAAGCCATAGGAGTTGGACGCGTTGGAGAGCACCTTGTCGACCACGACCGACGCGTCGAGCCCGGCGTTGGTTGCGATGGTGCGGATGGGCTCCTCGAGAGCGCGGCGCACGATGTCGATGCCCGCCTTCTGTTCGGCGTTGTCGGTTTTCACCGTTTTGGCCAAATCGCGCGAGGCGCGCAGGATGGCCACGCCGCCGCCGGCGACGATGCCTTCAGCCACGGCCGCGCGTGTCGCATTGAGGGCGTCCTCGACGCGCGCCTTCTTTTCCTTGAGTTCGATTTCCGTCGCCGCGCCGAGGCGGATGACCGCCACGCCACCTGCGAGCTTGGCAAGGCGCTCTTGGAGCTTTTCCTTGTCGTAGTCGCTGGTGGTTTTTTCGATTTGGCCGCGGATTTCCGCCACGCGAGCCTTGAGGGCCACGTCCTTGCCGGCGCCGCCGGTCACGAGCGTGTTCTCTTTGTCGATGACGATTTTGCCGGCCTGACCGAGGTCGGTGAGCTGGGTGGTTTCCAGCTTCATGCCGATGTCCTCGGAGATGAGCGTACCGCCGGTGAGGACGGCGATATCTTCGAGCATGGCCTTGCGGCGATCACCGAAGCCGGGCGCCTTGACGGCGCAGATTTTCAGGGTGCCGGAGAGCTTGTTGAGCACCAGCGTCGCGAGGGCCTCGCCTTCCACGTCTTCGGCGATGATGAGAAGCGGACGGCCGCTGCGTGCCACGCCTTCCAGCAGGGGAATCATATCCTTCATCGACCCGATCTTCTTCTCGAAGATGAGGATGTAGGGGTTCTCGAGGACCGCCTCGAGACGCTCCTGGTCGGTCACGAAGTAGGGCGAGAGGTAACCGCGGTCGAATTGCATGCCTTCCACGACGTCGACGTAGGTGTCGATGCCCTTGGCCTCTTCCACGGTGATGACGCCATCTTTACCGACCTTGTCCATGGCCTCGGCAATCATCTTGCCGATGGTTTGGTCATTGTTGGCCGAGATGGAAGCCACCTGCGCGATTTCGCCAGAGCCCTGCACGGGGCGTGCGTAGGACTTCAACGTCGCGATGACGGTTTCCACGGCGCGATCGATACCGCGCTTGAGCTCCATGGGGTTGTGTCCCGCGGAGAGCATCTTGAAGCCTTCACGGTAGATGGCCTGGGCGAGCACAGTGGCCGTCGTTGTGCCGTCGCCGGAGTCGTCGTTGGTTTTGCTGGCGACTTCCTTGACGAGCTGGGCGCCCATGTTCTCGAACTTGTCCTCGAGCTCGATTTCCTTGGCGACGGTGACGCCGTCCTTAGTGATGAGCGGCGCTCCAAAGCTCTTCTCGATGAGGACGTTGCGGCCCTTTGGCCCGAGGGTCACCTTGACGGCGGCGGCGAGCGTGTTGACGCCCGTGAGGATTTTGCGCTGCGCGGATTCGTTGAACGAAATCATTTTAGCGGCCATGTGGCGGCTCCTGATGTGGGTAGTTTCGGTGGAAGTGGGCGCACGGGGTGCGCGCCCAGGCGTGGGCTTCGTCAGCCTTCGAGGACCGCGAGCACTTCGTCTTCCTTGAGCAGGAGATGATCGGTGCCTTCAAGCTTCACTTCGCTGCCGCTCCACTTGCCGAACAAGACGCGGTCGCCGACCTTGACCTCGAGGGCACGGCGCGCGCCGCTCTCGAGGATCTTGCCGCTGCCGACCGCCATGACGCGGCCTTCGGCGGGCTTCTCTTTGGCGTTGTCGGGGATGAGGATTCCGCCGGCGGTCTTCTCTTCGGCTTCGATACGCTGGACGAGAATACGATCGTTGAGGGGACGGATGGTCTTGGCCATGGATTGCCTCCTTGCTTCGCTGTTTTGCAGGAATCGCTTGGATTCATTGTGTGCGTCCGAAGCCTAAGCGGCGGCCAAGGGATGTCAAGGGGCGCCCGTCTCGCTCGGCCGGATGACCCTGCATCCCACGACAGGAGAGCTGTTGGCACGAGCGAACACAGCAGGATCAACGAGAGGAGTTCCCATGCGATCATCTCTCTCGCGCGGCCCATGGCAACGAACAAATCGGCGCCCGAAGCGAGCCTCGTCCGGAACACGAACGTCGTCTCGGATCCGACCTGCCTCTTGCCCGCGAGCCGCACGTCCTTCCCATCCCGCGGCGAGTCCGACGAGCCGCGAGCGATGCCCGCCACGAAGGGAATCAGCGTGTCCTCGGCCATGTCGAACGGGTCGCCCTGGACCTCGTCGCCGTTCGAGGAGAAAATCCTCACGTAGAGGGCACCCTGCTGCCTCGCCAGGTCGCTCGCGAGGAACTTCGAATAGCGGACGTCCCCGTACTTGGCGACTTCCGCGAACACCCCCGCCACAGTCGCGAGGTTGGCCTCCGCCTTTTCGTCCGAGAGCTCGCGCTGGCGCAACAAGAACGCCGCCGTCACCGCGAGCGTCAGTAGCGCCTGGGACCCGATCACGAACGTGATGAGCGGGCGGATCAACGCCCGCGTCAGGCCACGAGGTTCAGCGGACATCTTCGACGACGACTTTGCTCAAGTCGACAGTCTCGTCGATGGGCCGGATGTTCTTGAGGCTGAATCCTCCCGTCGCAATGGCTACGGAGGAGTAATGGGCCAACGGAACGTACCTGCCCTCCCGACCGGCGTCGTGGACCAGTTCGATCAGGGACGCCGTTTGGGCGCGGGCGTCGCGCATAGCCTTCATGAGCGAGAATTTCCTTCGGAGCAAGCCATCCGAGTCCTCGATAAAGGGCTTTTTCTCATCCAAGATGAGCGTCAGCCAAGTCGTGGGATCGGGATCCGCAGCACCGACGTTGCTGATGAAGACATCCACGTGGGTGCTCGCCTCCAACTCGAACCGCTTCGAAGCCGGAACTTGGGCGACGATTTCAAAACTCAGGCCGGTTTCGGCCAGTTT
>JBIKVI010000358.1:0-4296 GCA_044356935.1 Silvanigrellaceae bacterium | reverse complement strand
TAGGCCGTCGCGGGGACGACGGTCGAGCCCGTGCCGGCCACGACCGCGAGAAGCGCGAGGCAGAGCAGGGCGGAGAGAGATTTCTTAGGTATTGGCATAGCGCACTCCCCAAAAATGCATTCGTGTCCGTCGGAGGTATCGACGGGCATCGGCATTTATTGAGGGTCAAGTCCCTCTTCGTGGACGATCACGGTCCGACGGTCTTGGCGTTTCGCAAAATATTCAGCACGGTGGCGAAATCGGCTGGAGGTTCGGATACGAAGCGGAGCCGTTCGCCGGAGGCGGGGTGCGTCAGCGCTAGGACCCTCGCATGCAACATTTGCCGCTTGGCGGCACCGAGCAAAGCGGCTTTCAGAGACTTGTCGGCTCGAAGGGAGGCGAGAGCCGAGCCGTAGACGGCATCGCCCAGAAGGGGCGCGCGTGCGTGGGTGAGTTGGACGCGGATTTGATGCGTGCGTCCCGTATGGAGCAGGCACTCCACCAAGCTCGCCCCACCGTGAAGGAACAACTCCTTCACCGCGTAGTCCATGCGCGCCGATTTGCCCTGCCCCTCGGGCAGCACGGCGTAACGCAACCGGTTGCGCGGGTCCCTGCCGTGAGCGGTGAGGATGGTCGCCTCGCTCGGTGTGGGCGCCCCCTGGCACAAGGCAAGGTAACGCCTCTCCTGGCTATGCGATGCGAACTGCCGCGAAAGCCCCGTCAGCGCGCGTTGCGACTTCGCAACGACCATGACGCCGCTCGTGTCGCGGTCGAGCCGATGGACGATGCCCGCGCGTTGCGGACCGCCCAACGAGGGCAGCGTGGAGCCGCAGTGGGCGAGCACCGCGTTCACCAGTGTGCCCGAGCTGACGCCCGCGCCCGGGTGTACGACCATGCCTGCGGGCTTGTCGATGATGAGGATGTCATCGTCCTCGTGGAGGATCGCAAGGGGAATACGTTCGCCCGTGGGAACGCCCGAGACCGCCGAGAGGAAGCTGAGATCGATGCGGGCCACATGCCGCGCCTCGAGGCGCATCGAGGCCTTGACGACCTTGCCATTGACCGTGACCAGGCCATTTTCGATGAGACGCGCCGCGAAACTGCGCGATGGAATGGCGTCAATGATGCGCGCCAAGACCACGTCCAAGCGCTCGGGAGTGTCCAAGCCGGATCCGTCGATGAACGCCTCGCCGGGAGTCAAGTCGATCTCATCGGGAGCGCCGGCCTCGTCGGGTGCTTCGGCCTCGTTGGGAGCTTCGGGTGCTAGCCGCATCAGCGTCCGCGGAAGTAACGGGCGCGCAGCTGCGCCCGGAAGTTTTGGGTGAGGGCGTCCGCGAGATCAGGCCTCTCCAGGCCGAGGTACTTCAAGTAGGACACCACGAAGCCCCGGTAGTAGACGGGTGCGGGGAGCCTGTCAAAATCGTCTTCCTCGATGGCGACGAGTTGCTCGACAGACATGCGCACGCGCGCACAGATTTCCTTCTCGTCGACGCCCACTGTTGTTCGCAGCAGCCGTAGGAGCTTTCCGTTGACGGTTTCCGCGGAAGAGATGATCCCCCGGGTCGTATCCTGCATTTCCTCACGAAGCGCGTCGCGCGCCACGACGTTGACCACGGCGCGTTCCTCGCCGCCGATGACGGTTCGGATGGTCTTGGCGGAAGGGTTCAGAGACGCAGGCTCCACCTCTGCGGGGCGGGTCGGGGGCGCTCGGAAGCCGTTGTCCTGCCGCAGCCAGGGGCGCGGGGCGAAGGGTGCGTTGTGCGTTGGAGGGAGTCTTTCCACTGGCAAGGCGCTCACTGTCGGTTTCTCGAGCGGCGGAGTGGGCTTGGGCGCAACCGCCGGTCCTGGCCCCGCCGCGACGCGTGCGGGAGCAGCTAAGGCGTCGAGGCGCTGGTAAGGTTCCGCCGCGCGCGCGAGCGCCTCCTTGAGTTCCGGAATGCCGTCGCTCAGGTCGATGTTCACGAACTCTTCGGAGGTCGGATCGCCGCCCAGGCCATGGAATGCCAAGACGGTCGCGTCCTCCTCCTCTTCGAGCGCTTGGTGAGTGCGTGGAGCAGTTTCCTTACGGACCGTGGAGAACACGATGACGTTGCCGCGCGGCGCAGACTCATTGATCACGTCGGGCGTGAGTCCGGGAAGCAGCATGGCCGAGACGGCGGCGTCCTCGTCGTCGGCCGTCATGAAACGCGCCACGAGTTCCTTGTAAGCCCATTCGACGTCGCCGACCGCGGAGCGCGCCCCCGGGTCGGCCTGCGGAAGATCGTCGAGGTTGGCGCCGGCGAGGGCGCGTGCGCGGGCTTCGACGAAGGCCTGGCGGAGGACCTCGAGGCTCGCATGCTCCTCCACGCCCAGGATCTCACCTGGCGCGCGGCTTTGTCGCGGGAGTCCCTGCATTGCGTTCACTCCTTCCCTCGGTGCGCGCGATCCCTCAACGGGCGACGCCCTGGACGCGGTCGGACGAACACGGGAGGAAGGCGCGCGACACCGAGTCGGCGATTTCCTCGAGGCTGTGCGACACGGCGCTGTTGGGATAGTCGACGCACACCGGACGCCGCGAGCGCACCGACTTCCATACCGTGTCATCGTATATGGTTGAGCCGATGAACTCCGCATTGAATCCGAAGTAGCGTTTACAGATCTGCGTGATGCTGGTTCCGATGTCGGAGTCGCTCTTGGTGCGCACCTGGTTCATGACGATGCCCAGTTGGGTCATTTGCATGAGCTGGAGGATTTTCTGTCCGACCTCCGGATTCTCTGCCGCGAACTTCTGGAGCTGCGTGAGGGGGGGCACGGGGATCTTGGGGTCGCTCAGCGCTGCGATGAGCTTGTCGGTGGCTTCCTCCTGGCGGATGGCCTTCACGACGCTCTGGAGCTTGCGGAACAAAACACTCTTAAGGAACACGTACGCGTTCTCGATGCTGGTGGGCTCGGGAACCACCACGCAGATCCCAGCGTGGGAGAAGATGAAGAAGTCGAGGGTGTTGACGTGCGTCCCAGCGCCGAGGTCCAGGATCACGTAGTCTGCGTCGAGGCGCTGGAGTTTGCTGATGAGTTTTATCTTCTGCACGGAGTGTGGACGGATCTGTTGCCAGAACTCTTGCCCGCTACCATAGAGGGTGAGTCCAGGCAGTCCCCCAGACACGGCCACGTCGTCGAGGCTATCCACTTGCCCGCTCACGAAGTCGAACAGGCCGACCTTGGGGCTCGGGACTCCGAGGCACGTGTGGAGATTCGCGCTACCGAGGTCGAGGTCGACGATGGACACCTTGTAACCCAGCTTCGCGAGGCACACTGCGAGGTTGGCGGAAAAGAAGCTCTTACCGATGCCGCCCTTGCCCCCGCCTACCGAAAGAATGCGTGGCCCGTTGCCCGTTGTCGTCATCTTGGTTCCTTCCTTGGCGGCGGACTCGTTCCTCGGTGAGCGTTCGGCGTCCCGCGCGCGCGCCGCAGCCATCTGGGCAATGTCACGCGCCCGGTCCGGTCCAACGACGGCCTGGCCCATCGCCGGGTCGAGGCTACCCGTGTAAGGTTGCCCCACCTGCACGCGGATCTCCGACGTGGCGTCGAGCCCCGTTGCGGCGCCGAGGGAAAAACCCGAGGGATCCTTCGCGGGGCGTTTGAACATCCCCTTCGATATGGACGAGAACATCGATCGACGCTCCGCTTTCTGGCAGGTGTCCGTCACGACTCGCACTCCAGCGGATGATAACAAATCGGTACGGGCGCAAGTCGGCGCCGCGCCGGAAGTTTGGCAAATGGGAAGGGAAAGCCGCGGTCCTTTGGCGCGACTGCAAACATTTCCTGTTTCCCCGACCCGGCAGCGCGCCGAAGAGTCATGGCCATGGGCGAGTAAATGGGTCGCAAGACCGCGTGACGTGAGGCGCATCCATGTAGAACTACATTGAAATATCTTCGGACTTACAGTTCCTCATAGTCGATGAGGGCGCGACGTTCCGCGAGGGACTCTCCAACGCGCTCAAGACGCTCGGCTACAGGAAAGTCATTGGCGTCATGGACGGCATTGGGGCTCTAGAGGTCCTCAAGACCGAACCTGTGGGCTTCATCATCTGCGAGCGCTCCCTCAAGCAGGTCTCGGGCATGGAACTCCTCAAGGAGATCCGCGAGAACCCGGAGTTCCAGAGAGTGCCCTTCATGGTGATGGGGAGCGACTTCCAAAAGGATGACGTCCTCCTAGGCGCCGAGTTCGGCATCGATGGCTTCCTCAAGAAGCCTTTCGTGCTCAAGGACGTCACCGCGCGCGTGACCGCCTGCATGCAACGTTACCAGGATCCCAGCTCGAGCGAGGCTGCCTACGAG
>JBIKVI010000357.1:0-4316 GCA_044356935.1 Silvanigrellaceae bacterium | reverse complement strand
CGAGAGCTTCATATACACGGCGCGCGCTTCAGGTCCCCGTCCCTGACGCTCGAGATCGCGTCCAAGCCAATATTCGACGCGCGAAGCATCGACCCAGCGTCTCCCCGCGCGCGCATCGGCGAGGAATGCATCGCCGCCGCCCGCGAGATATTCGGCCCACATCGACCGCCATCGCGCATCCTCGGATCGGGAAGCTCGCCCCGCCGCTCGGCGCGTTTGCACGGCCACCTCCTTGAAACGCTGGGCGTAGTGCAGCGAAAGAATCCAACGCTGACGAGCGGTTTGCGCGAGTGGGGAGCGTGGGAACTCGTTGAAGACGCGCGCGTAGCTGCGCGCGGCTTCCTCGGGCTTGTCGACCGCGTTGAGCCCGCGGGCAGCAAGAAACAGGACCCGATCGCGCTCGAATCCGGGCCCAAAGAACTTCGAGGGTGCGAGGTAACGGGTGAACTCAGCTGCAAGCTTGCTCTCGCGCACCGCGAGGAGAAACTCGGCCTTGTCGAGGAGGTCGGCGCGCTCCTCCATCGAGCGTGCACCGAGTTTCTTGGCCCGCAGCTCCTTGAGGTCGGGGATGTCCGCCAACGAGAACGCGAGGGCCCTGACGTCGTCGACGGGACCGAGCCTGCGCAGGATAGTCCTCGCGAACTCCCTTTTCTCGGCGGCCGTCTCGCCGAAAAAGGCGTCGATGGTTCCAAGCTCTGGCCCACAGGCTATCTCGGAGTAGGCGGCGTAGGCCTCCCGCGCCGCCGCCACCGCGGGGTAGTTTCGTCCGACGCGCCTTAGGATACGTAGCGCCTCCGAAGGGGCGCGTGGCGCGAGCCAACGGGCAAGCGCCACCTCCGCCATCTCGACCTTTTCGGGCAGGAACTCCCGCTCGAACACCGCGCGCGCGCGGGCGTAGAGAGCGCGCGCGGCGTCGAACTCTCGACCATCCACGGCTGCGGTGAAGGCGAGGAACACGCGCTCGTGGGTGAACTCGCCCGCATCGAGGACCGCCTCGGCGTCGGCGAGGGTCGCCACGACGCAGGCGTGGTCGCCAAGCTTGGCGCAGGAACGCGCTTGGAGAAGGTAACGCGGAGCGCGCAGCTCGGCGAACGCGCGAGCCGCCGGGAGCTCGCCGAGGCGTTTGAGGGCGCCGCGTGCGTTGCCCGCGGCGAGGAGATCGTCGGCGTCGCCTAGCAGAGTGGCTTGCGATAGGAATTGCCCCCCGGCTTGCCTCCGTGCGCCTTCAACACCCTCGCCAGCGAGCGACCCTTTTTCGGCTCGCATGTGCTCGTAGGCTCGGATTGCGGTGGCAAGCAAGCGTGGAACGGCTGCGAACGGGGATGGCGGAACGTCGTCGGGAGGGCGAGCGGATGCCAAACCATCACCGACCACTGATGGCGCCGCGGCCACGGGCGCGCTGACGACAACCAAATGCGCCACGAGGGCGAGCGAAAGGAACGGGAGCGGGCGCGGGGCAATGCCCCGCCGCCTGAAACGACTCATGCGCTGCCTCCGCCGGACGGCCCGATTCGATCTTCGGAAGTATACGCGGTATTTTAGGCGCGTCCGCCCACCCCCTCAAGAATGCGAGGCCGGAAAATCGTCATGCGCAGACTCAGGTGGCTTTTTCAGCCGGTCCTCATATTCGTAGTGGCCCAGGTCAGCTGGGCCCTGCTCATGTTCGTGTGGATCCGCTGGTACCTCATGCGGAATCAAGAAATTGACGCCCTCCTCCAGCGATTCCCGTTGAAGGATACACTCGTGACCGGCCAATGGGTGGTGCTGCTCGAGGGCTGCCTTCTCATGGCCATCATCCTGGTGGGCCTTTACGTCATCTTCGTTTCGCTCCGTAAGCAGACGAAACTCGCCAAACTGCAGGACTCCATCCTGAGCAGCGTGACCCACGAGCTCAAGACACCGCTCGCAAGCATCCGCCTTTACGCGGAAACTATGCTCTTGCGCTCCGTTAGCGAGACAGAGCGCGAGACGTTCCTGCGCCGCACGCTCGCCGAAACGGAACGACTGCAAAAGCTCATCGACACGGTTCTCATCTCGGCGCGCATGGAAGCCGATCCCGCACTCAAGGAGGTGGAACGGGTCGACGCGCTGGAAATAATCACCAACGCTTGGCGCCGAGTTACTGAGCGCGCCGGCGAGAAAAGAGCGTTCACCCTCGAGAGGCGCATCGCCACCGACGACGGCCAATTCGTAATCACCTGCAACTCCCACCAGCTCGCCATCGTGTTCGACAACATCCTTGGGAACGCGGTCAAGTACACATCAGAGAAAGGGAACATCGTCCTGCGCGTCGAGGCAACGTCTTCGCTCTTGCGCGTCCGGATCACGGACGACGGCATGGGCATCGAACGACGTGACCTCAAGAAAGTCTTCAACCGATTCTTCCGCGCCGAGAAAAATTCGCTCAAGAAGGTGCATGGTTCCGGACTGGGTCTTTTCGTGTGCCAGACTATCGTGAAAGCCCACAAGGGCCGCATCTTCGCCGTGAGCGAAGGGCAAGGGAAAGGATCCACGTTCTATGTCGAGCTCCCAAGGGACCCTGTTGATCGTTGAGGACGAGGAGACCATCGGTGAGGGCCTGAAGTTCAACTTCGAGGCCGAGGGCTTCGAGGTCGTGTGGGCTCGCGACGGCGCCGAAGGCATCGCCGCCATCGAGTCGCTGCACCGGGAGCTCGTGTGCATCCTGCTCGATCTCATGCTTCCCGAAATCGACGGTTTCGAGGTCTTGCGCCGGACGCGGAGCATCGCTGAGCAGATTCCCATCCTGGTGCTCTCGGCCAAGAGCCTCGAGACCGACAAAGTGCGCGCGCTCGAACTCGGGGCAGACGACTACGTCACGAAACCATTCTCGCTGCTGGAGCTGCTGTTGCGCGTGCGTGGGCTCGCCAAACGGCGCCGGTGGTACAAGGATCAGGAGCCGGGCGAGATTATCCGTTTCGGCCGAGGCCGCATCGACGCGCGCACCTTGGCGGTTACGCTCCCCGACGGCTCACCGGTGCGGGCTTCCCCCACGGAACTCCACCTTGCGCAGGTTTTCCTCGAGAATCCAAACAAGGTCCTGACCCGCGCAGAGCTGCTCGAGCGCGTTTGGAACTACGACTCCAAAATGGAAACACGCACCGTCGACGTGTTCGTGGGCAAGTTGCGCCGATTCGCGGAAGCGAACCCTTCGCGCCCTGACTATCTCATCTCGGTGCGGGGAGTCGGTTACGCCTACGTCACAGACCCACGACTCAAAGACCAACTCCTTTCGCCTCGTTGAGGAGAGGAGTGGAGAGGAGAGGAGTGGAGAGCTGTGGCAGGTGCGACGGGCCCTGCCTTTTGTGCGGACTATTCGTCGCGCGCAAGACTCATCTCGCCCACCAGTCCCACGGCGGGGCCGGCCGCCGCCACGGGCGCCCGCACGTCTTTCCGTTTGGGATGAACAATGTTCTTCGCGAGTCCCACGGCAGAAAGGCCGCGGATGAGGAGCCAGGTCTGATCGAGTTGCCACCAGTGCCAACCGTGGCGAGCCGAACGGGGCTGGGCATGGTGGTTGTTGTGCCACCCTTCCCCGAAGGCTAGCAGCGCGACCCACCAGTTGTTCTTGGAGAGGTCGCTCAAGCCGTTGGGGTTGCTGCCCCATTTGTGCGCCGCTGAGTTTACGAACCAGGTCACGTGATAACCTGCCACGAGTCGTACGAAGATTCCCCACACGATCATCGAGAATCCGAAGCCCCAATCCATGCCCTGCGCGGGGCCGAGTGCGGCTCCGATGAAGAACAAGCTCCAACCGAGGATGTTCTGGATAAGGATCATGTTGTTCTCGAGGAACCGGAACCAGGGGCGCGCCACGAGATCGGGGGCGTAGTGCTTGAACTCCTCGGGGTCGTCGAGGTCGAGGCGGCGATCGAAGATCCAACCTACGTGCGAGTACCAAAAACCACGCGTAGCGTCGTGGGGGTCCTCAGCGCGATCGGAGTACATGTGGTGGAGGCGATGCCCACCGACCCAGGAAATCGGACCGCCTTGGCAGGCAAAGGTCCCACAGAGGGCAGCCACGTTCTCCACCCAGCGCGGCACCTGCATGCCTTTGTGGGTAATGAGGCGATGGAATCCGAAGGTGATGCCCACCATCCCAGCGATATAGTGGAGGACCAGGAAGACCACCAAGCCTTGCCAGGTGAAGTAGGGGATGGCCAGCACCAGTGCCAGCACGTGCAGCCCCCCGATCCACAAGAAGTTCTTCCAGCTGAACCGGGTGCTTTCGGCCGATTGGCGCAATCTCATGGTGTCCTCACTCTCGCATAAGGGGGCTCCGGGTCCGCCCAGGGGGG
>JBIKVI010000095.1:0-14919 GCA_044356935.1 Silvanigrellaceae bacterium | reverse complement strand
AACAATGTTTTCTTTATGTTAACAGTGCGATTTTTACCAAAAATGAATTCTTCCGTAAATGGGCAGAAAGGAAAATCCTCTTCCGACGATGAGAAGGATAGTGGCTACCGTGGTGGTGCCCATCTCTCTTCATCAAAAGGAGTCTCGCATGAACGAAAATCAAGAAAAATCGGAGACACTAGGGCGAGTCATCCCAACCAATTCTCTTGGGTTTGATATTTTGCTTGTCGATGATGACCCTGTTTTTTGTGAAGTCATGGTTCGACATGCCAGGCGTTATGCGGTTCATCTTGCCACATGCCAGCGTACTTCGGATATTTACAAGACGGTGCTTTGTGAAGATCAAGAAAAGCGTGGGACGCGAAATGACATTGAGGGTGCGAGGCGCGCCTTGGCAGGCATAGCCTTGTGCCTTTCCGAAACACTTCTCGCACTCCAAGACCAGGCAGCGGCCGCGAGTGCTTCCTCGTTGCCATTGAGCGTTGCGGGGTAACGGGATCCAGGCCTTTCATTGCAACTAAAGAGCGGCGACAAAACGCTCCACATGCGGAGCCACTCGCTCCGGTGAGTCCATATGGAGGTGATGCCCTCCGTGCTCTTCAACGATGGACAGGGATGCGAAGGCGGCCTTGAGTTCGGCATGGACTTCGGGAGGTCTCTGGAAGTGGGCACCCCCGAAATCCACGAGCAGGACAGGACACTCTATGCGCGAAGCGACGGCGAGCAAATGAGCGTGTGAGAGTCTAAGCGGAGTGGTCCGCTTCAGATTGGGGTCGGAAGCGATGGCGGCGGTCCTCTCGCGGCTCCCGTGTTCCGCGCGGCTCAAGGCATCGACGTCCTCGGGCAAGGGCATTCCGACGCACGCGCGCTCCATGAGTAGACGAGCCGATTCCACGCTCAGGCCATCCCCGTTAGAAGCCCGCTGGGCAACGAGGGCCTCGAATGAAGGAAACAGCCGATTCGCACGGGGCTCCTTCGTCTCATGAAGGAAACGGCGTGCGCGTTCCACGAAAGCATCGGGCTCCGCCGAGAGCGGCAGCATGCCATCGAGGAACACGAGGCCGCGCACGAGTTCGGGCGCGAACGCGGCCACCAGCGCGCACACGCCCGCTCCCAGGGAGTGGCCAACCAGCACGCGCGGAGGGCCTCCCCATGAGCGCATGCAGAGGGCCGTTTCCAAGGCCCAATCGACCACATGATACTCGCCCGCACCCGCACGCTTGTGTCCTGAGCGTCCGTGGCCAGCGAGGTCGATGGCGCGCCACGATCGATGGGGGAGCGCGCGCGCCAATGGCAAAAGGCTCGCGGCGTTGTCGAGCCACCCGTGCAACCCCAGGAGTTCGGGACCGCTCGCGCCGGCGTCGTGGCGCCAGCTTGCGATATGCAAACCGTCGAGGTCGTTACTGAATTCCCGAGTGGCAAATTCCGCTTCCAATGGCTCCTCCTCGAGCGATCAAGGGCGTACAAAGGAACGTGCCTTTCGGGCTGCGCTCGCGCGCACCTAAAGGAACGCGTCCGGGCTCGCCCACACCGGAGCCCACCTATCCTGAGTAGACAGGAGGATTCCCATGTTGCACGTCGTCCCGCGCTCGCAGCGATCCAACCGTGCCTGGCGCTCCATGCGCGCTCATCCAACATCTCCCATCGTAACCGCCTTGAGTCTCGCCGTCGCTACCTGCGGTGCCGTCCGACTGGCATCTCCCTTTACGGCGCGCGCCGATGCGGGCGTTAAAGCCGGCTTCGCCCAAGTCGACGTGAGCACGGAAACGTCGCTCACCATGGGGGGGTACGGTGTCCATGTGGGCTTTGGGGGAGGAGTCACGAGACGTTCCGATGGCGTCCACGATCCATTACTGGCCTCGGCGGTCGCGTTCGAAGGCGCCGATGGGCGGGGAGTGGCCATCGTCTCGCTCGATGCGGTGGGCGTATCGCCGCTCACCGCGCGGCGCGTGCGTGAGCGCGTCGCCGCCCGCGTGCCCACCGACAAGGTCTTCGTGTCGGTGACGGCGACGCATTCTCATCACACGCCCGATACAATGGGTCTGTGGGGCGCATTGCCTTTTTCGAGTGGCCGTGATGCCAACTACATGGAAGTCCTCGAGGCAGCCGCCGCGGCGGCGCTGGCAAGGGCATGGGAGTCGCGCGTGGAGGCCGTGGTCGCCTACGGTGTTTCGCGTTACGCAAACTCGTCGAGCGCGGAGCCTCGGACCGATCAGCGCAACGACCAATTCGTGACGATCTTGGCGCGCGACACGTCGGGCGAGGTGCTCGGGACCTTCACCCAGTGGAGTGCCCACCCCACCATCCTGCCGGAAAGTAACAGAGCACTTTCGGCCGACTTCGTGGGTTCCTACCGGGCCTTTCTCGGACGTCGGTTTCCAGGCGTGCACGTTTACGCCAACGGCGTGATCGGTGGCGTTTACCCCGCCGAAACCCAGCGCCGAGAGCCCGATCCGTTTCCCCAGGGCAGAAAGGATCCCGCGCTCACCGACATCTACGATCGCGTGGCCGCCACCGGGCTCGAGCTCGCCGAGGTCGCCGCGCAAGCCCTCGACGACGCGCGCCCGCTCCCCGACGCCCACTTCTCCGGGGCCTCGCGCACCTTCTCCTTCCCTCTGGTGAACAAGCTGTTCGCTTGGGCATCTGGGTTGGGCCTCATCGAGACGCGCGTCGGCCCGTCCAACTCCCTGACCTCGGAGATTTCGCTCGTGAGCTTGGGCGGGCTCACGCTGGTTGGTGTTCCTGGAGAAATCTTCCCCACCGCAGCGGAAGAACTTGCCGAGGAGCTCGCCGTCCTACCAGGCGGAGGCCGTGTTCCCAAGTTCCCCGAGGCAAAGCCTCTCTACTTGGGCATCGCCAACGATTGGATCGGGTACATCATGAGTCGGAGCGATCTTGCGAACTCCGGCCTCGCCTACAATCGTGCGCTCTCTCCAGGGGCGAAGGCCCTCCCCCGCATGCGCGAGGCGCTGCGCGCACTCGTCAAGGATGCGCAACCGGGCGAAGCGCGGCCCCGGGGGCGGAGCGACGCAGCGCGGTGAGGAACGCGTCGACGCGATGCTCTTCGGCGGACTTCCCCGAGGATCATCGCCAATTGTCATCGCACATCTTCGACATTGGAGGGCACCACCACGACACCCGCACGCGGAAACGCGACGCGCACGCCGCGATCGAAGTCTGCCTTCGGGATCTCGATGGAAAATGACGTCCGGACGGAGGAACCATTGGCTGCGAAATCGATCCACCCCGTGTTCACGGGAACCCAGCCGTCGAGGTCGTCGAAGGCCTGAGCGCCCCGCGCGACGTGCACGAGGATGCGCTGCGCGCCATGGGCCTTGTCCTTCTGCTTGGACACGAACGTGGGCAGGAACCCTTGGTTGGCGATGGTGAGCACCACGCTTTGCTCGCTGAGGAGCCTCGCGGTGACCACGGGGCGTGGCGCGATTTCGATGAGGTAACGGAACACAGCTGCCTGAGGGCTCACGACCTCTTCAATGAGGTTTTGGGGTGGGTTCTGCAGTCCGAAGACCGAGGGCAACTCTGAGATCTCCACCGGCCCGAGCTGCGGGTGGTCGAAGGGAAGCCACGGGTGGCCAAACAGAAGGCCCCCGTTGAGGTTCTTGTCGAAAAGAAAGAGGCGTCGCCAGTCCTCCACGCCCCAAGGGGCGTAGCGCTTGATGAAGGGGCGCTCGAGGCGCCCGAGGCGCGCAGGGAGATCCCACAGCTCGCAAACATAGGAATAGGCGCCCAGGCCGTAGTAGGCCCAGTCGGTGAGGGTGCCTGGTAAAGGAACGCCGGGTTCATAAAGGAACTCCGCGAACCCCGCGACTGCGGGGTAACCTGTCATGCGCTCGAGAGCGGCGTCGATGCGCTCGTAGACGCTCGCGTCGAGGCGGGGCAATGTCGAGTCCGGCTTGTCCTCGGGAGGGCGTATGTAGACCCCACCGAAGGTGTGGTAATTGAGCCAGAAATAAAGTTGGGGGATGCGAGACGAATACTCAATAAGCGCGCGCGACTCTGGTTCCGATCCCGGGTAACGCCCGCCGCGGTGGCTCGGCCTGTCGGACTCCCACAGGATCGGGAAATTGCGATTAAGATCGGTTTCGTTCCGATCGACCAGCTGGGCGGGTGGGATATTCACGCCGTCGTAGTTCTCGATGTGACCTTCGGGGAACACATCGAAGAACGGACCACGGTCGCCGACCTCGCGCCGGCGCAAAAGCGTGGGGTGCTCGTCGTCCATTGTCCATACGCCAGCGGGATGGCGTCGACGCATAACGCCCACGCGGCGCGGCTCGCACAGGAGCGCGAGGCGATGCTCGGGGCGCGACTTCTTTTCTACGAGGCAGGCACGTTTCCAATGTGGGCCAAGTTCATCGGATGTGCGGGAGTCTCGGGGATTAGTGCGGTTGGGGAGACCGTTGACGAAAGCGCACTCGGCTCCGTCAGGTGAAACGCGGGGCACGAAAACCACATTTACGTCGCGATGAGGACCGCTCGGGTCCTCAGTCAGCGAACGCGCCAGGACGGCCATTTGCGCCAGGACGACGTTGGTTCCGATGAGCTCACCGGCGTGCATGTTCGCGTCGATCCACAGGGTGGGTTGTGCCGTGCCCCGTCCGCGCGGCCACACATGGAACGCGAGGAGTTCACGTCCTTCCTCGCTGTGTCCGAGCACTTTGCGTTCTACGGTGCACCAGCTGGGAAACGTGGCCGCGAGCCGTTCGCCTTCGAGCCGCATGGCCTCGTAAGGCAGGTATTCGCGCATGTAGATGGGCAGGAGGCTGTGGCTGGCGTCGGACGTTGGCATGGCGTCTCCCGGTGTTGGAATCCCGGAGATCTACCAGGGGCGCACGGGGCTGTCATGAGCCCCGAGGCGCGTTGATCGCCTTTAGCCGGCCGCGGAGAGGATCCGCAACAGCTCCTCGTCGGAAGCTTGGCCTAAAGCTCTCGCGAGGAGTTCGCGCAAGGTGGCAGGTTGGGCAACGCCCGCACCTGGAGTGGCGATTCCTGCCGACACCGTTCCGCGCAAAGCGTCCGCGCCCGGGGTGTTTCGTTGGGCGGGCAGCTGCGGGGTTGAGGTCGTAGCCACCAGAGCGTCAGCCGTTGCGCCATCGCGCAAAGCCTTCGAAACGCTTGCGAACACGTCGGCCAGTTCAACCGCGGACACGGCATTGGTGGACACGATGCCGCGCGACAAGCCAAGCAGGGCAGCCTCTAGAGCCTGCTTCTTGAGGGGCGCGGATTGTTCCGAGAGTGCGGCCACGGTGCCCGTCAGCGTGCGAGCAAGGGTTTGCAGGAGGTTCTCCTGTGCGGCTTTGCCCAGCACGAGATCCTGAACTGGTCGCGCAGCACCTTGGGCGAGTGCCTGGACGAGCGAAGCGCGAAGCGCGTCGTCGCGCACGCCCACCTTTGTCAAGAGGGCGTCGGCTCCTCGTTCCAAGAGCAAAGAAACGAGAGCTTCGCGGCTTTGCGGAGCCGAAGGCAGTCCGAGCAAGGCAGCGAACTGCCCTTCGGCCACAGAGCCCACCAGGGCGGGCAAATTGGCGGGAGTGTGGGCGCCCACGAGCCGCTGTTGGAGGTTGTCTTGCAGCAAGGGGAGGACTTGGCCCAAAAGGCCCGTGTCGTTGCCGGTGCGCTTGGCGAGCGTTTGAACGAGGAGTTCCATCATGCGTCGGGGGAGAGCGTCCGGTGAAGGAGCTGCGTCGGGCCCGCCCGCGCCCCCCGTTACGCCAGCAGGCAACGCGGTGATGCCGCGCCCCGAGGCGAGCAATGCCACGAGGAGTTCCTTGGGGTCGCGCACGATGCTGGCCTTCTCACCCGCAACAGTCCCCGCCCCGGCCGCAGGGGTCGCCTTTTTGCCGCCGTCGAGGAGCGCGTCGAGCGCCACGGCGGGCAATGTCGCAAGCACTTCTTTGGGTGCCTCTGGCTTTTTCGAGAAGTTCTTCACCACGCTTTCGACGATGGTACTCGCGACTCCGATGGGAGTTCCCGCGAAGATCGTTTTGGCCACACCGAGGGCGCCCTTGAGGAAGCCCGGTAGGAAAGACTTCAAGTTGATGAGTTCAAGTGCCTGCGGTGCTCCTGGGTCGGCTTCGTCGCGCGACCCCTCCAGGGCCCCGAGCGCGATCGCTCGAGCATCAGCGGCCGTGACGCCTTGGGCTACGAGGTCCATCTCGAGTTGGTCGGCGAGCAGCTGTGCCTGTGTATCGTAGGGGACGCGCTGTGTTGAGTCGGCGCCTTTGGTTGCCCCCTCCACGCCTGCGGTAGAGGTCCCTTGGATGCGATCGTTCCCGCAGGCGGCGAGTACGAGAGAACAAGATGCCATGGCCGCGGCGATGCCGCCGCGCAAGAGTGGTGTCCTAGACATGTCGGTGTTTCCTCCAAATCGACCGGGTCGCCCGCAATGCGAGCGTCCAAACGATGATTCGAGCGAAACGCGGCAAATCTTTAGATTTCGGAAATAGTCTAAAATTTATATTCGAATATCATCGTGTTAATACTTTTTAGGGGTGGCGGCCGGGATGGCCATTCGCGACGCCCTTGCCCCCAGGGGCCGCCCCCTCGACCTGGCGGCTCTTCGAACGATGCCGCGGTGAGCAAGGGAAGAGGCGCAAGGAACGACAAACACATCCCCCGGAAACGAGACTTTTCTGGAAAGTTGAGGCATCCTCCACAACGTTCCCAATGCGCCCGTAGCTTAGCTGGATAGAGCATCAGGCTTCGAACCTGAGGGTCGGGAGTTCGAATCTCTCCGGGCGCGCCATTTCCCTTGCCAGTTTTCAATGCCGCAGTTCAAGCGGCCAGGCTTCTCCCGCCAGGGGCGGGATGATGTGGTTCAGTCCACTTCCTGCAGGGTGAACAGGTTCGAGTTCCGTGCCGCTATCGGGGACGCGGTAAGGGAAACGAAGACGAAACGGTCGCCGCGCGCGTAGCCGCAATAGCGCGCCAACAGTTTCTTTGTCTCTTCCAGGATCTGGTCGAAGGCGGGAGCGCGGTCGAGCATGAGGACCCGCACTGAACGCAGGAGCGAGAGCTGTCGCATGACGTTGTGATTGTAAGTCACGGCGATGATGTCGACCGGCGTGCGCAGCGAGGAAAGCCTCAACGCCGTGTATCCGCCTTCTGTGAGGCACACGATAGATTTGACGCCTGCGTGCTCCGCGACGTTCAACGCGCCGTAGGCCACGGCGTCGTCGTCGTTGGCAATTTCGAAGGGCACCCTGTGCCAATTGGCATCGTGGAGATGCTCCGAGTTGGCCAGAGTTTCTTTAGACACGTCAGCCACCAATTCGGCGTGCGGGCCTTCGGTGACCTCTTCGGCGAGGAAGAGCGCGTCGGCGCCGTCGGCTGCAGCGTTGGCCATGTCGCTCACCTCGGCGCGCGTGGGATTCGGATTCACGCGCATGGAGTACATGAGTTCGGAAGCCACGACGACGAGCTTCGCGCGGTGGTTGCATTCGGCGATGAGCTTCTTCTGCAGAATGGGAAGCTCGTGGGCGGGAACGGTGAGGCTCAGCTCCGATCGCGACAGGATGACGCCGTCCACGTCGTCGAACACTGCGGGAAGGAGATCGAGCGATGCACGTGAGTCGACCTTGAGAAGGAGGCGTGGCGGGACGCATGACGTCCGCTCACGGATCGCGTCCTTGATACCCACGGTAGGGTGGCGCTTGCTTGTGCGCGCCTCCTCTCCGAGGAGCGCGCGTCGCGCGCGCGCGAGTTCGTCCACCGTGCCCACGCCTGCGATAACCACGTAGTCGGCGAGTTCATCGAAGCCGCGCTCGAAGGCGAGCGCGTCCTCCGGGATGAGAGGGAACATATCGCGGGGCATGTCGGCGGAATGGACATCCATGCCCGAGAGGATGGTGGCCGCTTCTAGGACCTTGGCGCGCGCACGGAGCTCCCCATCGGCCCTGCGCTCCAGAGCGTCGACGCGCAGTTCCGTGTGCTGGTAGGAAACAATGAGCCGTGAGCCTTCCACGAGTCCGGAGAGCATGTCGGGGCTCGTCACGAGGATCGCGAGGTGGGCGGAAGCGCCAGCCTCATCGACGAGCGCCACGTCGGCTACCGCCTGGGCATCGACGCGCAAGCGCACCTCGATGTCGTCGCCAGCGGCGAGGTCTTTCTGCCCCCCGGGGACCACCAGGAGAGCCCTACGGCCTAAGGGCGTCATGACGAACGGGCAAACGCCCTCGGGAGCGCTCTCGGAGCCGCGCGCCTCCATGGACGCCGTCAGGGCGTTGCGGAACTTCTTAATGAGGGGGGCGCTTTGCACGGAATAAGTGAACCGGGCCGCGTCGAGGCCGAACTGCGCGAACCGGAGGGCGAGCGCTTCTGGTGCCAGACGTGAAAGGGCGTGATTGGAAACCGACCAGATGAGCTTCGTGCGCGTGCGTGCAAACGGAAATCCGTTGGTCGCGACATCCTCAAGTGGATACACTTGGCTGGCGGGAGTTTGGGTGGCTTTTGCGGCGGCTGTGGGGGCTGTAGGGGCAATGGTCATGGGGTCCTCGTCCTCTTTTTCGCTTTGGCTTGTCCGTTCCGATCGCAGGCTTCTCCCTTGAGGCAGTCGGCAAACATCTCCATGCGATGGCGCGTGAGGCGGAATCCCAGCTGCGCTGCGATGCGATCCTGCATGACTTCCAGGGCTTCGTCGTAAAACTCGACGATGACCCCGCAGCGGTTGCAGATGAGATGGTCGTGGTGTTCATGCTCCTCGTCGGCGAACTCGAACTGCGTGCGCTCCTTGCCAAACTGGCGTTCCACGAGGAGTCCGGCGTCGGTCATGAGCTGCAGGGTGCGGTAGACCGTAGCCAAACCGATGCTGGTGTCAATTTTCCGCGCTTGCAAGGCGATGGTCTCCGCGTCGACGTGCGGACCGAGCACGAGCACGGCGTCAAGGATAGCTCGCCGCTGTTTCGTCTGCCTGAGGCCGAGATCGACGAGGTACGCCTCAAACGCCATATGCGCCTTGGCTTTCTCTTCGATCGTGCGCTTTTGATGGGTCAATTCTGTCATGACTCCCCGCTCAGCAGATTTTTCCTCGTTCGCGTGGCAGACTCGGGCGGGATGGTAGGACATTTGACAATTGTTGGAAACACTTCTGACCTCCCATCCGCCCGAACTGCTAGAATCCAGCGGTGGCGGCCCCATGCGGGAGCCGTGTCTGAGGGCGTCTGCTTCTTAAGGAAGAATCGCATGATTCCACGCTTCGCGCCGCACGCTACCCCTACCTTCGCCATCGTCGCCCTCGTTTTGCTCGACTTGGCCGCTACGGTCTTCGCCCCGACGGCCGCCCTCGCGCAAGACGCCGGTCGTCCCCTGCCCGTGAACGAGCCCACTCCCAAGCGAAATGTAGTGCTGTCGTGCGCTGAGTCGCGTGCCCGTATAGGGCAGTTCCTCGACCTTCATTATGTCTTCCGTACATTCGACAACGAGCTCTCGAGGCGCACCTACAAGAAGCTCTTCGAGACCTTCGACCCAGGCAAGAACTACTTCCTGGCTTCGGACATCGCCAAGTTCTCTTCCTTCGAGGAGAAAATAGACGACCTCGTGGCGCGCGCCGAATGCCGATTCGTTGAAGAAATAGCTAGTCTCCACCGCAAGCGAGTCGAGGAGCGCACGAAGTTCGCCTTCGATCTCCTGGCCAAGCCCTTCACCTTCGGGGTGGAGGAGGACATGCCCGTGGGCAAGGTCGACTGGGCCGCCTCGGCCGGCGAGCTCGACGAGCGCTGGCGCAAACGGCTCAAGTTCCAGGTGCTCAACCTCAAAGACCCGGGCGACGGCGGCGAGCCTAAGGCGCGCGAGCGCCTCAAGAAGCGCTACGATCAAATGCGCAAGAGCTTCGCCGAGCAGACCACCGACGACGCCTTCAATTCCCTCATCAACGCGTTCGCGCTCGCACTCGACCCCCACTCCACCCACTTCTTGCCGGCCGAGCAGGAGGACTTCAACATCCGCCTGGGCAACCAGCTCGAGGGAATCGGCGCCACCCTTCAAGAGATCGATGGTTACATCACCGTGCAGGCCGTCGTACCCGGCGGAGCCGCAGCGCGCGATGGCCGATTGCGCGTGAGCGACAAGATCATCGCCGTCGATTCCGGCGATGGCTCTGGCCTCACCGATGTCATCGATATGGATCTCTCTAAAGCCGTGCGACTCATCCGCGGAAAGAAGGGGACGGTGGTGAAGCTCGTCATCCTGCGCAAGGCCGAGTCGGGCAATGAGCGCGTCACCCTGCAGATAACACGCGATGCCGTGAAGCTCACGGCGAGCGAGGCCAAGGGTGAGGTCATGGAGCTCGCCGGCAAACGCGTTGGAGTCATCAGACTTCCCAACTTCTATACCGACTTCACTTGCCGCATGCGTCCGGGCACCGAGTGTAACGGGGCCTCCTACCACGTGCTGCGCGAGCTCAAGAAACTCCAGGGCGGCCGTCTCGATGGCATGATCCTCGATCTGCGCAACAACGGCGGAGGCGATCTCCAGGAGAGTATCCGTTTGTCGGGCCTCTTCATTCCAGAAGGCACGGTCGTTCAAACGGTGGACCGGCGACGCATCACCCGCACGCAGCAGGACCAGGACCCCAGCGTGCACTACAGCGGTCCGCTCGTGGTCATGATCAACAAGTACAGCGCTTCGGCCTCTGAGATCGTCGCGGGTGCCTTGCAGGACTATGGCCGCGCCATCATCGTGGGCGATGCGCATTCCTACGGTAAAGCCACCGTCCAGGTGGTGCAGGACATCCCGGGCACGGCCGGCCGTAAATCCGACGGTGCCATCAAGGTCACGCAAAGCAAGTTCTACCGGCCCAGCGGAAAAACCAACCAGGAGAAGGGTGTCACGTCGGACATCGGCATCCCCTCGCTCCTCGATGTCTACGATATCGGCGAAAAGGAGAACGACTTCGTCCTGCGCGCCGATACCATCAAGCCGGCGCCCGACTTCCGCCCGCTCCAGACTCTCGCGACGCTGTTGCCAGCGCTGACCAAGCAGAGCAACGATCGCGTGGCCAAGAGCAAAGAGTTCGCGGAGCTGCGCGAGAAGACCGAAAAAGCCCGCGTGGAGAAGGACAAGGCCACCGTATCGCTCAAAGAGGATCCCAAAAAGGACGTCAACAAGAAGAAGGAGCGCGAGCAGGAGGAGAAGGAGGCTCGCGAGGCCGCCAACGAGAACGTCGTCATTCGCAAGAGCGACATCCAGTTGCGAGAGGCCGCGCAGATATTGCTCGACGCCATGGAGATGACCAAAGCGAAGCCCAATTGGGTCTCCAACGCATCGCGATGAGGCCGGTGCGGCGCGCGGTTTGGGTGGACAAACGCGCTCCTCGACTCAGCGCTTGAGGAACTCAGGCGAGGACACCACCCGGATCATCATCTCCGTCACGCCTCCCGTCGTATCCGCGAACAAAGGCTCCGATGCAGCCTTCAGCATGCAGTTGGACTTGTTCTCGAAGGCGAAGGCGTTGTCTATCCAGTTGACCGCGAAGCACACCTTGGCCATGTCGTGCGAACCCAACGCGCGCGCGAGGTCCACGGGGCCGCTAGCTGCAACGGAGACGCCTCCCGGCAGAGGAATGGTCGACGCCACGTTCCACGGAGCCTGGCGTGGAGGTTGTCCCATTTTCGTGATGGTTTCCGTTTGCTCGTAACGGCCCCAACCGTCGAATTCGTCGAAGACCGCTCCGACAGGATTGAGGACCCGGTGGCATCCAACGCAGTTGGCGCCGGCCGTAATGACATCCCAGCGCTCGCGGTGCGAAAGCCCATCGGTGGAAATCGCTTCGGCGACCGCCGTCGCATTGGCGGGGGGAGCACCGAGCGGAGTGCACAGCATGCGCTCGAGAACGAAAACGCCACGGTGGGGCAGGTTCCTCCCCCCATCCTTCGTGCTCAAGAAGGCGACGCGCGAAAAAATGTTCCCGCGCTTTTCATCGCCGAGGGAGACCGCCGAGTCGCCCTGCGGCACGCCGTAGGCAGAAGCAATCCATGGGTGCCCAGGCACGGCGGCCGTGGTGAGCATGATGTCGGCGAATCGCCCTTGGCCCCGAAAAACGGGCTGGCTCGCGGCCCCGCCGAAGTCGGCCGCTATGGCCGCTCGATAAGGTTCCAAAGGTGTCGTTGACGGATTTCCTGGGAAGTTCGTGGCTGCCGCGGGGTTGAAGGGCACGCCGAACCATTCCTCCGCGAATTTCGCGAATGCCCTTTCCGCGGAGGGTTTCGCAAGGAGCCTCCGCGCATGTTCTTCGCGCTTGGCGGCTCCCATGATGGCTCCGGAGGCCATGTCGGCGAGCAGTGGCGCGTCGGGAAGGGCGCCCGCGATTGCCAACGAAAGACGGGTGCCGACGGCGCGTCCGTCGAGGCTTCCGTCCGCCTTCAGCGAGTCGCTCGCATAAAGGAAGTCCGGCGACATCAGCAGGCCTTGGACGACGCCGCGCCAAGCGAGTGAGGCGTCGGCCTTCCGCTGGTTGGACTTGTCGAATACGGACTTTAGTCGGGCACGTTCTCCGGCATCGGCCGCCTTGCGTTTCAGGCGGGTCGAAAGCGCCGCCGCGAACGACTCGCCACACCCTGACCAAGGCATGCCAATGGCGGCTTCACACGTCACGCCCAGGCGCGCTGCGACGAGGCGCACGTTGGCGTCGCTAGCCATGGTTGACTTGGCGAGGGAACTGGCCAAAGCCAACTGAGCATTGAATCGACCGATGGCAGTGAAACGAGTATGGCTTGCGTATCTGTTCTTTTGTTCGTCAACAGGCAGTTGCGCGAATGCCCTTCGCACCTCCTCCGACTGCGCGACGGTGCCGAAGACGTCCTCGAGCGAAATTCGCATTTGGAACGAGGTGAGGCGAAGCGAACGAAACGGCATGGTTTCGGGTTTTCCCGCGTCGCACGAGAGCGTCTTGAGGGCGTTCACGGAGAGAGGGCGAGCGTCGCGAACTCCACCGTCGGCCCCACCTGCGTTGGGTGGGGGAACAGCGACGGCCGCGTGAGCGTTGGATACGGCCTGCTTGGTAACGAGCACCTCAGCGCGCTTTTCGATGCGGCCCCGGGAGAGGGTGTCTCCTCGCGTGTTTATGATGGATTTGCCGGGGGACTTGTCGCCGCATCCCGCTGTGGCCACAAGGAGGAGGCTCGCGAGCTTCATCATTTTTCGCGACGTCATCACGAAACTCCCTTCAGGACCAAGGGCAGCACGGCTCGCTTTTCAGCGTCATTGGCGCCAGCCACAGTGACAGTTGTGTCTCCCCAAGTCGCCTTGGAACTTGTTCCCGAGAATCGTCCGAACCCGGCGCGATTGCCGTTGAGAGGCTCCCAGTCCTCCTTGGAGAGTCCATAGGCGGTCAGGATGGTTTGGAGGAAGTTGTTCACTGTCCACGCGTAAGCCCCTACGGGACGCCGCGTCCCGCCGAGGGAGTCGTAATACTTGCCGACGTTGATCGCGTTTTTCCCTCCGAAAGTGACGTAACAGTAGTCGGTGTGTCCATGCCCGTCGGTCCAGGTCTCGCTCACGGCCCCGAACTCCGACGCGTAAATGATGAGGGTGTCGTCGAGGAGGGTCGAGCTCCCATCGTCGGTTTTAACCGCGTGGAGGTCCGAGGCGATTTTTGCGGCGAGGCCCACATGATCGGCACACACCACATGCAGCTCTGGCCGCAAGCCATCGCCGATGGGGTGCCAAATGGTTTGATGGTCGTCGTATTGTCCGTTCGTATGCCGAGTGACCTGGTCGTATGACGCAGGCATCATCGTGGCCCATCCGCCAAGATTGACGCCTACGACTCGAGTCACATCGCACATGAAGGCGAGCCTCGCGACGATGCCGTAGGTCTCCGCGGCATGGCGGGCGTCGTGCTGTTCTCCGGGCTTGTCACCTTGCTTAGGGATGAAACGCCGCTCGTCGATGTTCGCGCTCGCGGGAGCCGTGCACGAAAATGGGATCTCCTCGGGAGGAAGAACGGGTGTCGTTCCCCTGCGTCCACCAACCCGCTTCTCGAGGTCACTCAAGTTGTCGAAGTAGGCAGTGAGAAGCTGTTTGTCTGCCGAAGACAGGTCGGCGCGGGCCTGCAAAGTCTGGCGTTCCGCGGAGAGGGCATTGACCGCGCTTTCCTCGAGAATCTCGTCGTCGGTAGGGCCTGAGGGTGTTGGAGCGGGCGGGGCGGACGTGCCCGACGAAGACGCTTTCGCGAGGGCCTTGGGGCGGATGAGGGTGTTGTAAGCTTCTCGTGGCGACTGAATGTGGTTCGGGTTCGTCCCCACCCGGTCGGTATAGAACAGTTCGGCCTGCGAGCCCATGTGCACACTGCGAAGATCGGGCACCCGGGCGCCGTAAACTTTTTCGTGCAGAACCTGATCGATCGAAATGCCTCGCTCTTGAAAATGGATGTTTCCGGAGAAGGCCATGTTGCACTTCGTGCGATCGATATGGCCATGGACGTCGTTGCCTGGCGACATCATGCCGTTGAAGACGCACATCTGCTCGCGTATGGGATTGCCCGCTCCCCGCAAGGCTGCGATATCGAAGCCTTTGGCCATTGTCGCGGGGTCGGTGGGAATGGTGCCGTGACGCAAGCCCCGCGCCGCGTCGACAGTGAGGAACGAAGCATTCCCAACGCCGTACTTCGCGAACGAGAGCTCGGGACAGCGGTGCATCTGCGCCGCCGCGTGTGGCTGCGCGATGAGGATGATGCGCTTGAGAGGGTTGGCCACGGCCGCGCGCGCTTCAACGAAGTCCGTCAAGCTTCGGAGGAAGGGAATGGCCAGCATGGCTCCGCCGGCTCCCTTCAGGAAATGACGTCGACCTATCCTTACGAGCATCCAAGACCTCCATCGTCACGAGTACAGGAGGTATCGGCACGTTTGGGCAGTGGGCTGAGGATGCTTGTTGGTATAAAATTTTAGTTATGCATATTGGATA